>NZ_JBSGCB010000033.1:0-110168 GCF_053601595.1 Nocardia sp. NPDC004711 | reverse complement strand
TTCGGGTCATTTTGACTACCTTTGCTCGTGACAACTTGCCAGACGGACGATACGCCTTCACGGCCATGATGAAACGAGCATGCTTCAAATTTTGAGGGAACAACTTCTCGGAAGCGACAGCGCGTACGTGCCCCGCAGAGTGCTCGATCATCGGCAGTAGCGGACGTCCAGGGCGCTCAGATCAGCATGGCCGGTTGATCTTTCGATGCCCGGCGCTGGCCTACTTGGTCAGCGCGGTATGCGGCAGTAGCGGACGTTCTCGCGGTGACTTCAAATTGCGTCGACCACTGGTTCTGTTGCTGTGCGGCGAATTTCGGCAGCTACCCTGTCCGGAGCCTCGAGCATCGGTACGTGTCCCACATCGGGCAGCATGACAACCTGGCGGCTGGCTGACGGTGTGACCAGTTGTGCGCCGAAGCGCGAGGGCGGGATCACGCGGTCACAGGCGCTGAAGACGATTGTGGTCGGCGTGGTGATCCGGTCGAGAATCTCCAGCGCTGTGTCGGTCGGCCATATTGCGTTGATGTCTCGCGCGGTGCAGTATCCGGCCGATTGCATGACGATCGCAGCCAGGTCGGGCGCGACAAGTCCTGGCCGGTGGCAGAACGTACGCATCGTGGTGACCTTGCCGATGGCGGCCAGTGCCGGGTTCGCGAACCCCCTCGACAGTGGTGCGAGGTATGCGCCGAGCTGGAACTTGCGCCGCAGCCGGTCGGCGTGGCGGCTGCCGCGCGACCATAGTCCCGCGGAGGCGATGGCAGTCACACTGCGCGCTCGGCCACGCTGGGCGAGCTCGAGCGCAATCCACCCTCCCAGGGAGTTGCCGGCGATGTGCGCTGTCTCCCAACCAGTCTCGTCCATCAGTGTTTCGATATGGTCGGCTCCTGCGGCAACGGTCAGCGGCCGGTTGCCGACAGGGCCTCCCAGTGGAATGGGAGAGTCGGTGCGAGAATGTCGAACTCGTTCGACAGCTCGTCGATCACCCCATCCCAGCAATGCCACGTCTGCGTGAACGCGTGTAGCAGCAGAAGGGGTTCACCTGAACCGCTCCTACGGAGCCTCGCTGGTGTCGCCGAAGTATTCGCTGCATCGTTCATGCGCGTTCTCCGCCCTCCTTTCGTTCTTCCCCAACGCGATTCGGAGTCGCGACCTGCCTCGGCACTCCACCGTGCGAAGCCTCGGGACGAGGTTACAAACAAGCTCACTCGATGTCTACTACCACCTGTAGTTGAGCCTGGATCCTTCGCAATCGGCGCTCGCAGTCGAGATCGTGTCCGATATACGTCCGTGCGCGACATTCGGCAGTACGGTGCGTTCGGCCGGCGGCTGTATGGCGCTCTGCCCGTTGATCTTCCGATGCCCCGCGCTGGCGTTCGGTCAGCGCGGTTTGCGGCAGAGGCGGACGTTTCGGCTGGCATGACTGCGCATTGCAGCGGGTGTACAACACTCGGCTGGTGATCTTCTGAGGGTTCGCGCGGGCCGTTTCGGTCAGCGCGGTGTATCCAGGTCATATCGTGCCTGGCCCGTGGCCGTAATCTCCTACATGCAAGCGTCATCGCCAACCGTATGGATCCATCCAATGAGCTGCGCCGATCAGACGGAGGATGACCTGTGTCCGCTGACGACATGTCGATGCCCGACCCGATGGACGCTGCCGCGGCCGATGCCGGTCCTTGGGATGCATCAGCCTTGTCACTGTTGCGGACGTGGGACCCAGCATGGGCCGACGCGTGCAACAAGATGGCGACCAATCCGTGGCGTAGTGGGGTCCTGAGCCGGAAGTTCGTCGAATTGGTCAGTGTCGGGTTGGCCGTGGCGTGTACCAATCTTGATGGGCAGGCGACGCGGCGGCATATGCGTGCCGCGCTTGCCGCCGGCGCGACGCGCTCCGAGATCCTGTTCGTGATCAAGTGCGCGACCATGGTCTCGCTCCACTCGTGCAGCGTCGCCGCGCCGATCCTGCTCGACCAGGTACAAGCCAGCGGGAGCGAACCCGTGTCTGAAACCGGCGGGCCGCCGACTCCGTCGTGTGATGTGATGCGCGCTGCCGGACAGTGGAATGAGGCGTGGAATCCCTTTTTCGACCTCGACCCCATATGGACCGACGAGTTCATGGCGACCGCTGTCGGCATCTATCGCAGCGGGGTCATGTCCGCCAAAGAGACCGAGCTTCTCAGCATCGCCCTGGATGCGTCGTTCACACACCTGTACTCACCCGGGATTCGACGCCATATCAAGGCTGCGCTGGGCGCCGGCGCGACGACTCAGGAGATCATGGAAGTCCTGAAACTCTGTGTCGCCCAGGGAGTGCAGGCATGCAACCTCGGTGCCGCGATCCTCGCCGATGAGCTGTCTCGAGTCGAGTCGCATGAGTGAAATCGGGCCATAGGATGGGACATAGCAGTACAGCGATCATCACCCGCGAATTTGACGTATCTCGACCGAGAGCTTCGGAGGCGAGAACATGTACTTCACTGATCGATCACTGCTCCCCGAGAACCAGGCACCGCTGATCATCACCGCGGCCCCCTACGGGCCGTTGTGGATGCCGTCGGACTATCCCGACGACATCCCGGTGACCTGGGACGAGCAGGTCCAGAAAGCCGTCGACTGCTTCGAGGCCGGCGCCCGCATGCTGCACATCCACGTCCGTGACCCGAAAACCGGCAAGATTTCCAAGAACTTCGACGAGTACAGCGCCCAGATCGGCCGGCTGCGCGAGGCCGTGCCCGACATGGTGTTGCAAGTCGGCGGCTCCATCTCGTTTGCTCCGGAGGGCGATGCCGTCGCCAAATGGCAAAGCTATGACACCAGGCACATGCTGACCGAGCTGGACCCCAAGCCCGACCAGGTCACCGTGGCCATCGGCTCCAGTCAATACGACATCACCTCGATGCTGACCGTCGACGATATCGAGGGCACCCACATGGCCGATCCGCACATCATGTGGCAGTACTCGCAAATGGTCGCCGACGCCACGCCGGAGTTCTACATCGAAAACCTCAGACGCCTACGCGAAAACCGCATTCAGCCCTACTTCGCGCTGGCCCACGTGCACAACCTCGAGATCGTCGAACGACTCATCCGGCAAGGCTTATACATGGGTCCGGTCAATGGGTTCTACAGCATGGTCGGCGGCGGCGCGGCCGGCTCGAACCCCTTCGACCTGATGGAACTCATCCGCCGCGCTCCACAGGGATCGTGCTTCACCTACCAGTCGGTGTTCCGGCTGGTATATCCGATCTCAGCGATGTGCATCGCGCTCGGTCAGCACGTCCGTGCCGGAATCGAAGAAAACCTGTGGGGCCCGGTCAAGGGCCAGAGGTTCACCACCGTGGAAATGATCCGCAAGATGGTGCGCTTCGCCGAGGAGCTCGGCCGACCGATCGCGACGCCCGAGCAGACACGGCAGATCCTCAAACTCGGCACCTGGTACAACACCGCCGAGGAGACACTGTTCAACCTCGGGCTACCCCCAACCGCGACGAAGGCCAGCGCGGCTTCCTCACCTACGAGGGCTTCCACACCTTCGAAGAAGAAGGCAGAGTGCACGCAGCAGCCGCAGCCGGTCCCACCGACCCACGCGACATCCTCTAACTCTCGTGACTCGGGACGTTGGCTCCACTGCCACGATCTCGAAGGCCAGCTGCGGGGCCGATCACCGGCAACGCCGGAACGGTGATACCGGTGTCGGTGAGTCGGTAGTCGAGCGACGGAACTTTCCGTGGAGTGCACTGCATTCGGCATGATGGTGCGTTCGGCCGGCCCCGGATCGGCACGGCCGGTCGATCTTCGGCTGCCGCGCGCTGACCGGTTCGCTCAGCGCGGTATGCGGCATCAGCGTGCATTTACGTTCGCCGCGAGTCTCACGATTGTCGATACGCCGACTGCGGGGACGGAGCGATGAGATGTCTCGAACGGACTGGCTGCTGGTGTTCAGAGTCGGCGGTCGTCGGCCGGGATGAGTAGGGGAAGGGCGAAGTGGCACAGTTCTTCAGCTGCATCGACGTTTTGTGGGGTCTTGCCCAGCATTGGCTCGAGGATGCGGGGGGCGGGCGCGCCGGGCCAGGTGTGGCCCATGCCGTGAATGGTCCATGCCTCCACGCGGGTCCCGCCGACGCCACCGCCGACGGCGCGCCGGGTTACCGCCAGATGATTGGGGACCGAACCTGCCGGCCGTTCTTCGACCGTCTCCTCGGCGGTGCAGCGATCGATTTCGGCCCAGTGCCGAGCAGTGTCGGCAAGTGAGAGGGTCCGTCCGCGGAGTTCGCCATTCGGGCCGCGGCGTCGTGAGTGTCCGCCCTCGATCGGGACCACCCGATCGGCGGTGCCGTTGATCAGCAGCGCTGAGACTGCGTGGGTCGGCTGCAGGTCGGCCAACTCGGCGGGTAACCCGCCCGCGATCGCGGCGAACACGGCAACCGATTCGGAGGCCTCCAGTGCCATCCGGTGCGCCATGAACGCGCCATTCGAGATGCCCGCCAACAGCAATCCGTCATGTCTGGTGCCGTGGTGATCGGCGCACCACTTGGCGACTGTCCGTAGGAAGGCGACGTCGTCCACCGCATGTCGGTCACCGGTGGTGACACCGCGGCCGTCCGCCCAGGCTCCGCCGAAAGCCTCCGGATAGGCCACCGCGATGCCATGCCGATCGGTGCACGCGCCAAATCCGTTGGTGCGCTGCGATATCGAATCGGCGAAGCGCTGGAGCGGTCCGAGTACCGACGACCGGTTCCCGTGCAGAACCAGCACCAGCGGTAAGTCCGCACGCGGCACGGCGGGTAGCCGTAGCGCGAACGACCGTCGCCGTCCATCGACGCGCAAGTGCACGGTCTTCATCGATCCCCCGTAGTGAGATATACAGCCTAACTGTGCAGTTTACCTGTCCTGCTTTGAAGCGTGGACGAAGGTTCAACGCGCCCGCCCGTCGGCTATACCGCGCGCTGACGAGGTTCGGTCGGGGCCCAGATGACTTCTGCCCGTTGATCTTCCACGCAGCCGCGCCGGCCGGTTCGGTCAGCGCGTGGTCGGCTCCGGTATCTCAGCCCGGATTGTCGGCGTGGGTGAGGGTTTCCCACATGGAGAACATGTCCAGCCCGGCTGGGCGTTGCTTGTCGGTGAGGCGCTCGGTGTCGGGGAGGTCCAGGTGCATTCGGTTGTGCAGGGCGTTGTAGGCGACCTCGGTGACGGGGCCGAGTTCGCGTTGTAGCTGCCCTCCGCAGAGCCAGGTCGGCATCGGTTGTCCGAGTTGGTATTTCGAATGTAGTTCGAGGGCGGCGCGGAGGCGGTCGGCTACTTGGGGGTAGAGGTCGTGTTGTTGGATGCGGCCGGTTTCGGCGATGTGGGCGATCGCTGACAGGCCATATCCGGTGTGCGCGAAGTCGCGGCACGTTTCCTGTGCGACGCCGTCGACGAGCGACGATTGGCCCCACCAGTATTTGGTGATCTGATCCGGGGTGGAGGCGTGGGTGCGGACCGAGATCCGCGGTTGTGGACCGTCCGAGGTGAGGTAGATATAGGCGGGGACGCGATCGAGGTACATCGTTGCCGCAGTGTCGTAGGCGTGGTGATCCTCGAGGAAGACGCCGATGCCCTGGGTGGCCTCGATCATCGACAACTCCCAGTTGCCGTTCGACGTGGAGCCGGTGATTACCTTGGGCAGGTATACGTTTCGCAGCAGGTCCTGGAATCGAGCCAGATCCGGCCAGCTGCCGGAGTAGGTGTAGCGGACGATCTCGGCCGCGCGGGTCCACACCGAGGCCGCCCATCCACTTTGTAGCGGGGCGTTGCTGCCGGTGTGATCGGTGAGCGTCGCCGACCACGCATCCATGACCTGAATCGACTTCCGCGCATAGCGCTCGTCACCGGTCAGATACCACGCCAGCGCACTGGTGTAGGCGGCGTCGGCGTCGCGCCGCTCATCACTGCACCCGTTGTCGGGGTGGTCGTAGGGTCCGCAATCAACTACTGCCCGCGGCTTCGCCACGTACCCGAGGCCCGCGTACTGGCTCGCCATCATCGTGTCGAAGGCCGCCTTCCACGGCTGCGCCTGCGCCCGCACCTGCTGCCGCACGAAATCCAGCTGCCCCCGCGACTCCAACACTCCCGGATGCACGAACCCCGCGGCGTCGGCGACAACGCTCGACGTCTCCGCCGGATGTGATGTCCCCGAGGGCGATCCGCATCCGATGAGCGAGCCGGCGATCACAACGACAGTCAGCGCCAGCCGGAGGGACCGGACCTGACGATTGACGCGAGACGACCTCACCACATCCCCAATCAGGGCAGCATTCAACACAATTCGGCCGTTCGGGTCCCGGTGGGCACGCCTGGATCGACCACGAAGACAGTACACCCGGCCGCCTCCGGCCCACGGTGAATGACCGAGCCGGCCCTCGTGTCGCGCGGGTGACCTCGGTCGCGATCGCCACCGGCTCGAACACTTCACCATGCCGCTCATCGGGAATCGCCGATCGTGTGCTTTCCGGCGTGTGCAAATATTTCGCAATGGCTGGTGGAACGCATATGTGGCCGGTGGTCGACCTGGCCGATCTGCTCGATGTCCTCGATCTGACCGAGGTCGGGGCGGGTCGGTTCCGTGCTCGCAATGTCACCTCGACGCTGCCGACGACGCTCGGGAGTCAGACGCTCGCGCAGGCCGTGGTTGCCGCGGAGCGGACGGTGCCGCACATGGCCGTGCAGTCGCTGCACGGCGTCTTTCCACGCGGTGGGTATGCCGACCGGGACGTCGATGTGGCGGTCGAGGTGGTGCAGTCGGGGCGGGCGCTGGGGACGGTCCAGGTTTCGTTCTCCCAGGAGGGGCGCGAGCACGCGCGGGTGCTGACGATGCTCAGCGCGGAGGAGCCGGACTTCCTCAGCCACGGTGCGTACCTGCCCGAGGGGGTGCCGGGGCCGGAGGAGTGCGAAGAGCTGCCGTGTGCGCTGTTGCCCTGGGAGGTGCGGACACTCGGCGGAGCGGACGCGCTCGCGGCCGAGCTCTCGGGACCGCCGGCCCTGGATGTGTGGATGCGCTGTGACAAGGCGCCGGATCTGCCCGGCCTCGGTCGCGCGCTGCTGGCGTACGGCAGCGAGGGCTTCCTGGGCCCGGTCGCGTTGCGGCCGTATTCGGAATCCGAGATCGCGCGCCGCGGCGGCCGCGGCGCGTCCGCGATGCTCACCCAGACCGTCACCTTCCATCGGCCGTTCACGATGCACGACTGGCTGCTGCTGCACTGCGAGAGCCCGTTCGCCGGTGGCGGCCGAATGTTCGGTCGGATCCAGATCTTCACCCAGGCCGGTGATCTGGTGGCGTCCGTCTCCGCCCAGGGCCTGATGCGCCAGGCCGGCTGATTACCCGCATCGAGCCTGCTGCCGCGACCTGGGCCCACCCCGCGTAACCGAGGTGAGTCCGCCGGGTTTGTAGCCTGGACGGGGTGGATGCTGTGGACTTCGGTGACGAGCCCGGTACGGGGTGGGATTTCGCGGGTCCGGACGATGCCGGATGGCCGGGCGGCGCGATGATCGGTTATCGCGATATGGGCAGGGCCGGACTGGACCTCCGGGTTGCCGGGACGACGGCGGTCACCGTGGTGATCGGCTTCGGTGCCGGCGCGGTGCTTGTCGACGATGTCATCGGCCGGCGAACCCTCGACGGGTTCGCCGCCGGGCTCGCCCTCTCGGCCATGCGCGTACGCAGCGAACGAGCCGCGTGTATCGAGATTCGCCTGTCGCCGATACAGGCATACTCCCTGTTGGGTGTTCCCCCACTCGATTTGGGCTGCGGCGTTGTCGCGCTGGAGGATCTCTGGGGACCGCGGGTTCGGGTACTGCGCGAGCAGCTCGCCTCCGCCCCGGCCTGGGACGAGCGTTTCGCGCTGACGAAATCGTTTCTGGCACAGTGCGACACCCAGAATCGGTCGCCGGACCCGGAGGTACTCGAGGCCTGGTTTCGAATCGAGTCCGCGCACGGCCGCTTGCGGATCGGCGAACTCGCCCGATCGCTCGGCTGCAGTCACAAGCGGCTGGGGTCGCGGTTCGAGTCCCAGATCGGACTCACTCCCAAGCGGGCGGCGATGCTGGCCCGATTCCGGTATGCCGTCGACAAACTGATGGCGGGCCGGCCCGCCGCCGACGTGGCGGCGGAGTGCGGGTACACCGATCAGGCTCACCTGTGCCGCGATGTATCGATCTTCGCGAACGACACCCCGAGGGCTCTCACCGCACACTATCTGCCCGCCATCGCCCGGCACCGGTACCGGGCCTGGGGAGAATTTTTCCAATACCGGGCCGGGTAGCCCGGCCGATAGTGGTGGCCATCGACATCGACAACGAGAGGACACATGTCGTGACCACCACCCTCGATTCCACGCTGCTGCAGGCCGCCCTGGACGCCGTCCACCGTGCGGGCATGCCGGGAATCTTCGCGGAAGTCCGCGCCGGTGACCAGATCTGGTGTGGCGCAGCCGGAGTCGCCGACGTCGCAACCGGCCGGCCCGTCACGAGCGATATGCGCCACCGCGTCGGCAGCATCACCAAGACGTTCACCGCCGCCGCCGTACTGCGGCAGGTCGACAACGGTGAGATCGAGCTCGACGCACCGATCGGCCGCTACCTACCCCGTCTGGTTCCCGGGGATCGGGGTGCGGCGATCACGGTACGGATGTTGCTCAACCACACCAGCGGCCTCGCCGAATACCTGCCCCATGCCTACCCGTCACTCGCGGCCTTTCCGGACCTGGCGCGGACGACGCCGGACAGCCTGGACGACAACCGATTCACCCGCTTCCACCCGACCGAGCTGATCGAGATGGGTGTCTCGGCGCCCCCCACCGGAGCCCCGGGCGGCACCCCGGGGATCTACTCGAACACCAATTACCTTCTGCTGTGCGAACTTCTGGAGTCGGTCACCGGCACCTCGGCCGAGAAGTGCATCACCAGCGACATCATCGAGCGTGCCGGGCTGCGCGACACCGAACTCCCGGCCGGACCGCACATCGACGGTCCCCACTCCCTGCACTACGAGTCGTGGTTCGGCATGATCGAACCGCCGCGTGACTACAGCGTTTTCGACATGTCGTGGGTCGGACCGTCGGCGTCACTGATCTCCACCGTCGCGGACCTGAACCACTTCTTCGGCCTACTGCTCGCCGGTGAAATCATCAGCCGCCCAGCCCTGGCGGAGATGCAGCGCACCGTTCCGGTCATCTCGTTCGAGGGAAAGACCCTCGACTACGGTCTCGGCCTCCAAACGCTGCCGGCCCCCGGCCCCGCTACCTGCTGGGGCCACGACGGCTCCGTCTGGGGCGGCGGCGCAATCTCGATGACCAGCGTCGACGGCACCCGCCAACTCTCCGCCGCTGTGAACCTCCAACGCTGGAACCGTCCCGCCGTCGCGCCGCAGCCCCATCCCATCGACGCTGCCCTGCAAGCGTTTATCCACCGGGCGCTCGCGTAGCAGCGTGTCCCGCAGCGACAGAATCCGCCTGGCTTGGTGAGCGAGCACATTTCTAGACCAGTGTCTGGAATGTGGTCCATTTCATATGGTAGCGTCACCCGCGCACAGATCGAGGTTGATCACACGGCCGTGGGGCGGGGGTCGGCGCGCGGCGTCCGGCTTGCCCTCGAGGGTTGAAAGACCGGTCGTACGAGGAGGTTCGATGTCGACGGCTGAGATGCCGGTGCGGCCGGATGCCGAGGGGATGACCGTGGCGCGGGTACTGCGCCGGAACTTCGCCGAGACCGTGCTGTCGAGCCTGGCCACACTGGGGCGCGCATTGCGGATCGGCGTCGGCGCGATCCGCATCGGTGTCATCGATGTCGTGCGGCTGCGCTTCCCAGTGCACGAAACGCTCACGCAGGCTTGGTTTTTGATCCGGGTGACCGCCATTCCCAGCGTGCTGATGGCGATTCCGTTCGGGGTCATCGTCTCCGCGCAGGTCGGCAATATCGTCTCGCAGCTGGGC
This sequence comes from Nocardia sp. NPDC004711, assembly GCF_053601595.1. NCBI lineage: Bacteria > Bacillati > Actinomycetota > Actinomycetes > Mycobacteriales > Nocardiaceae > Nocardia > Nocardia sp. NPDC004711. The sequence goes on along the minus strand of NZ_JBSGCB010000033.1, from coordinate 100,206 downwards.
GCCGACTCGATGATCGGCGCGGCCGGTGGGCTCGGGGTGATCAAGCAGGGTGCGCCGATGGCCGCCGCGATGCTGCTCGGTGGTGCGGGCGCGGCCGCGATCGCGGCCGATCTCGGGGCGCGGACCATTCGCGAGGAGGTCGATGCGATGCGGGTCATGGGCGTGGATCCCATTCAGCGCCTGGTTGTTCCGCGCATCGCCGCGATGATGCTGGTCGCCCCGCTGCTCAATGTGCTGATCGTGTGCATCGGCATCGCCTCGGGATTCGCCGTGGCGGTGGCCGCGCTCGATGTCACTCCGGGCAGCTACTGGCAATCGTTCGGCGCCTTCACCACACCCATCGACATCTGGGTGTCGCTGGCCAAGGCCCTGATCTTCGGGCTGCTGGTGGTGGTGATCGCCTGTCAGCGCGGGCTCGAGGCCAAGGGCGGCCCGCGCGGTGTCGCGGACGGGGTGAATGCCGCGGTCGTGATGTCGGTGGCGGCGGTCGCGGTGCTGAACACCGCGATCACCCAGGTGGTCACCATGTTCTTCCCGGTGAGGATGGCGTGATGGCGGCGTCCTACCTCCCGGCCGGATCGCGGTGGGCCCGCCGCGGTCTCGTACATCCGCTGCACCCGATCGAATCCATCGGTTTCGCACTGGGTTTCGGCTGGCAGGTGCTCGCGTCGCTGCCGTACACGCTGGTCCACTACCGGCGCGAGACGATCGCGGTGATCACCGACATGACCTGGGGACGCGGCTCGGTGATCATCGGCGGCGGTGTGGTGCCGCTGATGCTGCTGCTGGGTGCGGCGATGGGCGCGTCCATCGGCATCGAGGCCTTCAGCGCCCTGAATCTGCTGTCCCTCGGCCAGCTCAGCGGCCTCATCTCGGCGTTCGGGGTGACGCGCGAGCTCGCGCCGATCGCCGCGGGCGTCGGCTTCGCGGCGCAGGCCGGGTGCCGGATGACCGCGGAGATCGGCTCGATGCGCATCTCCGAGGAGATCGACGCTCTCGAATCGCTCGGCATCCGGTCGGTGCCGTTCGTGGTGACCACCCGGGTCGTCGCCGGAATCATCGCCGTCGCACCGGCATTCGTCGTCGCCCTGATACTCAGCTACTTCTCGTGCGAGGTGATCGTGACCACCGTCCACAGCACGCCCTCGGGCACCTACGACCATTACTTCGATCAGTTCGTCGCCGGCTGGGACGTGATCGCCGCGACCATCAAGGTGATGCTGTTCGCGGTGGCGGTTGTGTTGATCCACTGCTACCAAGGGTTTTTCGCCACCGGCGGGCCCGAGGGCGTCGGGATCGGCTCGGGGCGCGCGATCCGGGCGAGCCTGGTGTCGATCATCGCCCTCGACATGGTCGCCACCATCGTGCTGTGGGGTTTCCGCTCGCCCATCTCCTTCACCGGGTGACGCCATGCCACCTTATGCACTGCCCGGAACCGAAGTCGGCCCGCGCCGGGCGCGGATATTCGGCGTGTGCGCGCTCGTGCTCGCCGTGTGCACCGGCATCGGCCGGCAAGCGTGGCCGGTATCCGCACCGGCCGACGAGATCCATGTGGCGTTGGTGGTGAGCCAGGTCGGCGCGGGCGTCGGGCACGGGACCGATGTGCGGCTCGACGGCGTGCGCGTCGGATCGGTCGGCGCCATCGACGTCGCCGGGCGTGGTCGCCAGCGAATCATGTTGAGCCTGACCGGTTCCCAGCTGTTCGGCCTCACCGACGCGGTGAACGTCGACTACGCGCCGGGCAACCTGTTCGGTATCAGCGCCCTGGACCTGCACTCGGCGACGGGCGGCACGGTGCTCACCGACGGGATGACCGTGGATCTGACCGGGACGGCCGATCGGGTCCGGGACGCGACGCTGGCGACCCTGCTGAAGTCCACCGGCAAACTGACCGGCACCGTGCTCACACCGCAGCTGACCGAGTTGCTGCGCACCGTCGCACACGACCTCAGCGCGTTCACCCCGCTGTTGCAGGCCATCGGCGCCACCGCCCGGGCGTTCGCCGAAACCCAGCAGCTGCCGCCGTCGCTGCTGTTCGACCGATTCGGCTCGGCACTGGCGGGACTGCCGCCCATGCTGACCGGCGGTCTGGCCGTCCTGGAGGCGAGCTATGTGAACAAGCAGCTCGCCTCCCCGGAACAGCTGGCCCGATTCGGCGCCATGTTCTCCGGCATCCGCACCGATCTGCTGCCTACCGCCACGACCCTGCTCGGCACCTCGCAGCGCTACTTCTCCGGCCTGTTGCCCATCGGCACAACGATTCTCGACCAGGTGTCCGCGTCGATCAGCACGCCGGACCGCACCGCGAGCGAGCTCACCGAACTGCTCACCCGGCTCGGCGCGGCGTTCCACGACACACCGGATGGACCGGTGCTGAACGCATCCGTGGAACTGACGGGCGTGCCCGGTTTGGCGACGCCGCTCGCGGCGGTCCTCGGCTCGCACCCGGTGACGGGAGGCCGCTGATGTCCACCCGTGCCCTGCTACTGCGCGTGGCCCTCGCAACCGCGCTGATGGGTGTGGTGCTGGCGGGCGTGTTCCGCGTCGTCGAACGACCCGTCAGCGGCGAAACCGACTCCTACACAGCACTGTTCACCGATGCGAACGGTCTGCGCCCCGGTGACGACGTGCGCCTCTACGGCGTTCAGGTCGGCAAGGTCCGCGACGTCGGGCTGGACGGCACGCTGGCGCGGGTGCGGTTCAGCGTCACCCGCGCCCACCCGCTGTTCGTCAACAGCAAAATCGCCATCCGGTACCAGAACCTCACCGGATTCCGCTATCTCGACATCGAACAGCCGGATCGGCCCGGCGCACACCGGAATCCGGCAATGGTCTTCGGCACCGCGGAGACCGTCCCCGCTTTCGACATCACGACCCTGTTCAAGGGCCTGCAACCGGTGCTGGCGCAACTGTCACCGGAGGACCTGAACCAGTTCGGCGCCGGCATGCTCGCCGTCATCCAGGGTGACGGGACCGGGCTCGGACCGGCGCTGGGCGCCATCGAGAAGCTGAGCCACTACGCCTCGGACCGGCAGGCGGTGCTCTCGACCCTGGTGGCCAACCTGTCGCAGATCTCCGATCACCTCGGCGGCAGATCGGGCAATGCGATGAAACTGCTGACGAACCTCACCGACCTGTTCGTCACCATCAGCGACAAGCTGCCCGGTCTGGTCAGCTTCTCCGACCAGATTCCCCCGGTGCTGCAACCACTTCGGAGCATGCTGACCGTGCTGGGCGTCACCGGCGCCCCCGATCACGACCTGGACGCCGTGCTGAAACAGGCGTTCCCGGATCCTCGGGAGGCGGTAGCGGTCTTCGACCGCCTGCCCGGCCTGATCCAGGCAATGACGGCGGCCGTCCCGGCGACCGGCCCGGAAGCCGCCATGACCTGCTCACACGGCGCTGCCACCGCACCCGAACCCCTGCGCATGCTGATCGCCGGACAAAGGATCGTCCTATGCCACAGATGATTTCGTGGCGGCGACGCACCCCGCACGACCCGCACCGCGCGCCGGTGGGAGAGTCCGCCCGCGACCTTCGTTGGGGGATCGCCGGCATCTGCGCCGCGGTCGTGCTGGTGATCGCGATCAGCGCCGTCTACATCTCCGGGACCTCCCCGGAACGAACCTATACGGCGGAGATGACCCAGGCCGGTGCCGTCCGGCCCGGCGACGATGTCCGAATCGCGGGCATTCCGGTCGGCAAGGTGAAATCGCTGACCCTGCTGGCGGATCGGGTCCGCATGGAGTTCACCGTCTCGGAGCGGGCGTTCCTCGGCGATCAGACCACCCTCGACATCCGCATGCTGACGGTCGTCGGCGGCTACTACGTCGCGGTCGAACCCGCCGGGGGCAAGCCACTCGGGTCGTCGGTGATACCGCCTGATCGAGTCATCGTGCCCTACAACCTCACTCAGGCTTTCCAGGACGCGATACAACCGGTCCAGCGGATCGACGGCGACGTCCTGCGGCAGGATCTCGCCGCCGTGGGCCAGTCGATCGGCGCGAACCCGGACTCGGTCCGCGTCGCCGTCCGTGCGGCCGGGGATCTGGTGGAGGTCCTGGACAAACAGAACGCCGCCATCTCCCGCACCCTGTCCCTCGCCGACGAGTATCTGACCGCGCTGCACCAGAATTCGGATGTGCTGGCGCGGCTGCTGACCACACTGGGCACCCTCGAGACGATCGTCCAGAACAACAAGGTGCAGGTGGCTCAGGCGCTGCGGGATCTGGCCGCGGTGTTGCGTGATCTGACCCCGCTGGGCCGAGCGTGGGACGTGTCGCTGAAACAGCGGGCGCAACCGCTCGCCGACGCGATCCCGAAGCTGTCGGAACTCGGCGGCCGGCTGGGCGCACTGGTGGATTCCCTGCGCGGCTTCGAACAACGTCTGCTTCCGCTGCTGCCCGCCGGCGGCGGCGTGAGCGTCGACCAGTCCGCCGCCACGCTCGCGGTTTCGGCGGTGTGCGTACCCGTTCCGGGAGGGGGATGTTGACGGTGAGGAGAATCCTGGCCTCGCGCGGGCTGATGTCGGCCACGGTGGTCGTGACCCTCGTATTGGCCGCCGCCATCGGCCTGAAACTGAGCCGACCGCATCCGCAGCTGCGCGGCTACTGCGCCGACATGCCCGACAGCATCGGCCTGTACCAGGGCAGCGCGGTCACCATCATGGGCGTGCCGGTCGGCCGGGTCACCGACATCCGGCCCGTCGGCACCTCGGCACGCGTGCGATTCGAGATACGGGCCGATCGCAAACTGCCGCCGGAGGTCGGCGCGGTCACGGTCAGCGACACCCTGGTCGCCGATCGGAAGCTGGCCCTGATCGGCACCGAACCCGCGGGGCCAGGCTGGGACGCAGACCACTGCATCACCAAAACCCTGACACCCAAGAGCCTTTCGGAGACCTTCGCGGCCCTCGCGGGCCTGGTCGACAAGCTCGACGGCACCCGGGACCCGAGTCAGCGCTCCGCCCTCGCCGACGGGCTGGACGCGCTGGACAACGCCACCGCGGGCACCGGTGACCAGATCAACGCCATCCTGCTCGCGCTGTCCCGGGCGCTGCAGGCGCCCGATGCGGCGATCGGCCATCTCGGCAAGCTGCTGGACGCGCTCACCGAACTCGCGCATCGCGCCCGCGGCGGATGGGATCGGGTGCAGGACACCGTGACCGGCTTGCCGCAGACCTTCGGTGATATCGACACGATCGCGTTCCCGCCCATCATCGATCTCGTCGCCGCGCTGGCGGAGGTCCTGCCACAGGCCAACGACGCGCTCATGATGCTGGGGTCGCCCGCGCTGCGCGCACTGGAGTCGATTCCCGACCTGCCGCACCGGATCGCGTCCGGGGTCGGCTCGCTGGCGGACGTGATCCGGATGGCGCCCGCGGTGGCGGACGGGTTCGCTAGTGCTGTCGACCCGGTGTCCGGCAAGCCGACCATCGGCTACGCACCGCCGAAACTCGCGCTCGCGCAACAGGACACGGATCAGATCTGCACCGCCGTGCGGGCACTCACCGGTCAGGAGTGCCGGAACTCCGGCGGCGTGGTGACGGTGCCCGCCCTGCCCGCGCTGCTGGCCGCGGCGGGTGCGCGATGACGGCCGGGCGCGCAAGCAAGGCGTCACGCCGCGTGGCGCGGTCGGTGGTCGCAGCGCTCACCGTGGCTTGCGCCGTCGGGTGCGGCTTCCAGCCCGCGGACCTGCCCGTCCCCGGCGCCGGAGTGGGTGGCCCAACCTATGCGCTGCACATCGAATTCGCCAACGTGCTCAATCTTCCCCAGGGCGCCAAAGTGATCGCTGACGGCGTCCGGGTGGGACAGCTGACCCGGGTGACGCTCGTCGACCCCGTGGCCGCCGCTGCGGACCGGCCCGCCCGCCGGGGATACGCCATCGCCGACATCGCCATCCGGACCTCGGTGCGACTGCCGATGGGCACCACGGCAGAACTGCGACAGGACACTCCGCTCGGCGATGTGCACATCGCGCTCACCGAACCGGCCGCGCCGGCCGGGGGTGAGCTGGCGGTGGGCGCGACGATCCCGCTCGCGAACACCACCCAATCGGCCTCCATCGAGGACATTCTCGCGGGCCTGTCCACCTTCGTGGGCAGCGGTGCGGTGTCGGATATGCAGAGCATCGTCCGCCAGGCGAACGCGATACTCCCCAAGGATCCGGCGGACACGGCGCGCATCGCCGGGATCCTGGGCTCGGATCTTTCGGATCTGGGTGATCACCTGGGTTCGATCGACACGGTGCTCGACGGCCTGCAGGCGACGGTGGAGGACGGATTACGGAAGAACGCACCCGTGCTCGACGATCTGCTCACCCCGTACGGCGTGCAGCACACCACCGATGCGGTGAACGCGGAGATCGGCGTGATCTTCGTGCTCACCTCGCTGGACCCGCTCGCACCCGCCGCGAAATGGCTGGCGCCGCTGCTGCAATCGCTCGACGGCAGTGTGCGGGCGGTGGTGCCCGTGCTCTTCGGCGCGCACCCGCTCGACACCGATTCCCCGTCCAATATGAAGCGGCTGGTGGATCTCATCCAGAACCGGATCATTCCCTTCGTCGACCGGGGCCCGAAGGTCGATCTGGTCCAGGTCGCCGTCGACCCTGCTGCGGGTTCCGCGATGTCACCCGATGAGCAGACCGGCCGGATTCTCGACACCCTCCGGATGATCGGTGTGGTCCGATGAATCTGCGTGCGGCAGTGTCGCTCTCGGCGATCGCCGCGGTGCTGGTCCTCGGCGTCGGCTACATGTCGGTGGGCGTCCTCCACCTGGATCCGCGGCGGTCGTTCATCGTCGCCGAGATGCATCTGCCCGATTCGGGTGGTGTGGGGCCGAATACGCCCGTCCTGCTGTCGGGCATCCAGGTGGGGCGCGCCGAGTCGGTTCGCAAGCAGCCCGCCGGTGTGCTGGTTCGGCTGCGCATCGACGACCGGTACCGCATCCCCGTGGCCGGCGATGTGCGCATCGAACAGCTCTCGGCGCTGGGCGAGCCCTACATCGAATTCGCGCCCGGTACCGCCGCCGGGCCGTATCTCCAGAACGGTCAGACCATCGCGGCCGACCGGATCAGGACGCCGATGACGATCACGGCTCTGTCCACTCGGGTGGTGGAGCTGCTGAATCAGGTTCATCCCGAGTCGATTTCGCGCCTGGTCGGCACCTTCGATACCGCGCTGGCCGGAACGGACGCGGCCGTGCAGACCCTGCAGCGATCGACGACCCTGCTCGCCGCCGCGCTGCTCAGCCGCACCGCCGCCCTGCGGCAGCTGTTCGCCGACATGCAGGCCATCGGCGGCAATATGGAGTGGCTCGGCCCCTCGCTCGCCGATGCCGGGCCGAAGTTCGGCGAATTCGGCATCACCCTGAACCAGATCGTCGCCTCGGGCTCACTGCTGGCCGAAAGCCGGCCGGTCCCCGACTACTTCACCGGCGACGGGCTCGTCCCGTTCCTCACCGATCTGAACGCGCTGCTGGACAAGATCGGTCCCGCCATCGCGCCGCTGGCGCCGGTGCTCGAACCGATGCGTGACGCGGTCGGTCGCGCACCCGCCATCGATATCAGCGCGTTGATCGACCAGGCCCTGCAGGGCGTCGGTGAGGACGGCGCAGTGCATCTCCGGATCGCCATCAAATGAACACAGACACCGTCGGGCATCACCGCGCGGGCGGAAGGACACAACCATGAGCGCACTCACCGATGAAGCACCCGCCTCGGCCGAAACGGAAAGCAGTTCACCAGCTTCCGGCGATCGCGCGGCTGCGCCGCGGACGGTGTCGATACGATTGTCGACGGTCCTGGTCAGCGCCGGTATCGCACTGCTCACCGCCGTAGCGGTGACGTTCGCATCGCTGTACTGGTCGGCCAGATCCACTCTCGCCGACCGTGACGGGAAGGCGGCAGACGACCGGCACGCCGAACAGATCGCGACGGACTACTCGCTGGGTGCCTCCACCATCGACTATCACGACGTGAAGGGCTGGATCGGCCGCCTGCAATCCGGCACGACGCCGCAACTCTCGGCCAAATTCGACGCCACCGCACCGCAACTCGAACAGATTCTGCTGCCGCTGCAGTGGAGCTCCAAGGCAGCGCCCCTGTCCGCGGCCGTGATCTCCGAATCCGGCGGAATCTACAAGGTCAACGCCTACCTCACGGTGACGTCCACGAGCGCGCAGACTCCCGACGGCGCCCAGACCACCGTCACGTATTCGCTGACCGTCGACCGCAATTCGGGATGGAAGATCACCGACGTGGGCGGCCTGCAGAACGCGTTGCCGTCGAAGTAGTGGGGGAGCCCGGCTCATTCGGAGCCGGGCCGACCGCTCTCGAGGATCTCGGCGAAGGCGAGCCACGCCTGGGCGCGCCCCGGGCCCTGATGAGCTACTTCCCCGAATGCGCGATCAGTACGCGAGGAAGAGGATCTCGTCGCGGGAATAGTCGTGATCGGGGTGCCGCTCGGCGAGGTGGGCCTGGGTCTTCTCGACCAGGTCGTCCTCGTTCTCGCCGCGAATGTATTCGCCGCAGGGGCAGCTCAGGCGGGTCTTCATCATCTACTCCCAATGTGATTGCGGGGGACAGCTTCTCGTCCGATCCTCGCCGATCGAGTATGCACCGGGCGATCTCTCCGGCGATACGGCGGCCCGGCTACTCGTACCGGACCCGCCAGTGCTTGATGCCGTTGATCCACCCCGACCGCAGCCGCTCGGGCGCGGCGACCTCGGACAGGTCGGGCATCGCGTCGGCGATGGCATTGAACATCAGATCGATCTCCAGCCGGGCGAGATTCGCGCCGACACAGTAGTGCGCGCCGGTGCCGCCGAAGGCCAGATGCGGATTGGGGTCGCGGAGAATGTCGAACCGGTACGGGTCGTCGAAGGCGTCCTCGTCGAAATTGGCGGAGCTGTAGAACAATCCGAGCCGCTGGCCCCGCCGGATCGGCTGCCCGCCCAGTTCGGTGTCGGCGGTGGCGGTGCGCTGGAACGCGGTCACCGGCGTCGCCCAGCGCACGATCTCGTCGGGCGCGGTGCGCGGGCGCTGCCGGCGGTAGAGCTCCCATTGCTCGGGGTGATCGATGAACGCCTTCATCCCGTGGGTGATGGCATTGCGGGTGGTCTCGTTGCCCGCCACCGCCAGAAGGATGACGAAGAAGCCGAATTCGTCCGATCCCAGGGCTTCCCCGTCGAGATCGGCGTGCACGAGCCGGCTGACGATATCGTCGAGCGGATCGGCGCGGCGCTGCTCGGCCATGGTCCAGGCGTAACCGAGGATCTCCATCGACGCGATGGTCGACGAGGTCGTGCTGGTGTTGTCCCCGTATTCCGGGTCATCGTAGTTGAGCATCTGATTGGACCAGTCGAACAGTTTGCGCCGGTCCTCCTGTGGCACGCCCAGCAATTCGGCGATCGCCTGCAACGGCAGCTCGCACGCCACCTGCTCGACGAAGTCGCCACCGCCGGTCTCCCGTGCCGCGCGCACGATCGCGGCCGCCCGCTCGGCCAGTGCGCCGCGCAATCCCTCGATCGCGCGCGGGCTGAAGCCCTTCGAGATGATGCGCCGGATCTTGGTGTGCTTGGGCGGATCCATGTTCAGCAACAGCGCGCCGGTGAGCTCGATCTGCTCGGGCGTGATCTCGCCGGGCAGGCGGATCACCGCGCCCTTGGACCGGGCGGAGAACAGCTCCGCGTTGCGCGAGATCTCCTTGATGTCCTCGTGTTTGGTGACCACCCAGTAGCCGCCGTCGCGGAATCCGCCGGACTGGGCGTCGGTCTGCGGGTTCCACCACACCGGGGCGGTGCGGCGCAGCCTGGCGAATTCTGCGACGGGGTTTCGGGTCTCCCACAGCGCCGGATCGGTGAAATCGAATCCGGGGGGAATGGACGGCGCGGACACGGCTGCCTCCTGAGGGGCCGGCATCATTGTGGACCGGGACGGACTCAGCGACGGCGGCGCCGGTAGCGGACGCGGCACGGCTGCTGCAACTGCACCACCATCTTGGAGTGGTCGTTGCGATAGGTCTCCGACGGCTGGGCCAGCTCGAATTCCCAGTCCCGCAACAGGATCGAGAAGATCGCCTTGAGCTGCATGAGCGCGAACGGTGCGCCCACACAGCGGTGGCGGCCCGCACCGAAGGGGATCCAGGTCCAGCGATTGACCAGATCCTCCTGCCGCGGATCCAGATAGCGGCCCGGGTCGAAGGTGTCGGGGTCCGGGAAGTCCTCCGGTATCCGGTTGGAGATGGCGGGCGTTGCGGCCACCATGTCGCCCGCCTCGATCCGATGCCCGCACACCTCGAACCGGGCCCGGGCGATACGCATGAGGATGATCAGCGGCGGGTGCAGGCGCAGCGCCTCCTTGAGCGCGGCCTCCAGATTCGGAATCTGGCGCAGCGCATGGTGACTGACCTCCGCGCCGTCGGCGTACAGCTCGTCGAGCTCGGTCACCACCGTGGCCAGCGTGTCCGGATGGCGCAGCAGCTCGATGATGGTCCAGGCCGCGGTGCCGGAGGTGGTGTGGTGCCCGGCGAACATCATGGAGATGAAGATGCCGGTGATCTCGCTGGCCGAGAAACGCGGCACGCCGTGCTCGTCCTTCACCGAGATCAGGACGTCGAGCATGTCGCGATCGTCCTTGCCGGTCGGCGGATTCGCCTCGCGCTGATCCATGATCGCCTGTACGAGCTCGACCAGTGCGGCGCGGGCCTCGTCGCGGCGGCGGAAGCTCTCGATCGGCGCGTAGGGGTCGACGTAGGCCAGTGCGTCGGTGCCCTGCTCGAGTTCGTGATAGAGATGCGCGAACCGGGAGTCCAGCTGCTCCCGGAACTTGGGGCCGATCAGGCAGGCCGAGGACGTGTAAATGGTCAGCTCGGCGAAGAATTCGAGCAGATCGATCTCGCCCTCGTCGGTCCAGCGGGCCAGCATGCGATCCACCTCGCGGGCAATGGTGGCCGCGTGCCCGCGCATGTGGTCGGCACGCAGCGCCTGATTGTGCAGCATCTCCTTGCGGCGTTCGGGCGGCGCGTCGAAGACCACGCCTTCGCCGAAGATCGGCTTCATGAACGGGTAGGCCGCACCTTGATCGAGGTCCTCGTCGCTGGCGCGGAAGAAGAACTCGTTGGCCTCGGCGCCCGACAGCAGGATCACATCGCGCCCCGCGAGCTCGAAGGCCCCGACATCGCCGCATTCGGCGCGCACCCGCCGCATCAGCGCGATGGGATCGGTGCGGAACTCCTCCAGGTGTCCGTGCTCATCCGCGCCCCCGGACACTCGCTGCGGCTTGACCAGCGTCATTGGAAATCCCTCCACGAATAATCTTGTCCAGACATGTGATGGACACGTGTCTGGACGGTACTATGGTCGGCGGCGCGCGACAAGGTCCGCGGCCGGTTTCGGACGGTGAATCGGATCGGCGGCCGCGTGCTATGCAGGCCTGTGTTCGATGCCCGTCGATCACTCGGCCGAGGGATCTGCCAGCAGTCGGCGCGCGGACCGTTCCAGCCGGTCGGCGACCTGCTCGTAGGAGAGCAGGCCCATCCCGGCCTGCAGCAGCGCGCCCGCATAGAGCAGCTCCAGCATCGAAACCCGTTCTGGGTCATCGGATCCCAATGCCTCGGCGAGTCGGCCGCGAATCTCCCGGCCGATGCGCACCCGCAGATGCCGGACATCGGGATCGTCGCCCAGCAGTGCGTTGCTGACCGCACCGGCGAGAGCCGGGTCATTGGCCACGAGCAGGGATACCTGACGCAACACGGCGACCACCCGGGTGGCCGGGTCCCCGGTGCCGGTGTCCAGTTTCGGGGCCGCGACCAGTCGCCGCCAGAACACCTCCGAGATCAGGTGCTCCTTGGACGAGAAGTAGGTGTAGGCGGTGGCGGTGCCGACTCCCGCGGCCGCGGCGACCAGCCGAATCGTCGTGCCGGAGAAGCCTTCCCTGGACAACACCTCGACTGCCGCCGTGGTGAGGCGGTCGACGGTGTCGGCCTGCTTCTCGGTGAGTCGCCGCCGGGTTGCCTCGAAACCGGTGGATGCGAGTTCGGACATGTGTCTGGATGATACTGGCACCATGAAGTCTGGACTACTGTCTGTATCAGCTTCCAGGTCTGTGATAACGTCGCTGGACCTGGGAAAGGGCCGGCATGCAGATCACCGACGCGATGATGGACGGTCAGCTGCGTGCGACCGGTGTGTGGTTGCGGCGCATGGGGTCTCGGCACAGTGAGAGGCGGCTTCGCGTCGCCGGGGCTCTGGTCGGCGGGCTGCTGTGGCTCGCGCGGGCCCGCCGCCCGAAGACTCTGCGGGTCGAGGAGTTCGGAATCGATCGCGGCGACGGAACGCGGCTGCGCGTGGTCGTCTATTCGCCGCCGGCGCCCACCACCGCCGCCGCCGGACTGCTCTGGCTGCACGGGGGCGGATACTTCCTCGGGCGACCGGAACAGGACATGCGGATCTACCGGCGTTTGGCCGAGCGGACCGGATGCGTGGTGGTCGCGCCCGACTATCGGCTCAGCGTCGCCCACCCGTATCCCGCGGCCCTCGACGACTGCTACACCGCCTTGATCTGGATGCGCGACAATGCGATTCGGCTCGGCATCCGCGAGGATCAGCTGGCGGTCGCGGGGGAGAGCGCGGGCGGGGGACTGACCGCCGCGCTCACCCTGCTGGCGCGGGATCGGGGCGAGGTGAACATCGCCTTCCAGATGCCGATCTATCCGATGCTCGATGACCGGCAGTCCACCGAATCGGCTCGTGACAACGACGCGCCCCTGCTCGATTCGGTCACGCTGGCCTCGGCGTGGAAGCTGTATCTGCGGGATCTGCATGGGACGCAGCGGGTTCCGGTGTACGCGGCGCCCGCGCGGGCCGGTGATCTGCGAGGTCTGCCGCCGACCTTCACCTATGTCGGGGGCCTCGAGCCGTTCCGGGACGAGACGATCGCCTACGTGAATGACCTGCGATCCTGCGGCGTGCCGGTGGAATTCGAGGTCCATCCCGGCTGCTGGCACGGCTTCGACCGGCTCGTTCCCCGCGCCGAGGTGAGCCGCCGGGCGTTTCGATCGCGGGAACGGTGGCTGCGACATGCGCTGGACACCTACGTCGCACCACAACCCGGAGCGGACCGGGACCGGGCCTGAGGGCATCCCGCCCCTTCCGGATAAACGAATACACGACTCTCTGTGCGCAGTGGGAGGGCAGCAGGCATGGTCAAGCCGCCGCTATCGATGAAACCGACGGGACGGTTCCAAGTGGCCTGGTCGCCCGAGATCGCCGTGGGGGACGTGCACCGGATGACCTACTTCGGCCGCGATCTGATCGCCTGGCGTTCCGCGGCGGGCGCGGTGACCGTGATGGACGCCTACTGCGCGCATCTCGGGCGGCACAACGGCGCGATGGACGGAAGACCGTTCTTCCTGGATCCGTGGGGCCGCGCTGATCCGGTGATCAACGCGTTCTGGTGGGCGCCGGAGCCAGGGGCGATGGGGCTTAAGCCGGAATCAGTTCGCCGATAGACGTTTTCGAGCAGATTGTCTCCAAATTCGAACTGGCGCACCGCGACGTGGCGTACAGCCAGATCGACACCGCCGCTGGACCGTCGAGATCAGGCCCCTTTTCAACAAGGCCCGACGGTCATGCTCGTCGAACCGTCCGCCATGGGCGCTCGGCGTTCACCGTCAAATCCGGCGGTCACTCCGTCTGCACGGCCGCCGAATCTACCCATGTTTGTCGTGGCGCAACAAGGAGTGGCACCAAGCTTGGCTCTCGACGACGAGCGCTCTGCATCGTGGCACACCTAGCTTCGTGGCTGTGCCAACACGCGCTTCCTCGTTCAGAACCGACCTGTCGGGCCGTGTTGCGACCATCACCGGCAGCGGCAGCGGACTCGCCCTCCGGTGCGCCACCCGCGAGGTGAACCTAGCCCGGTGGGACATCAGCCGAAGCGGCCCCGGCTGGCTCGGTCGAATCGGTGCACGCTGCTGGCCGCAAGATCGCCTTGGCCCCACAGTGATGAGCATCAGGCTGGATTGGCGGTCCGAACTGCTTTCAGCCGTTGCCGGACATCGACGGCCCACCCTCATCGGATGGGGCGATCAGGGCCGCGGGCTCTCCCGGTTGTTCGGACGATGCCGCAGCCTCTCGAACGATGACGGACTCGACGAAGACTGCCTTCGCGGGTCGCCAACCGAGCCAGATGACCGCAGTAGATTGCCTCAACCCTGTCCGAGGATGCACGAGGTTCTGATCGATTCAACGGGAGGCTCGGGCGATGTCAGGTGATGCGGCAGCGGGTGCGCCTAGAGGTATGACGTGGATCCCGGGCGGCAGGTTCGCAATGGGTTCGCTGGATTTCTTTCCCGAGGAACAGCCGGTGCGTGAGGTTGTGGTGAAGCCGTTCTGGATCGACATCCACCCGGTCACGAACGCGGCATTTCACCGGTTTGTACGTGAGACGGGATATCTGACGGTGGCCGAGCGGGAACTTGATCCGACGGACTTCCCTGGTGCCGATCCTGCGGATCTCGTACCGGGCGCATTGGTGTTCCGTTCGCCGGGCGGACCAGTCCCACTGGATGATTGGCGGCAGTGGTGGTCGTGGGTGCCGGGCGCAAGCTGGCGGCATCCGGGCGGGCCGGGCACGACTCTGGATGGGCGCACCCACCACCCCGTGACCCATGTCGCCTACGCCGATGCTGTCGCCTATGCCGAGTGGGCGGGCAAGGCGCTGCCGAGCGAGGCCCAGTGGGAATTCGCAGCCCGCGGCGGATTGGACGCTACGACTTTCCCGTGGGGTGAGGAGTTCGCCCCGCGAGGGCGGCGGATGGCCAACACGTGGATGGGCCGCTTTCCGTGGGAGTTCTTGCCGGGCAAAGGCCAGGCGGCGCAGCCGGGCACGACCAAGGTCGGGACCTACCCGCCGAACGGGTACGGACTGTTCGATGTGTCGGGCAACGTCTGGGAGTGGACTACCGACTACTTCCGCCCCGAACACCGTGCTCCGACGGGCTCGTGCTGCGCCCCGGGAGGCGGCGCCACCGGTGCTGACGCGCCACCCGAACCGGAGGCCGGTGAGCGGTTCCGACGGCGGGTTGTCAAGGGCGGTTCGTATCTGTGTGCACCGAACTACTGCTTGCGGTACCGGCCCGCAGCGCGCCAAGGCCAGACCGAGGACACGGCGACATGTCACCTCGGGTTCCGTTGCGCCTTGCCCATATGACCGCGGTGATCCGGTACCACGGCCGCAGCGACGGGTAACCGTCATAGCGATATCGGCCGGCCGCTCTTCAGTTTCTGGCTCCGGTTCAAACCCTTTGATCCGCTTGACGCAATGGTTTTCCGCAGGATTGATACCGAAAGGTTCTTCTCTCAGTTATGGAACGGTCCAACGAGCAGTCCTCGCCCGAATCCAATTCCACCCCTCTACCTTCCCGCAAAAGACTCTCCAGGCGTTCGATTCTGGGCGGTTTCGCCGCGGCAGGGGCAACTGCCGCAGCCATCCCGCTGATCGTCGCGTCCGAAAACTCCAAGAATGACACTCCACCCGATTACGGAACCGGGATCGATGATGGATTTCACGGCAAGGTCGAACTCGACGCGCGCGACTCCAAGCCGGACTGGACCCCGTACGAGATCAAGAAGGCGCCCGTCGGCGCCCCGAATGTCCTGGTGGTGCTGTTCGACGACGTAGGGTTGGCGACCTGGTCACCGTATGGCGGCCGGATCAATATGCCGGTATTGCAACGCCTCGCCAACGATGGACTGACCTACACCCAGTGGCATACCACGGCCCTGTGCTCGCCTACCCGATCCTGCTTCTTGACCGGCCGCAACCATCATGTCAACAGATTCGCATCGATCGTCGAGGGCACCAACGGTTTTCCTGGCGCGGCCGGTCGCTTGCCCGCACAATGTGCGACAGTCGCAGAGGTGCTCCAGGAAAACGGCTACAGTACGTTCTGGCTCGGCAAGAACCACAACGTACCCGAAAGCGACATATCCAGCGGAGGCACCAAGTCGGAATGGCCGTTGCAGAAAGGTTTCGACCGCTTCTACGGATTCCTCGGCGGTGAAACCAGCAACTGGTACCCGAACCTGGTGGAGGACAACCGGTTCATCGAGACGCCCTATAGCCCAGAACAGGGCTATCACTTGTCGAAGGACCTGGCAGACAACGCTCTGAAGATGCTGCGCGACCAGCGGTCGAGCAATCCGTCCAAACCCTGGTACATGTGGTTCTGCCCCGGTGCCAGTCACGCCCCGCACCACAGCCCGGCCGAATACGCCGACAAATATAAAGGCCAGTTCGACGACGGTTACGAGGCGTACCGAGAATGGGTACTCGCGCGCATGATCGACAAGGGCATCATGCCGAAGGGCACCGCCCTCACGCCGATCAACCCGCTACCCAAAGATGTTGCAAACCCAGCGGACTCGGTACGCCCCTGGGATTCGCTGAATCCCGACGAGAAACGATTGTTCTCGCGGATGGCCGAGGTTTTCGCTGGATTCTCCGAGTACACCGACGTCCAGATCGGGCGAATCGTCGACTATCTGGAACAGACCGGCCAGCTCGACAACACTGTCATCTTCTACTGCGCCGACAATGGAGCTTCCGGTGAAGGTTCGCCGAACGGGTCGGTCAACGAGAACAAATTCTTCAACGGCTATCCCGACGATCCCGCCGAAAACATGCGATATCTGGACCGGCTCGGCAGCCCCGACACCTACAATCATTATCCGACCGGCTGGGCTGCGGCATTCTCCACCCCGTTCCAGATGTTCAAACGTTACTCGCAGTACTCCGGCGGCACCTGCGACCCGATGGTGATCCACTGGCCCAAAGGAATCAAGGCCAAAGGGCAGATCCGGCATCAATACCACCATTGCACCGACATCGTGCCGACCATTCTCGAGATCGCTGGCATTCAGATGCCCGATGAGTTCCGCGGGGTGAAGCAATACCCCATCAATGGTGTGTCGATGCGCTACAGCTTCGACAACGCCGACGCACCCACGACAAAGAAACGCCAGTACTACGCAATGCTGGGCACCCGCGGCATCTGGGAGAACGGATGGAAAGCCGCCTCGCTGCACGCCGCACTCAGCAACAAGGGCCACTTCGACCAGGATAAATGGGAGCTCTACCATGTCGACGAGGACCGCTCCGAATCCAAGGATCTCGCCGGCCAGTACCCCGGCAAGCTCAAAGAACTGATCAACGCCTGGAACGAGGAAGCCAAGGACAACTACGTCCTCCCCCTCGACGATCGTTCCGCCGTCGAACAACTCGGCCTCGAACGACCGAAGGCCGAACCACCCCGCGACCGCTACGTCTATTACCCGGGCACCTCGCCGGTCCCGGACGGCGCCGCCGTCAATGTCTGCGGGAGGTCCTACAAGATCGTCGCCAACGTCGATCTCACCTCCGAAGCCCGAGGCGTCATCTTCGCCCACGGCTCCCGCTTCGGTGGGCATTCCCTGTTCATCAAGGACGGCAGGCTGCACTACGTCTACAACTTCCTCGGCATCCAACCCGAACAGGACTTCGTCGCCTCGGCACTGATCACCCCGGGAAAACACACTCTCGGCATGGAATTCAGTCGCGAGAAGACCGGGAAGCATGGCGAATCCGAAGGCACCACGACCTTGTACATCGACGGCCAACCCGTCGGCAAGGGTCCGATGCGCGCCCAACCCGCCAGATTCGGCCTCGCCGGGGGACTCAGCGTCGGCTACAACAGTGGCGACACGGTATCTCCGCAATACCAGAGCCCAGCCGCCTTTGTCGGAGGAACCATCCGGGACGTCACCGTCGACATCGGCAAGGAATCCTTCAACGACCTTCAAAAGGAAGCCGAGGCTGTACTGGAAGGAAACTAGTACCGAGAGTGTTGCGATAACGGTGCAGGTTCATTCCAAGGGCGACCGCGACTTCGTCACCGATCTCGACCTCCGGATCGTGGATGAACGCCTTCCTGTCGTGGGCGGCGGGCCCTGACCGCTCCCTGGCCGAGGTCGACCCTGCCGTGGTCGACAAACTACAGAGGATGGCCACCCGAACGCTCACCAGACATAGTGCCCCGCAACAGGATTACAGCGTGCCTGCGACGGACCGGCGCACGGGCCGAATCGCGGTACCGCCCAGCGCTTCCCGCCTACCTACCATCAGGATCGGGCGGGCGGACGCGACCCTGTGGCGGAAGCCGACGGTCCGGGGACGTAGTCAGGCGATGACGAGTTCGGACCGTTCGCGTTCGGTGTAGAGGGTCCAGTAGGACTTGGCGATTTCGTCGGGGGCGAGGTGGGGGATGCCGTCGGGCGCGGTCGCCGCGATCTTGAGATTGATGGCGATGGTGGCGGCGTAGATGCCGGTGCCCGCGAGTGTGTTGTGGAGGTTGAGTGCCCAGTTGCGGAGTCCTGCCTGGGCGATGTTCAGGGTGGCCAGTTGGGGGTACGGGGAGATCGCGCCGCCGCCGGTGGTGAACAGCAGTGTGCCGGCGCCTGCGGCCTGCATGGCGGGCAGTACCGCCTGCGTGGCGGCGACCGCGCCGTAGAGGTACTGGTCGATCTGGAGTCGGAGGTTGTCGATGGTGACATCCTTGGGTTCGACCAGGACCAGGCCGGCGTGCGGGGAGAACTCCAGGACGTCGATCGCGCCGAAATGTGCTGCGGCGTAGGTCAATGCGGCGGTGAGACCGGTGTGATCGCCGGTGTCGGCGGCGAATCCGGCGGCGGTGATACCGGATTCGGCCAGCTCGCGGACCAAGCCGTCGAGCGAGTCCCGGTTGCGGGCCATCAGTGCGACGCCGAATCCTTTGCTGCCGAAGACTTTCGCGATGGACAGTCCGAGGCCGGGTCCGGCTCCGACGATGGCGATGGTGGGCATGCGGATACTCCTCGATGATCTGACAGGAACGGCCGCCGAGTCAGGGACGCTCGGGGTCGATGGCGGCCAGGACGCGTTCGGAGATCACGCCGAGCTGCCGCTGCTGAGGCTTGGTCAGAGCATCGAAGACGAGGCGGCGCACCTCCTCGACATGAGCGGGCGCGCTGGCGGCCACCTTGGCCCACCCGTCCCGGGTGAGGACCGCGCGCGTGGCGCGCCCGTCGCCCGGATCCGGTTCACGCCGCACCCAGCCGCGCCTCTCCAGCTTGGCGACCACATTGGACAGCCGCGACAGCGAACCGCCCGTGAAATGCGAGAGCCTGCTAATCCGCAGCGCGCCCCCGGGATCCGAGGACAGTGCCGACAGCACCAGGTAGTCGAAATGGCTGATATCGGCGTCTCGCTGGATCTGGGTGTCCAGTGCGGCGGGCAGCCGGATCAGCAGATACGCGAAGGCATGCCAGATCTGCTGCTCGTCGGCATCCAGCCAATGCGGTTCGCTCTGCTCTCCCACGACCCCACCATAGCTTCAAACTTGAAGCATTTGGAAGTGGCTTTCACTACAAAGTTGAAGTTACTGGTCAGCGGGTGAGGATTCGCCGGATCCAGCTGTCACGGGCGGTGTCCTGATGGCCCGGGCACCACTGGTCGGCCGGGACGGCGGCGCGGACCTGGGCGACGTGGGCGCCGCAGCCGGACCAGGTGGTCTTGCCGCAGGTCCGGCATCGGGCGGGATGGCACATGGGTGGTTTCTCCGGGGTGGTCAGGCGGGGGATTCGCCGGATTCGATGGCGTCGGCGAATTCGCAGAACGCCTCGTAGGCGCGGGCGCCGTGGATGGTGGCGGGGCCGCCGTGCATGAGGAAGGTGACGCCGATGGCCTCGGCGGCCTCCTGCCTGGTCGCACCGGCGCGCGCCGCGGCCTGGCCGTGCGAGGCGATGCAGCCGTCGCAGCCCTCGACCACCCCGATCGCCAGCGCGATCAGCTCCTTGGTCTTGCGATCCAGCGCGCCCGGCGCGAACGCCGCCTTGCTGAGCTCGCCGAAACCCTTGTACACCTCGGGAATCGCGCGTCGCAGCTCCCGATGGAGAGGGGACAGTTCGTTGAGGACGGCCTTGCCGTGCGGCGAGGCGTGGGCGACGTCGGTCGGTGCGGACATGGCTACTCCTTCGGTTGCTTCGGCGAGGCGCGGCATCGTCCGATCAGCCGCGTCGCAGATACCCCATGGGGTATGAACCCAAGTTAGCATACCCCCAGGGGTATCTGCCGCGATATGCCTCACACCGGCCGTCCCGAGCGAGGTGACCCGACTCGCCCGGCTCGGGGCCTCCGAATCCGGGGGCCGACAGTCAGTTCAACCCGAGGACCACGGCGTTGCCGTCGTGATCGCCGGTGGAGGCGGTGGCGGTGTTGTACGTGTTACCCAGCGGCACCGTCCCGAGATCGGTTCCGCCCTTGGCGAGCACCGCGGTGCGGACATTGTCGCGGGCCTGCGTGAAGGACACGTAGGTATGGGTGACCACTTCGAACTTCTCGCGACTGAAGGCCGCAGACCACACGAATCCGCCGCCGGGCAGCGGGGCCGGGCCGAAAACCCTGCCGTGGTCGTTGGTTTCGATCGCGATCGCGTCGGAGAAGGCCGAATCACTGCCGTCCGGCGGCTGCTGCGCATAAAGCTGACCATTGATGCGCCCCTGATATCCCGTACTGTGCAGCCACCGCACTGGGAACCCCGCCGCCGAAAGCTGGCTCGTCAGCTTCGAAGTCGCGGCATCGGCCGTGGTGGAGGTCCGATCGACCAGTAGCACATCGATGGGCTCGAACAACGACTTGCCCTGATACTGCTGCCCCAGCCAGTCCGCCACATCGCCGTTCGACTGCAACATCCACACCCCGATCGACCCGTACGCCGTCGAGACGCTCGTCCCCGCCGCCGGCGGCGTCCCCGTTGAACTCTGGGACGTCCCGGTCGGCAGATCGGACGATCCGGTCGGCAGCGCGGCGGCCCCCGGCGCCATCACGACAACCGCCACCGCAGCCACCGCGAACGACATCGACCGAACCCGAATGACAGAGCGAGACAACATATTCACCTTTCACCGACGATCCACAGGTCTTAGCAGAGAATGGCCGACCAGAAGACCGTTACGCCCGAGGAAGCCTCGGACCGATGGGTTCCGAGGCGGCCGGTCATTGGAGCGGGGCCGACCAGCGGAGGCGGGTGCCGGTGTCGTCCGGGTTGGGGAGGATGGTGAAGGTGCCGCCCAGTTCCTGGGCTCTGCGGGCGAGGTTGGAGAGGCCGCTGGGGGTGATGTTGTCGGGGATGCCGGTGCCGTCGTCGGAGACGGTGATGGTGAGGTCGTCGGCCACGTCGAGGGTGACGGCGAGGGAGCGGGCGTTGGCGTGGCGGATGGCGTTGGAAACCGCTTCTCGGACAACGGCTTCGGCGTGGTCGGCCAGGACGGGGGTGACGACGGAGAGGGGGCCGGAGGTGCGCAGGGAGGTACGCAGGTCGATGTCGGCGGTGTGCTGGGCGATCACCTGTTCGAGCCGTTGACGCAGGCCCGGAGATTGGGCATTGGCGCCGTGCAGGTCGAAGATCGAGGTACGGATCTCCTGCACCACGTCCTGGAGGTCGCTGACCACATCCGACAGGCGCTGTCGGATCTCGGGGGCGCGGGTACGGGCGATGGTGCCCTGCAGGCTCAGGCCCGCGGCGAACAGACGCTGGATCACGTGGTCGTGCAGGTCGCGCGCGATGCGGTCGCGGTCGCTGAGGATGTCGAGTTCGCGCACTCGCTGCTGGGCCTCGGCCAGCTGGATGGCCAGCGCCGCCTGCTCGGTGAAGGCCGTTGCCAATTCCAGAGTTTCGGCCGAGAACGGGGGAGCGGAGATCGGTCGGACGATCACCAGCACGCCGAAGGTGGCGCCCTGGGCGTGCAGCGGGAGAATCAGCGTCGGGCCGGGATCGGCGATCGGTTTGCCCAGATCGATATCGCTTGCGTCGTCGAAGCTCAGCGGCGTGCCCTCGGTGATCGCCCGTCCGATCGCGGTGCCGGTGGTCCGGACGACCAGGCTGCTGGGCCCGGCGCCGGGCCCAGCCCAGCGTGCGATCCGCAGCTCCCATGTGTCCTCTGCCGGAATATCCGGATCGTCCTCGATCGCCAGGAACGCGCGTTCGGCCTGGGTCAGCGTCCGGACATGCTCGACCACGTGCGCGAGCACCTCGTCGGCGGCGGTCCCGGCGAGGAACGCGGTGGCGGTGTCGCGGGTGGCCTCGATCCATGCCTGACGGGCGCGGGCCGACTCGTACAGCCGCGCATTGTCGATGGCGATTCCGGCCGCCGCGGCCAGTGCCTGGACGATCACCTCGTCGTCCTCGTTGAACGGCATCCCGTTCTTCTTCTCGGTCAGATACAGATTGCCGAAAATCTCGTCCCGGATCCGCACCGGCACCCCGAGGAAGGTGTGCATGGGCGGGTGATTGGCCGGAAACCCCACCGACGCAGGATGACCGGCGATGTCGTCGAGCCGGATCGGCTCAGGCTGATGGAACAGCACCCCCAGCACACCGCGCCCGGCCGGGAGGTCGCCGATGGCATCAGCGGTGTCGTCATCGATGCCCTCGTGCACGAACTGGATGAGGTTCGCGTCCAGGCCGCGCACGCCGAGTGCGCCGTAGCGGGCGTCGACAAGGCTGATGGCGGTGCGCACGATGGTGCGCAGGGTCTGGTCCAGATCCAGCCCGGCGGTCACCGACAGCATGGCCTCGACGAGTCCGTCCATCCGGTCGCGCGCGTCGATGATCTGATCGACCCGATCCTTGACCTCGGTCAGCAGTTCACGCAGTCGCAACTGCGACAATGTGCTTCGCACCGAGTGCTCGGCATCGGAGGGGGAAGTCATCTGAAGGCATCCTGGGGCTGTTGCGGGCGAATCCGAGCTCTCGCTCGCTCACAGTGTATTGGCGCTGCGCCGGAGCCGGATCAACTCACCCGGCTACCGCGGCCGGGTGGTGCAGCGCGGCGAGCGCCGCACCGAGAGCCCGGTGTGCTTCGGCGGCAATACCGTTGAGCGCGGGTTGCGCAAGCGTACCTACCTGAACCTCGGGATCGGCTGCTTCGATCAGCACCCCGGTCTCGTCCTCGCGCAGCACGATCCGGCTGGGCAGCAGCAGACCGGCACGCTGGTCGACCTCCAGCGCTCGCGCGGCAAGCCGCGGATGGCACACCTCGAGAATCAGGTATGCCCCGATGTGCTCACCGGTCTTCTCCCGCAGCATCGCCTGCATGTCGATCTCGGCGACGACTCCGAAGCCCTGCCGGTGCAACGCTTCTCGCGTCCGAACGGCGGCATCGGTGAGGTTGCCGTCGAGGTGTACAGCAATCGCCGGTGCGGGTGCGACCGGGACCCGGATTTCGGTGATCAACTGCCGCGGATCGCTGACCTCGTCCGGGCCGATCAGATATGCCTCGGTCGGTGGCCCGATCGGTGTGCAGCCCGACTCCCGCACCCAGTCGGCCAGCGCGCGGTAGGCGGCGTCCAATCCGCCGTAGCCACCGCGGTGGCAGGTGCGTGCGACCAGTGTCGACGGCAGCACCGCCAGCTGCGCCCCGGACGCGGGCCCGAGATTGGGCGCGGGTTCGATGGGTAGTCCGAAATCGACCTTGATGGAATCCCCGGCAGGCGACTGGTGATGAAACGTAATGGTGGGTGCGCCGGAGGCTGTCAGACCGGCACGGTCGGCCACTTCCGCCATGCGCTCGACGCCGGCGACGATGGCGTCGCTGAGTCGATCGGGCGGGATCTCGAGGGGGATCTGCACGACGGTCTGCGGCGCCGTCTCGCACAGACCGATTCGATAGTTCATCACGTGCCTCCTGTTCGACGGGTGTTTCTTCAGAGTCCGACTCGGGCCCGCGTCCGCCACAGAGGCGAATGTCCCCGCGCCTGAGGCAGAAACGCAGTGCCACTCGGAAGTCAGGACGGTCATCGAGGACCTTAGGCCCTGCCGGGCAGGAGCATTCAATGGTCCTATGGAGATCGAATGCCCATCGAATCGATGAACCATGACGGGAGATGACGGCATGAACCGTTTCCGGGCCGAGGAGGCTACGCGGAGCATGGCCGAGGAGGCCACACGCAGCGTGGTGGACCTCTCCCGGGATGAGTCGATGCGCCTGCTGGCCAGTGTCCCGTTCGGCCGGGTGGTGTTCACCCGTGACGCGTTGCCGGCGATCCGGCCCGTGAATCACATCGTCGACGGAGAGACCCTCATCGTGCGAACCCGGCTGACGTCGCGGCTGACCTCCACCGTGCGGGCCGACTCCGATGTGGTGGTCGCCTACGAGGCCGACGATATCGATCGGGTGACCCGATTGGGCTGGTCGGTCGTGGTGACCGGCCTCGCGCGGACCATCACGGCCCCGGACCTGGTGGCCCGATACGATGCGCTGGTACGGCCGTGGGTGGACGGGATCATGGACACCATCGTGGTCATCGAGCCGACGCTGGTCACCGGTATCCGGTTGGTCGAGCGGGAATCGATCGGGGCCGAGCCGCTCCGGTGAGCGGCGCTCCGGCTACCATCCACGCTGCCGCGTCTCGGATGATGTGCCGATCCGACGACGCCGTCCGACCCGACCTATCCCGAGAGGACCACCATCATGTGTCAACCGACCCCTTGCGAGTGCGGCAAGATCACCTGGGCCGGCTGCGGCGAGCACATCGACCAGGTCAAGGTCAGCGTCCCCGCCGAGCAGTGGTGCGACGGCGAGCACGAGACCGCCGGCAAGTAGCCGCCGATCGCCTCCCGCGACCATCGGCCCGCGGCGAGGCGGTCTTTTGGCCCCTGGTCCCATGACCATCGGCCGCAGTGTCGGTACCCCGGTGATTCATACCGTGAGGGTGGGCGGTGATCCGCCGCCCGATAAACCGCACCGCCGGGAGATGGCAATGGCTGAGCAGGGATACGACGATCCGCACCGACTGGTCTCCGCGGGAGTGGTCGTCGGCGTGGACGGGTCGTCGGGATCGGACATCGCGCTGTGCTGGGCAGCCGACCTGGCGGCGCGCCGGGGACGCACACTGCAGGTCGTCCACGGGCTGGACCTGGTGGGCACCAGTGCCGTGATGGGCCCGTACGCGGTGGTGACACCCGAGGTGATCGACGCTGCACAGGCCAAGGGCCGGGACGTGGTTCGGCATGCGGTCGAGACCGCGCGGGCCGCGCACCCCGATCTGCAGGTGACAGCGCACCTGTTCAACGATTCCGCCGCGGGATTGCTGATCGACTTCAGCGCCCGCGCCTACGCCGTGGTGCTCGGCGCCACCGGGACCACCGGAACCTTCGCGCATCTGGGCTCGACACTGCTGTCGGTCACCTCGCACGCCGCGGGCACCGTGTTCGTGGTGCGCCCGGATCACCAGGCGGACAACATCGTTCGCGATTCCGGTCCGGTGGTGGTCGGCATCGATTGCGGCCCGGTGAGCGAGCCTGCCATCGCCGCCGCGTTCGCCGAGGCGTCGGAGCGGGGCACGGACCTGGTGGCGGTGCACGTCTGGAGTGACTGGAGTGCAGGGGTATTCGCCGGCGATCATCCGACTCCGATGCTCGACGACGTCGAAGCCGTCGAGGAGTCGGTCCTGGCCGAGCGGCTCGCCGGGTGGCAGGAGAAATACCCCGACGTGACCGTGATCCGCCGCGTCCACTTCTCCGCTCCGGCGGCGCACCTGCAGGATTGGTCCAAGCACGCACAGCTGGTCGTGGTCGGCAATCGCGGCCGCGGGGGATTCCTGGGCCTGCTGCTCGGGTCGACCGCGCACTCGCTGGTGCAGCACGCCCACTGCCCCGTCATGGTCGTCCACGCGGCCGGCTGACGCCCGCACCGCCGATAACCCTCGGCCGGCCCGCACCCTCGTGAAACCCGTTCGGCCACCGTCACTCCGCGGTACCGGGCGCATCCCCGCCGTCAGCGGGTTTCGATCATGTTCCCGAAGTGTCCCGTACGCCAGACGTTGCGGTTCCGCACCTCGGTCATACGCCACCCATCGGGGGTGCGGGCCAGATCCGCGGTAACGATGCCGCCTGCCGTGAACGACCGCTCGAGCATGCTCGACTCGACGGGCATGTCCTTCCACAGATGTATCGCAACGAGATTGGCCCGCACGTCGGCCGTGTCACCGTCGATCGCGACATCATGACCGGTGAGCAGATGCTGGGTGGCGTCGAAGCGAGCGGAGCTCACCGCATGACTGCCCGCGATTCGCGCGGGACCCGCCACAGCCACCCCGTTCGGCCGCACGATTCGCCCATCGCCGGTAGAGATCTGCTCGAAACGTGTTACGTCGAAGCACATCTCATCCAGAGCGCGAAAATAGCCGTTGAATACCTTGGTGATCCGCGCGGTGTCGACGCAGCACCGGACTTCGTCCTGATCGATTCTCGGCACAAGCTCCCGTAGCTCTCCCCCCGACGCTAGATCCTGACCCGACGTCAGCTTCAAGTCCGCGCCATCAATGCGGAAAACTGCGCCGCTCCCGTCGATCCACCTGCCCCC
Source organism: Nocardia sp. NPDC004711 (assembly GCF_053601595.1). Classification (NCBI taxonomy): domain Bacteria; kingdom Bacillati; phylum Actinomycetota; class Actinomycetes; order Mycobacteriales; family Nocardiaceae; genus Nocardia; species Nocardia sp. NPDC004711. The sequence goes on along the minus strand of NZ_JBSGCB010000033.1, from coordinate 73,768 downwards.
GATACTCTTCGATCACCCGATGAACATCGAACATGGTCTCGGTATCCCGCAGCCGATCCAGGTATCCCACCGACGCGGCCAGCGTCGGCAGATCGACGCTGAAATACACGCCCATCAGCGGATTGACGAACAGTTCGCTACCCGCGGTGTCCGGAGTCGCACCCACATTGCCGAATTCGCCGCGCAGCGCGGCCGCGATCTGACTGTTCACAATGCTCGGTCGCGCCGGTGTCGCCGCGCGGGCATGCGCCACCGCATCCCGATAGCCCTGCGCCTCGGGCGAATTCGAGGGGATCGACAGCGCGCCCAGATAACCGTCCGCACGATCCAGCGCCGCGAGATTCTCGAGCACGTGCGCGTGGCAAACCCCGTGGTAGGCATCGATTCCGAAGCCCAGGCAAGCCACGATCCGCGGTATGTCGTCGAGTCCGGCCACCGCCGCGAGACTGGTCATGTCCTCCTCGGGCGTCCCGAGGCCGGCCTCGTCGCCGCGCAGCAGGATATCCGTGCCGCCGTCGATCAGCACGATCGCGTCCAGTGCCAGCCGTTCGACCAGTGCCCGGTAGGCGACTCGCAGCGGTCGAACACCGGTGCCGGGGAAGGCATATACGGTCGCGGGCATTGCCTGGACTTCGAGCCAGCGGGCCAGGGTTCGTTCCGGGAAGTAGTCGTCGGGTCCGGTGCTGTGCGGTCCGATCGCGGCGAGCGCCGGCGCTGCCCAATCGTCGAGCTCGAGTCGATCGAGATCGCTGAAGGACAGGTTCGCCAGGTGAACCTGTTTGCCCTGGGCACGCAGTGCGATCGCCAGCGGGAGACCGGCGTACACATCGAAACCTCCACCCGCACCGGCGATCAGCACACTCGTTGCGGACTTCAACCGGCTGAACAGGGGCGGTTCGGCGAGCGAGAACACCCCGCCAGCGTAGGGGCTCCGGTCGGCAACTGTGTGAGCCGTCTGTGCGTTGCCGAGGACGGTAGATGGAAGGTGCAGAAGGAGTGGCTGTGCACCATGCTGTCGTTGGGTAATCAGACCTCGCCGGCGTGTAGTTGATCCGGAATCGTTCGGTTCTTGCTGGTACGGGCTGAATCGCGGGGTTGGCGGGGCGTTCTTGACAGGCAAGTAGTCACTTGCCTATGGTCGGGTGGTGGGCGATATTTTCAAGGCCCTCGCCGATCCCACGCGGCGGATCATTCTCGATGAGTTGGCCGAGCGGGATGGGCAGACGCTGTTCGAGATTTGTGCCCGGCTCAGTGGGCGGCATCAGCTGAGTTTGACGCGGCAGGCCGTGTCGCAGCATTTGGCCGTGCTGGAGGAGGCCGGGCTGGTCGAGACGCGGAAGCAGGGCAGGTACAAGTTCCACCACCTCGATACGACTCCGCTGGCCGCCATTCAGGAACGGTGGCCGGTGCACAGGAAAGGGTAAGGGCCGTGCGGATTTACATCACCAGCGTGTTCGTGGACGACCAGCAGAAGGCGCTCGACTTCTACACCGGTGTACTGGGCTTCACCAAGAAGCATGATGTGCCGCTGGGCCCCGGGGCCCGCTGGCTGACCGTGGTGTCGCCGGAGGACCCGGAGGGCGCGGAATTGCTGCTCGAACCGGATGGGCATCCGGCGGTCAAGCCGTACAAGGACGCGCTCGTCGATGACGGCATTCCGGCCGCCTCGTTCCAGGTGCCGGATGTGCAGGCCGAATTCGAGCGGCTGAGCGGCCTCGGGGTGACGTTCACGCAGCAGCCGCTGACGGCGGGAACAGTCACCACCGCCGTATTCGACGACACCTGCGGGAATCTCATCCAGATCGTCACCCCGGCCTGACCCGTCCGCTCAGACGCGGGCGCGCTCACGGGCGAGGGAGCGGTCGCGCTGCTCCTCGAAACGCGGAATCTGCACCTGGTGGAGATTGTCGAGGTAGCGTGCCAGCCGCTCCCGCGCCTGTTCACCCTGGGGCCCGAAGTCGGTGCGGCCGAAGACATTCCAGTGCCGCAGTACCGGCATCAGCACGTCCTCGTAGTGCTGGCGCAGATCGTAGATCCCGTGCTTGGCCATGAGGACCCCGTGGCGGCGGAAGTTGGGCATGCCGGTGCCGGGCATGCGGAAGTTCTCGACGATCAGGTCGATGGCCGCCATGGCCTGGTCGGGCACGAGGTCCAGGGCCGCGCCGCACAGGGTGCGATAGAAGATCATGTGCAGGTTCTCGTCCAGGGCCAGCCGCTGCATGATGCGGTCGGCGATCGGGTCCGCGCAGACCTCGGCGGTATTGCGGTGGCTGATCCGGGTGGCCAGCTCCTGGAAGCTGACATAGGCCACCGAGTAGAGGAAACCGGCATGCGCGGCCGCGGTGCCGGGATCGACGGGCGCGGCGAAACCATTGGTCATATGGGTCATCCGGTCGTTCTCCAGCGCGACCGGATCGACGCCGCGGGTGACCACCAGATAGTCGCGCAGGACGACGCTGTGCCGGTTCTCCTCCGCGGTCCAGCGGCCCACCCACGTGCCCCACGCCCCGTCGCGGGAGAAGTTCTCGGCGATCTCGCGGTGATAGGAGGGCAGATTGTCCTCGGTGAGCAGATTCGTGATGAGCGCGGCCTTCGCCACCTCGGAGAGCCCGGATTGGTCCGGATCCCAATCGATTCCACCGAGCTGCGCGAAATTTCGACCTTCGTCCCAGGGCACGTAATCGTGCGGATGCCAATCCTTGAACACCGACAGATGCCGGTCCAGCGCCTGCCCGGCGACCGGCTCCAGTTCCACGAGAATCTCCCGCTGCGTCAGCTCACGCGCCACGAGTCCTGTCCGCCTTCCTGTCCGATGAGTGGAGGCCATGCGGCCACCGCCCACCGTTCCGCGCCGCGCCCGGCGGCGACAGAGCCGAAGGTCCTCACCGGACCGGGACTTGGATCTTGAAATCGGTGAAAGGTGCGGCTCGCCACCTGATCCCGGGACCTTCGGCCCTGTTTGCGCCGCAGTGACCGGTGGTGACATGGACGCGTCGACATCAAGGTCGATCACCACCAGGAGGTCGTGCAGCGTGTACGCGGACGAGGTCGCCACCATGCCGGAATCGTTCGTCGAGGTGATCGTGGACGGCACGGCCTCCGTGCAGGAGACGGACCGGGCTCGCGCTGAGCTCACGGACGTACTGCGCCGCCACGGCCTGGCCGGCAGCGTACGCCTGCGGCTCACCCACGACGCCCGCATCGACGGCACGTCCGTCGCGCAGGTCAACCTGTGCATCGCCGGGACACCGGTGCGCTGCCAGATCGACGGCCCCGGCATTCTCGTCCCCCGCTTCGCCGCCGAACGCCTCGACCGCTCGCTGAATCGCCAACTGGCGCAAGCACCCCCGCGCTGGGCGCCCGACCCGGACCGCGCGCCACTGGTCACCGTCGGCGAGGAACGCCCCATCGTCCGCCGCAAGCACTGCGTGCCACACCGGTGCGACCCGGCGGCCGCCGTCGCGACCATGGACGCCCTGGACTACGACGCCCACCTCTTCACCGACCTCGACACCGGCGAGGACGCCATCGTGTATTGGGCCGGGCCCCTGGGCGTCCGGATGGCCCGCCAGCGCCGAGCCTGCCCGCCACGCGATTTCGAGCATCTCCCACTGACCATGAACCCCCACCCGACCCGCATCCTCACCGAGTCGGCCGCCGCCCTCCGCCTGTGCGGCTACGGACTCCCGTTCCTCTTCTTCACCGACGCCGAGGACGGCCGCGGCCGCCTGCTCTACCGGCGCTACGACGGCGATCTCGGGCTGGTGGTCGCGACGTCGGCTCTCCCGGTTTCGTAGCGGCGGCCCGCACCGGGTCGGGCGATCGATCACAGCGTCCTCTCAGCGACGTTCCGCTAAACCTCGAGGACGGCCTCGTAGGCTCACCGCCGACGTCACGACAGGAGAGTGCGGATCATCATGGGACCCACGACCATCAATGGGCTGCCGGCCCACGTTCTGTTCGTTCACGCTGTGGTCGTGCTGGTGCCGGTGACCGCACTACTCGTCGGGGCCGCGGTGCTGTGGCCCTCGGCGCGGCGCCGGATCGGCGTGCTGTTGCCGGTGGTCGCCTTCCTCACGTTGGTGTTCGTGCCGCTGACCACCCACTCCGGTGAATGGCTCGAACACCGCACGCCGCGAGATCCGCTGTTGCGCGTCCACACTCACCTCGGTGACGATCTGCTCGTCTGGTCGGCGGCGACGTTCGTGTTCGCCACCGTGTGGTGGGCGATGCACAGTGAGCGCGCGCGGGACCTGCTGCGGCGGCGGGTCCCGCGGGTCGATGCGGTCTCCGGTCGCCGTGCGATCGCGGCCATGGTCGCGGTGGCTGCCCTCGCCGTGTCCGTCGGATCCGTCGTGCAGGTCTATCGCATCGGGGACAGCGGGGCGAAGGCCGCCTGGCACGATCGAACCGTCTCTCAGGCCAGGTGATCCTCGGTGGCCCGGCATGTCAGGGTGCGACGTGGCCGAAGAGGACGGACTCCATGAGGCGGATCACCCACTGGCGCGGGTAGATTCGCTCGTCGTCGCCGAAGACGCGGCCGTAGTCGACGACCAGCCCGAGGGCGGCGTGCACGAGGATCTGCCCTTCGGCGCGACTGAGCTCGGGGCGGACCCGGGCCAGCAGGGTCGCCCATTCGGCGACGACGAGGCGTTGCACGACCCGCAGCGTCGCGCGTTCGTCGTCGGGGACGTGGCCGAATTCGGCGAAGTAGACGAAGATCAGTTCGCGTTCGTCGAACGCTCCGGCCACGTACATGTCGACGAGTTTGGCCAGAGCGTCGGCAGGACCGGAGGATTCGGCCAGGGTCGGGCCGATGACCGCCGACACACGGTCGGCAGCCCGCCGGAACGCGGCATCGAGCAGGTCGCTCTTGCCGCGGTAGTAGCGGTACACCGCTGAGGGCGAGGGCAGGCCCGCCGCGGTGGCGATGTCCTCGACACTGACATTCGGGTAGCCGCGTTCGTAGAACAGCCGGATCGCCCGGTGCAGCAGCAGTTCGTGCTCGAGTATCGGCGGCACCTCCACCGCGCGCGGCGCGGCCGCCGGGTGTCCGGGCGCGGGCAGATCGGCCTCGACCAGCGCCCAGCAGGCCGAATTCAACAGGGCGGCAGTGGCTTTCGCGCCGATTGTGATGCGGTGATCGCCCAGGCCGCTCGCCGTGCTGAAGACGCCCACCGCCCGGACCCGCCGCTCGTGATCGGACAGTTCGGGCCGCACCTCACCCACCAGACCGCCGAGCGCGGTGAGAGCAGTCGCGAAGTTCCCGTCCACCGTGCGTTTGTCGGCGTCGTCGAGGTAGCGGAACTCCCAGCGCGCCAGCCCGACCGTGGTCCGGTTGGCGATGGTGCCCGCAATGATCCCGTCGATGGCGTGCCCGAGCCGCCGCCGGGCGGGCCAGGCCGCGGCCTCCGGCGGCAGGCGCACCGCGGCCACGGTCAGTGCGCCCAGCCGCAGCAGTTCGCTGGCGAACAGCGCGTATTTGCTCGGGTAGTGCCGATACAGCGCCGTGGAGGTGATTCCGAGCCGGGCCGCGATGTCCTCCATGCTCACCCGGTGATACCCGAGTGCGGCGAACTCGGCCGCGGACACCGCGGCGATCTGGGCCCGCCGGTTCTTGGGGCGTCGCCGCACCGCCCGCGCTCCCGGATCGGAGGCGGGCGTGGTGGCGCGGTTCACGACTGCGGCTGTTGTGCCAGCGGCGAATTCACCTTGTTCACCAGCCACCGGTCGCCGGACCGCTGCAGCCGCATGACCATGGACAGCTGCCCGGGCGCGGGCTTGCCCTGGGTGCCGAGGCTGGTGATGGTCTGCCCGATCACCACGATGGCCTCGGCGGAATCGCGGTCGGCAGTGCGGACCGCGCACTGCACGTCGGTGGCCTTGGACACCACCTGGCCCTGGGTCAGCACGTCCCGCAGATCCTTGCTGGTGGAATCGAATTGCTTGCGCCAGTCGCCGGTCGCGCCGTCCAGGACGGCGGTGAAGTAGGCGTCGAGGTTCTTGGCGTCGTAGGTGGCCAGCAGCGGCGCGTACGTGCAGGCCGCGGCCCGGGCCTGTTCCTGGGCGGCGAGCAGCTCGCGATGGTGCGCGTCCTGCTGGTGGAAGACGATGCTCGAGCCGATCGACCCCGCGAGCGCGAGCACGACCGCGGCCCGGGCCACGATGCGGCCGCGCTTGCCCAGTACGGGTATTGATCGCGGCAGCCGCGACTTCTTCACGCGCGCAGCGGCTTTCGGAGCGTCGGCGGGCTCCTGCGCCGACTCGGTCTCCGCAGGCCCGGCCTGCTCTGCTTCTACGGTGGCCTTGTCCGCAGCACCGCTGACGGTCTCGGTATCCGGTTCGATGGTTGCAGCGCTCGTGTGCGCGGCGTCGGTGCTCATCTCGACGTTCTCGGCGCTCGCAGCCGTATCGTGCTGAATCGTGTTCTCGCTCATGGGAAGTCTCCTAACGGGGAACGGGCTGGGACATTTCGTCGCCGGTGGCCCCCGGCGGTTTGGTGACCCCGTTGTCGGGCACGTCGGGCCGTGGCGCGTCGGCCGAGCCGCGGATCTGTAGTGCCGGATTCGAGGTGACGCAGTAGTTGTAGAGCCGGACCCGGGTATCGGCCTGGACATCGGTCGGCACCACCGGGATGGTGTCGTAGTCGCAACTCGGCCGGGGCCAGGGGTCGACCAGGGTGTTGTACGCGCCGTCGTGCGCGGGGATCCCGAGCGCCTCGGTGCCCACCCGCAGGGCGGGGAACAGCGCGGCGATGGCCGGCGCGCGCAGCTTGGCGGCCTTGGTGACGGCCACGAAGTTGGTCACCAGATTGGTGATCGGGTCCTGGGTCTGGGTGATGAACCCGTTGAGGGTGGCCAGCTGTCCCGGCCCCTGCTGGAGCAGTGTGCGCAATTCCTGGTCGGCGGAGGCGAACTGGTCGAACAGCACGCTGCCCGCCTTGGTCAGTGTGCCCAGGTCGGGCTGGGCGTGCTGGGTGGTGCCCGCGATGACCTCGAGGTTCTCGATGAGCCGGCGGGTCTGGGGGAGCAGGTCGTCGAGCCCGTTCATGGCCCGGCTGATGCCGGAGATCATGTTGCGCAGCCGATCCGGGCCGCCGGTCAGCGCCTTGTCCAGCTCGTCGATGATGACGTCGAGCCGGTCCGGGTTCATGCCGCCGATCAGATCGCTGAGATTGGTGAACACCGATTGGATCGGCACCGGCACGCTGGTGCGCGCCCGCTCGACCAGCGAGCCGTCGTGCAGATAGGGCCCGGTGTCGGAGTCGGGCCGGAAGTCCAGGTACTGCTCGCCGGCCGCCGAGAGTCGCCCGACTGCGACGGTGCCGCCGATGGGAAGCTGTGCGCTGTCGTCGATCTCGGCGACCGCCGCTACACCGTCCCCGGCGACGTGCACGTCGGTGACCTTGCCGATCCGGCTGCCCCGGAAGGTGACGTCATTGCCGGGCAGCAGCCCGCCCGAGGACGCCAGCTCGACGGTCACCTGGTAGGTGTGCGGAATCGGGTTGAACCGCAGCACATATCCGCCGATGTAGCCCGACCCGAGCACCAGCACGACGATGAGCCCGATGTTCGCGATGACGATGCGATGCCGCACCACCCAGTGCAACAGTGGCGGATTCATCGATCCCCTCCCTGCTGTGCCGGGCCGGGCTGCGCCGGGTCCGGTTGTGGGTCCGGTTGCCGCGGCGGGCTGGTGAGCCGCCCGAACACCTTCTCCAGCACCTGCGCCAGGCTGCCGATGAACTGCCCGGCGTCGCCGAGTTCGGGCCAGCGGCTGCCGCTGGGGTCGGTGAGCGCGCCGACGCTCAGATGCGACACGGTCGCCGCGACCGCCAGCGCGGGTCCGCGCAGGCTGGCCGTGAGCGACGGGTAGATGGTGTGCAGCCCGTCGAGCGCCCCGGTCAGCTGATCGCTCTGCGCGAATCCGGACATGAGCGCCTGAATGCTGTTGAACAGGCTCACGAAATCCCCGCCGCTGGTGTCGGCGAAGTCGCCGAGCGCGTCGGTGGTGGTGGCCACCTTCGACAGCAGGTCCACGATCTGCTGATTGTTCTCGGTCAGCAGGGCGATCAGCGCGGGAAAGGTGTCGGCGGCGGCGCCGAGTTGCGCCTTGCGCCGGGCCAATTCACCCGAGAGCGAGTTCATCCCGCCCAGCACCTGGTCGATATCCCCGGTGCGGGCATTGAGCGCTGCGATGGCGGCGGTCATTTCGGTGATCAGATGGGACAGCTCCGGCGCCTGGCCCGCGAACATGGAGTTCATCTCGCCGGTGATCTTGGCGGCCTGATTGATGCCGCCGCCGTTGAGCAGCAGCGAGATCGACATCATGAGCTGCTCCACCGAGGCGCCCGCCGCCGTGTGATCGGTGCCGATGGTGTCGCCGTCGCGCAGCGGATCCCCGGCCTCCGGCGCGGAGGGCAGCGTCATGGCCACGAACATGTCACCGAGCGGGGTCGCCTGCCGCAACTCGACCGTGGTGCCCTTCGGGAGCCGGATGTCGTCGCGGATGAGCATCTGCACGTCGGCGATGAAGTTCGTGCTCTTGATCCTGGTGACCACGCCGATATCGGTGCCGCCGATCTTGACGTGCGCGTGGTCGGGCAGATTCAGCGCGTCGGCGAAGGCCGCGTGAATCGTGTACCCGGGCGCTCCCAGGCCCGGCTTGGGCATAGGGAGCGTGTCCACCGTGACCGCGCATCCGGTGGTGGCGAGTAGGGTGGCGGCGGTGAGCAGTCCGCCGAGAGCTGTTGTGCGTAGTCTCATTTCAGGTTCGCGATTCCCAGTAGCGCGGCCGTGAGGCCGAAGTCGGGGCCGAAGTCCTGGACCTTGCCGGTGCGGCAGCCATCGAGGCGCAGCTGGATGCGCTCGCAGAAGGTCGACAGGATCTCACCGTCGAGCAGCGACTTGTCCAGCAGGCCGTGCAGCCGCAGCGCCTGATCCTCCTTGCTGGTGGCATTGGCGATGTTCTGGAACAGCAGCGGCCCGACGTCCACGATCTCGGTCAGACCGCGGGCATTGGCGCGCATCTGATCGGTGATGGCCACGAAGCGGGTGAGCGCCCCGGCCAGCTGATCCCTGTTCTGCCCCACCAGGGTCGAGGTATTGGTGACGAAGTCGTCGAGCTGCCGCAGCACCGCGTCGATGCCGGGGGCCTGGTCGCCCATCAGGTTCACCAGCTCGGTGAGCCGCCCGCTGAAGTCCCGCACCGTTTGATCGTTGGCGGCGATGACCTGGGTGATGTCATTGAGTTTGATGATGGTGTTGGAGATCTGATCCTTGTTGGCGAAGGTCACCTCGAATGCCGAGGACAGCTGGTCGAGGGTCTCGCGCAGCTTGTCGCCATTGCCGTTGAGCAGCGGGAACAGCACCCGGCTGGCCATCGGGCCGGTGGTGTTGTCGCCCTCGAGCGCATCGCCGAGCTGGGAGAAGGTCGCGAGGATACGGTCCAGTTCGACCGGAACCCTGGTGCGCTGCAACGGAATGTAGGCGCCATCGGTCAGGGTGGGGCCGTCGCCGGTGTAGGCCGGGGCCAGCTCCACGTGACGATTCGTGATCAGCTGTGGATTCACCAGTGCCGCAATGGCATCGGCGGGAATCTTGACATCCCGGTCCAGCGACATGGTGACCTGGACGTAACTGCCCTTGGGCGTGACGGTTTCGACAGTTCCGACCGGAACCCCGAGCACCGCAACGCCATTGCCCGCGTACAGGCCCGCCACGTTCTCGAAGTCCGCGGTGACCTTCAGCTGCCCGCCGAGATACTCCTTCGACAGCGAGGACACCGAATCGGGCAGCATGCCGCACGCCGCGGCGAGCAGGAGCGCGCCGCAGGCCGCGGCCAGCTTCATTCGTTTGCGCAGTGTCATCACTTGCACCCCTGCACGGCCTGTGCGAAGCACAGCCAGTTGTCCGGGAACAGCCACGGCGCGTACACATTTCCGTACGGGCCGTCGCCGAGCACATTGTTGAACTGCCGCAAGGTCACCGGCATGATCTGGTACAGCCGGTCGAGGTTGCCCTTGTTCTTCTCCAGGCCCTCCGACATGGTGTTCAGGTCGGTGATGAGCGGGCCGAGCTGGTTGTTGTTCTCCAACCCCATCTGCTGCAACAGCTTCGACAGCGACGCCACATTGTCCAGCAGCTGCTTCAACAGCGTCTGGCGCTGCTGCACCGCGCTGCCGATGGCCTCCCCGCGGGTGAGCAGCAACAGCACGCTGTTCTGGTTGTCAGCGGTCAGCTGCGAGACGGTATCCATGCTCTTCAGCAGGGTGTCCACCTCGTCGCGGCGGTCATTGATCACTTTCGCCAGCGCGCCCACACTGTCGAGTGCCTGCACGGTCAGCTCGGGGGAGTTGCCCATCTGCTGATCCACCAGATCCAGCGCCTGCCGCAGCTTCTGCGGATCCAGCTTCTCGACGCGCTCGAAGCTGTTCTTGTACTGCGGATCCTGGATGACCTTGCCCAGGTTGTAGGGCACCGAGGTGTGGTCCAGCTTGATCCGGTCGCCGGACAGGGCGCGCCCGGCGCCGGGCGTCAGATCCACGTGCAACCGGCCCAGGATCGTCGACATCTTGATGGCCGCGCGCGCCTCGTCGCCGAGCTGGATGTCGCGGTGCACCCGCATGTCCACCAGCACTTTGCCGTTGTCGAGCTTGACCGCGCTGACCTGACCGACCTCGATGCCCGACACGTCCACGGTCGCGCCCGGCCGCAACCCGGCGGCCTGGGCGAACTCGGCGTGAATCGTCTTGTCGCCCAGCTGCGCCTGCTCGATCAGGGTGGAGCCGACCAGCAGTAGCACCACGAACGCCGAGGCGATCAGACCCAGCCGCAGATAGCGGTTGCGCAGGAAGCCGGGATAGTGGATCGAGGGCCGGCGCAGCGCCGGAACGCGTGGCCGCCTCATCGGCACACCTCCGAATGGGATTGGCCGCCGATCTGATTGAACAGACCGGGCGGGAGCAGCACGCCCCACAGCGAGACGTCGAGGCTGCACAGGTAGGCATTGCCGTACGCGCCGTAACTGCTGAAACGCGCCACGCCATTGAGCATGTCGGGCAGTTCGACGGCCGCCTTGTCCAGTGAGGCGCCGTTGAGCAGCAGCAGGGCGACACCGGCGGAGGCGTCGGTCTGGGCCGCGGCCGCGCCGGGCTTCACCTGGGCGAGCACGTTCACCAGCGAATTCGTTGCCGTCGCAACGCGTTCCACCGACGACTTCAGCGTGGAGCCCTGCGTGTACAGCGCCTCGGTGAGTGCCCGCGCCTGGGTGATCAGCGTTTCCAGCTCATTGCTGCGGTGGGCCAGCCCGGAGATGACGCTGCTGAGATTGCCGACCACCTGTCCGAGAATCTCGTCGCGCTGGCCGAACGTGCCGGCCAGCTGTGCGGACTGGGTCACCAGCGCGCTCAGCGAGACGCCATTGCCCTGCAGGGCCTGAATCAGGGTCTCCGAGAGCGAATTCACCTGATCCGGTTGCAGCACGCTGAACAGCGGCTCGAAACCGGACAGCAGTGAGGAGACGTCGAAGGAGGGTTCGGTGCGCTCGATCGGGATCTGTCCGCCCGGCGCCATCGGGGCACCGGCGTCCTTGCCGGGCATCAGCGCGACATAGCGCTGCCCGATGAGGTTCTGATATCGCACCAGCGCCTTGGTCGTGGTGGTCGGATGCTGGTCGTCCTCGATCCGGAAGTCGACCCTGGCCCGGTAGCCGTCGGTGAACTCGATGGTGTCGACCCGGCCGACGCGCACCCCCGCCATGCGGATGTCGTCGCCGATCCGCAGCCCGAGGACGTCGGAGAACACGGCGGAGTAGTCGTGTGTGCGGCCGGGCACGGAGCGCTGCAGCGTGGACCACATGGTGTAGGTCAGCACGATCGCCACCACGGCGAAAAGGCTGAAGCCCGCCAGGGCTTTTCCGGACTTCACGAGGCACCTCCGGGCTCGGCGGGGACCAGCGATCCACCGGCCAGAATGGGGGTGAGCAGCAGGACCTGTGCGGCATTGGGCCTGCCGCCGACGAGGGCGGCGATGGCGTCGGTGCCGCGCAGCTCGGCGGACTGGGCCGCAGCCGGATTCGTCTCGGTGGCCGCGGCCGGTGCGGTGAGCCCCGGGATCGCCGGTAGACCGGGAATCGAGGGCAGGCCCGGGATCGCGGGCAGGCCGGGTGCCGCCGGCTGGGTGGTCTCGACGGGTGCGGGCCCCGCGGCCTCGAGTCGCTTGGGCCTGAGCTGCTGCGGAAACTCCTGTGCGGGAGCGGTTTCCGGCACGGTCGCACCGCCGCAGCGGGGCCCGGCGAGGTCACCGTAGTGCGGGCAGTCCGCCGCGGTGTACTGCTGGAACGGCGTGAAGGCCACGTCCATCCGCCAGACCATCTGCTTCTTCGGTCCGAAGGTGAAGGTGCCCTGCAGACGCTGCAGCGCCGTATTGAGATTGGCGATGGCGGTCGGAATCGCCTGCGGGTCCTGGGCCAGGCTGCCGAACAGCTGGTCGAGGCCCGACACCAGGAATTTGCCGGAGTCGGGATTGCGGGCGAAGAGCCCGTTCACCGTGTCCACGGCGGTGCCGCCGCTGGTGAGCAGGTCCATCAGCGCAGCGCGCTGCTCGGTGAGGGTGCGCGCGGTGGTCACCGACTTCGCCAGTGTCCCCACCAGATCCGGGGCCGACTCGCTCAGGGCGGTGGCCGCGCGACCGAGATCGCCCAGCAGACCCCCGATGCCCTCGATGCCGCGCACCTCGGTGATCCAGTGATCGAGCCGCTCCACGGTGGAACCGGGCACGCGCGCCGACGGATCCAGCGCCGCGGACAGCGTGGACAGCACCCGGCCCAGCTTCTCCGGCTGAATGTTGGTCAGCACCGTGCGCAGCACATTGAGCGTGGTCTGCAGCTGCACGGTCGCGCTGCTGGTGTCCTCGGGAATGGTCGCGCCCGCCCGCAGGGTGTCCCCGGTGGGCGTGGTGTCGACCAGTTCGACGGCGGTCACCCCGAACAGGTTGTTGGGAATGACCCGCGCCGCCACGGTTGCCGGAATGGTGCCCGCCACTTGCGGTTTCAGCGCCAGCGCGGCCCGCTGCCGCTCGCCCTTGGCCACCACCGACACCTCCTCGACGCGGCCGACGACCATGCCCCGGAATTTCACGTCGGCGTGGTCGGGCAGCCCGTCGCCGGTGCTGGTGAGCTCGGCGGTGACCGCCACCTTGTCCTCGAAGCGGCCGTTGTAGCGCATGGCCAGCAGATACAGCAGCAGCGATACGGTGGCGATCAGGGCGAGTCCGGCCAGCGTGAGCTGCCGGGCCGTGGGGCCCCGCCCGCTGGGATCGAGAATCATCGAAACACCTATCCCGAGATGCGGAAGCCGGGGTCGATACCCCAGATCGCAAGGGTCAGAAAGAGATTGACGAAGACCATGACGACGATGACCATCTTGATGGCCTGCCCGGCCGCCACCCCGACGCCCTCCGGCCCGCCGGTGGCGACGAAACCGTGGTAGCACTGGATGAACGTCGAGATCATCACGAAGACCATGACCTTGAGCAGCGACCAGAACACGTCCGGTCCCAGCAGGAACTGGAAGAAGTAGTGGTCGTAGGTGCCGGCGGTGGTGCCGCCCAGGAACAGCACCGACAGCTTGGTCGCCAGGTACGCCACCGCCAGGCCCACGCTGTAGAGCGGGATGATGGTCAGCGTGGAGGCGATCATGCGGGTGCTGATCAGATACGGAAGCGGCCGGATGGCAAGGGATTCCAGCGCGTCGATCTCCTCGGAGATGCGCATGGCGCCCAGCTGCGCGGTGAACCGGCACCCGGCCTGAATGGCGAACGCCAGCGTGGCGATGACCGGCGCGATCTCGCGGGTGGTGGCGAAACCGGAGATGGCGCCGGTGAGCGGCGACATGGTGAGCAGGTTCAGCGCCGTGAACGACTCCATGCCGACGGTGATGCCGCCGAAGCCGCACAGCGCCACCACCACGCCGATGGTGCCGCCGCCCACCACCAGGGAGCCGTTGCCCCAGCCGATGTCCGCGGTCAGGCGCAGCACCTCCTGGCGATAGTGCCTGAGCGCGAACGGAATCGCGAGCAGGGCCTGGAAGAAGGTGATGACCTGGTGGCCGAGGCGCTGATTGGCCCGCACCGGAACGGACATCACATTCGCGGCCATCCGCACCGGCACGAGCGCCGGGGGAGTGTAGGTCGTGCCCACCTCACACCACCTTCGACGGCAGCAGCGTGTTGTAGAGCTGGGTGAGCACGATATTGGTGGCGAACAGCATGAGCGCCGAGCTCACCACCGCCGAGTTCACCGCATTGGCCACCCCGCCGGGGCCGCCGTGCGCGTGCAGGCCGATATCGCAGGCGATCACCGCGGTCAGCAGGCCGAAGACGGCCGCCTTCAGCACCGCGATGACCAGATCATTGGCCACCGCGAAGGACGCGAACGAGCCGATGAACGAACCCGGCGTCCCCGACTGGGCGTAGACGTTGAACATGTAGGCGGTGGCGAAGCCGACGAAGACGATGAACCCGCACAGCAGCATGCTCACCAGCACCGCGGCCGCGATGCGTGGCGCGACCAGCCGCCGGACCGGGTCCACGCCCATGACCATCATGGCGTCGATTTCCTCGCGAATGGTCCGCGAGCCCAGATCGGCGGTGATGGCCGACCCGACCGCGCCCGCGATCATCAGCGAGGTGACCAGCGGCGCACCCTGGCGGATGATGCCGAGCCCGGCCACCGCACCGATGAACGTGGTCGCGCCGACCTGGTTGACCAGCGCGCCCAGCTGAATCGACACCACCACCGAGATCGGAATGGCCACCAGCACCGTCGGCGCGGCCGACACGCTCGTCATGAACGCGCACTGTTTGACGAACTCCTGATACGGGAACCGCCGGCGCAGGATCGACACCACCAGCTGCCGCAGCGCGTCGCGGCCCAGATCGACTTGTCGCCCAAGGGTTTCCAGCGAACGCTGCGGATGCCGCCGCCACAGCCCGCGCACGCTCTCGCCGATCCGCTCGAGCTCGGTGGGTTCGGCATCCGCTGCGGCGGAGGGCTTTTCGAGTGTCGTCATCAGGCCATGTCCTCGAGATAGTGCTGCAGCAGGACCAGCAGGTACCCGGCCACCGAGAGGCCCGCGGCCACGGTGCACAGCACGGCTGCCCACAGCCCGAAGCGCAGCACGGGATTGACTTCCATACGCCCACCGAGGATCTTGATGCCGATCACCAGGATGTCGATGAGCCAGACCAGGGCCATCATCTACGTCATGCACACATTCGAGAAGGTGAGCACGGGCCAGCACACGATGGATCCCAGGAACGAGATGATCACGTCGATGCCGTGCAGCTGCTTCAGATGCGAGGTGTGAGTGAGGGTCCAGATCACCCCGACCAGCCCGTAGGGGATGCCGAGAATGATGAGGGTCCCCAGGAATTCCGACACCTTCATCTCGTAGCCGAGTAGCCGATCCAATCGTTTCAACATGTCGCGTATGTCCTTTCACTTCCCTGCCGGCCTCGGGCGCGGTGCGTGCCTCATTGCCGGTGCCGCGCTGTCCCCGATGCCGGTGCGCCCCCGGGCCGCTTCGCGAGTGCCGCCCGCAGCAGCGTATGTTACTAACGATTCTCTGATGTGGAAGTGGTTTCGATGATCTTTTTCGGTCAATATGCTCTGCAGTAACGCGGGTATCGGCCTGTTACTGTCGGAACCGAGTATCTAAGTTATTTTCCATTCCTCCGCCAAACGACTGTCTGAGATCGAGAATGATCAGTAACATAGCAGCCGTGCCGGGGTGCTCGGCGCAGGTTCGGCGAGGAGTGTCCGATGCAGGCGAGGGTCGGGTACGCCGTGACCGCCACGGAGAGAGGGAACCCATATGACGACCGGGGCAGCGCAGCCGTCCGGCTGGAATGATGATGAGGCACAGTCGAATCCGGATCCGGCAGGGGGCCGGGGCAGACCCCTGGTCCGGCGGATCTCGGTGGCGTCCGCACCGGCGGCCGGGGGCGCGGCGGCCCTGACCCTGGAGCAGACGCGCATCCACATCCCTGGCGTGCACCGCCCGGACGCCAAACGGCCGCCGAAGCTCGAAGACGCGATGGACTTCTGGCAGTTCTCGGGGGCCGCCGCGAATGTCGCCATGCAGATGGCGCGACCCGGCGTCGGCCACGGGGTGGCCGACAGCAGGGTGGAATCCGGCGCGCTCATGGTGCATCCCTGGAAGCGGTTGCGCACCACGGCCTCCTATCTGGCGGTGGCCATCCTGGGCACGCCCGAGGAGAAGATCGCCTTCCGGGAAGCGGTCAATGTGGCGCACCGCCAGGTGAAGTCGGAACCCGGTGCCGCGGTGAAGTACAACGCCTTCGACCGCGACCTGCAGATGTGGGTCGCGGCCTGCCTCTACATCGGGTTCGAGGACTCCTACCAGCTGCTCAACGGCCGGATGAGTCCCGAACAGGCGGAGGCGTTCTACTCCACGGCCGCGCCGCTGGGCACCACGCTGCAGGTGACCGAGGAGATGTGGCCCGGGACCCGCGCCGAGTTCGACGAATACTGGGTCGAGGCATGCCGTCAGGTGGCCGCCGACGACAAGATCCGCCGTTTCATCGAGGATCTACTGCACCTCCGCATGATCCACTGGTATCTCCGGGTCGTCTTCGGCGGACTGCTGCGCTTCCTGACCGTCGGCTACCTGCCGCCGTACTTCCGCGAGCAGCTCGGTGTCGAGTGGACGGCCGCCGACCAACGCCGCTTCGAGCACCTGTTCCTGTTCGTCGGCTTCGTCAACCGCTTCATCCCGAAGTTCCTGCGCACCATGGGCACCCGCACCATGATGGCCGACGTGCGCCGGCGCATACACCGGCACAGGGCGCTGATCTGACCGCCGGTTCGATCAGTTCGATTGCACCCCCTGCGGCTGGGTCCAGCGGTCGATCACGCCCTGCATGGTGCGGGCGGAAATGGCCAAAATCCTGACGACGTCAGCGATTTCGATACTCACGTCGCGCAGGGCCGCCGCCTCGGCAGGGCAGTCCATCCCGAAGCAGCGGGTGTACAGCGCGCGCAGCATCCGGTCCGTGTCGCCGGAGATCCGGTTCAGCTCCAGCCAATACGCCGGCATGGTCCGCGGTGACCGTACGAGCGCCAGGGCCTGGGAGGTCGCCCAGGCGGCGTCGGCGGTGCGGCGGATGAGATCGAGGACCTCGTCGGGAAAACCGGTGAGGCCGTGGATCTCGATCATGTGACCCACCGATTCCAGGCGGTCCACCGCGTAGTCGAGGGCGCTGGCCACGCGGTAGAGCTCGGTGCGATCGGGCGTCTCGAAGCGTTCGGCGACCAGCACGCACACCAGCTGTTCGGTCAGCTGGTGGCTGACCCGCGCGAAGGCGGAGAGCCGGACCCGCACGCCGTGCGGGTCGGGTACGTCGAGCCTGATCTCCTCGAGGGTGCGGGCCGCGGCGACGAGATTGTTGGCGGCCGAGGCGAAATAGAGCTCGATCGCCGGCCCCGGGCGGGGCCGGCGCAGCTGTTCGTGGGTCACGCACTCACCGGCTGGGACAGGTCGTAGACGGTGGTTCCGCCCACGGTGACGGTGGCGAAGTGGGACTTCACCCACTCGGTGATCTGGGCGGCGGTGGAATTCGAACCGCCCATGGCGAAGCCCTCCAGGAAGTACCGGACCTGACCGGCCGACACATACTGCTGGAACTGCTGGAGCGTGGGGGAGTTGTCGCCGCCGGAGAAGCCACCGATGGCCATGACCGAGGTTCCGGACTTCAGGGCGAGCGTTGCCGCCGACATCGAGCCGACGGACGCGGCCGACCAGCGTCCGGCGGTGTGCGCCAGCAGGCTGACCAGCTCGGCATTGTTCCCGGTATCGGAACCCGGTCCCTGCCCGCCCGGCGCGTCGCCCGGGCCGCCACTCGGAAACCCTTCGGCCCGTTGGCCGGAGCCATCGGCCGGTAACCCGCCGGAGGCGTCCCCGCCCGAGCCGGGACCGCCGGCGGGCATCGCTCCGAAGGGCTGACTGGTGGGCCCCGAGTTCGGACTGCCGCCGCTGTGGCCCTGACCCGCGGTCGCGATCGCCCAGGCTCCGGTGCCGCCCAGCCCGAACAGCAGGCCCGCGGCGGCCAGTGCGAGGGTGTAGCGGCGGGCGCCGCGGGTGCCCGCGACCAGGGCAACCGCGACCAGGATCGAGCCGGCGAGGATCGTCCAGCGCAGCCACGGCAGCCAGTCGGGAGTGCGGTGCAGCAGCACGAAGGACCAGGCGCCGGTGCCGGCGGCCATGGCCGCGAGCGTCAGCCGTGCGGCGGGATGCCCTGCCCGGGACCACAATTCACGCACCGACAGGGCGACCAGCGCGCCGATGGCCGGGGCCAGGGCGACCGTGTAATAGGGGTGCACGATGCCGCTCATGTACGAGAAGGTCAGGCCGGTGACCAGCAGCCAGCTGCCCCACAGGATGAAGGCCGCGCGGGTGCGGTCCGTGCGCGGGGCGCGGCGGGTGAGCCAGAGCCCGGCGACGAGCCCGATCAGCGCGGCGGGCAGCAGCCAGGAGATCTCCGCGCCCATCGCCGAATTGAACAGGCGGGTAATGCCATTGGCGCCGCTGAAGCTGGGGGCGCTGTGCATGCCCTCGGGCAGGTCGAACCCGCCCCCGCCCCCGCCCCCGCCGGAGCCCGGGTTGCCGTGGCCGCCGAAGATCCGGCCCAGGCCGTTGTAGTCGACCGCCAGCTGCCAGAGGCTGTTGGTGGTGGAACCGCCGATGTACGGCCGCGAGTCCGCCGGCCACAGCTCCACCAGCGCGATGTACCAGCCTGCCGAGACCACCACGGCGAAGCCGGCCAGGATCAGGCTCCAGATCCGCTGCCGCAGTGGCGCGTTGGCCGCGATCAGATACGCCAGTGCGAGACCGGGCAGGATGAGGAACGCCTGCATCATCTTGGTGAGGAACCCGAAACCGACTGCGACACCGGCCGATACCAGCCAGAGCGTCGGCGCGGAGAGCAGACGGTCGCCGGTGGCCGTGATCGCGCGGACCGTGCAGTAAGCGGCCGCGACCAGCAGCAGGACCAACAGCGCGTCCGGATTGTTGAATCGGAAGATGAGCACGGCCACCGGGGTCAGCGCGGCGATCGCCCCGGCCACCAGTCCCGCGCCCGGTCCGCTGAGCCGGCGCACGGTCGCGACCAGCAGCCCGGTCGAGGCGACACCCATCAGTGCCTGCGGCACCAGCACCGCCCACTGCCCGAACCCGAACAGCCTGCCGGACAACCCCAGCACCCACAGCGCCGCGGGCGGCTTGTCGACAGTGATGGCATTGCCCGCGTCGAACGACCCGAACAGCAACGCCTTCCAACTCTGCGACCCTGCCTGCGCGGCCGCCGAGTAGTACTCGTTGGCCCATCCCGAATTCGTGAGGTCCCACAGATACAGCACCGCGGTCACGGCCAGCAGACCGAGCAGACCTGGCCGCGCCCACCGCGGTTGCTGCGGAGGCCCGAAAAGCGCTCGCCCGAACCAGTTCTCACGATCCGATCCGCTGCGCTCGGTCAGCCGGTGCGCCCCGGCCACCCCCGGCCGCTGCGTCGTCGATGTCATCTCCACGTCCCTTCATTCACCGCCATGCCGTTGCTCCGGCGCGGTTCTCGAACCCGATCCTGATCGACCGCCCTCGGGGGAATGTGGCGCGAACCTGGGAACCAGCTGGCAATGCCGCGTGAGCACCCTGCGCCTCCGCTGTGCCCCGAACCCGGCGCACGGGCGCGGCCGAATTCAACCACGGCGTCGCGCCCGTGCCGGGCTGCCTCGAGAGTCGGCACCGCACGCGCTCGGGCCGGTTGAGGGGCCTACGTCAAGGCGCGCCACTACGCGGACACCGTCTTCCACCGGGTGATCCGAACTTCACGATCCAGGGTGGCGGCCTGATCGCCGACAGGCAGCAGAAGTCTGCCGAGCAGACACCGCGGCTGCGCGCGGCCACCGCAGTCCGTGCGGCCTGCTGCATCGCGGCTGCCTGACAGACAGTGCTGCGGCGTGCGGCGCGATCCACGAGATGTTCGCCGACTGCGATCCGCCCGGTGTCGAGGCATGCACCAAGTCCCGGCTGCGGTCTGAGCGGTGGTTCTCGAGTTGGCCAGAGGTTGGGTGGATACCGTCGGCCCGGCCCGCGCGAACGCGGCGGGGCGGAAGGAGATCGGAGTGTCGGGGAGCCGGAGCATTCGGGGTCGACGGACTGGTGCGGGCCGCGCATCAGCAGGGGGAGGACGCGCGTGAGGGATCAGGCGCCCGGTCTGCGCTGCGCGTTCGGTGCTGCGGCGAGTTGCCGCCTGCCACTTGTCGGATGCGCGGGAGCGGGCCGTGCCTGTGTTTAGGTGGGTGGCGTGAGCGAGCTACCAGCCGGGGAGGCGGCGGCAACGGGTGCTGCGCGGCGGGTTCGGGGTCTGCGGCGGTGGACCCTGCGGACGCGGCTGCTGGTGGCGGTCGTGGCCATCGCGGTGGTCGGGCTGACGGCGTTCGGGGTGCTGAGTGTGGCGGCGCTGGGACGGTCGGAACTGGCGCGAATCGATGGGCAGTTGAATTCGGTGGCGGTGGATATGGCCGCCCAGAGCCATCCGCCTCCGCCGCCGCGGTCCACCTCGACGGTGCAGGGATTGCCATCGACGTTCCAGATCCAGTTCTTCGACAGTGTTGGACAGCAGGTCGGGCAGATCGGGGTCGGCGCGAACGATCTGGCCCTGCCCGCGATGGACAGGTCCGCGGTCGAGGCGCGCGGGAGCAAGATCTTCGAGGTCGACGACTCGCACGGGACACCGTGGCGGGTGCGCACAGTCGCGCAACCGCCCAACGAAGACCAGCCGGACGGCGGAACGGCGGCGGTCGTCATGCCGCTGGACGGCTATTACGCGACCGCCCGTGAGCTGCGGACCATCGAATTGATCGCGGGTGCGGGCCTCATCCTGGTGCTGGGCGGCGTGGCGGCCTGGCTGGTGCGTGTCGGATTGCGGCCGCTGTCGCGCATCGAGCACACGGCCGAGGCCATCGCGGCCGGTGATCTGGATCGCCGAGTCGAGCACGCGGATACCCATACCGAGGTCGGGCGCCTGGGGACCGCGTTCAATGTGATGCTCGAGCGGCTGTCCACCACCATGCGGCGGCTCGAGGAATCCGAGTCGCGCATGCGGCTCTTCGTCGCCGACGCTTCGCACGAACTGCGCACTCCGCTGACCTCGATCCGCGGCTACGCCGAGCTGTACCGGATGGGCGGCGGCGCGGACCCGGCCCAGGTCGCCACCATGATGCGGCGCATCGAGGACGAGGCCGCGCGCATGGGCGTGCTCGTCGACGATCTGCTGCTGCTCGCACGGCTCGACGAACAGCGCCCGCTGGATCCGACCGACGTGAACCTGTCCACCGTCGCCGACGAGGTGGTGCGGGACGCACGGGTCCGGCAGCCGGAACGCGTTGTGCGGCTGCGTCTTCCGGACGAACCCGTGCACGTCGTCGGCGACGAGCACCGGCTCCGTCAGGTGCTGACCAACCTGGTCGGCAACGCGCTCGTGCACACCCCCGCCGCAGCGGAGCTCGATGTTCGGATCGGGTGGGGCGCGGTGCCCGCCGAGACCGCGGGCGGCCGGGCGGAGTGGCCCCGGACCGGGACGGCCGGTGCCGAGCCGCGCGGCACCGGGGTGGTCGCGGCGGCCGGGGCGGAACTGCCCGCGGGCGCTGCGGCCGTGATCGCCGAGGTGTCGGACACCGGGCCCGGCATCCCGCTGGGGAAGGCCGCGCACGTGTTCGACCGCTTCTACCGGGTGGACGAATCTCGTTCGCGCGCCGGTGGTTCCGGCCTCGGCCTGGCGATCGTCGCGGCCGTGCTGACCGCGCACGGCGCTCGGATCCAGCTGCTCACGGGCGCGGGCGCCGGCACGACGTTCCGGATCGTGTTCCCGATATCGGACACGCCCGGCGCCACCGGCCGGGGTTCACAGGAAACGCCCAGCTGACGCCGAGCTGGAGCGGTGGTGGCGGCAACCAGGATGACCGGTATGAATCGGTGTGGGACGCGGGTGCGCATAGGGTGTCGAGCGTGAGCGATCGCGCCCCGGCGGGGGCGGCGACCGTGCTGGTCGTCGACGATGAGCCCTACATTCTGGACCTGCTCTGCTCCGCGCTGCGGCTGAACGGGTTCGAGGTGTACTCGGCCGACACCGGCCGCGGCGCGTTGGAGGCGGCGACCCGGCGGCGACCCGATGTCATGGTCCTCGATGTCATGCTGCCGGACCTGGACGGATTCAGCGTCGCCCGGCGGCTGCGCGCGGCGGGCAGCGAGGTGCCGGTGCTCTTCCTGACCGCCCGCGACGCCGTCGAGGACCGCATCGCCGGACTCAGCGCCGGCGGCGACGACTACGTGAGCAAGCCCTTCAGCCTCGAAGAGGTGGTCCTGCGGTTGCACGCGATCCTGCGCCGGACCCGGCCCGGCGACGAGGACGGACCCGGCCGGCTGCGCTTCGCCGACCTGGAACTCGACGCCGGCACCCACCTGGTGTTCCGCGCCGGTGAACAGATCTGGCTGTCCGCCACGGAATTCAAGCTGCTGCACTACCTGATGCTCAATGCGGGCAAGGTGGTGAGCAAGCGCCAGATCCTCGATCGCGTGTGGCAGGCCGAGGAGGGCCGCGCCGACCGGGTGGTGGAGACCTTCGTCAGCCAGCTGCGCCGCAAGATCGACACCGGCCACCCGCCGCTCATCCACACCGTGCGCGGCGTCGGCTACACCCTCCGCGAATCCCCCTAGCGCGGACTCCGGCGATCACACCCGATCGAGGAAACCGTTGCCGTAGTCGATGTTCCGGGCATCACGCAGATCCGTATCCGGCGTGAATCGCACCGTGTCGGTGCGATCCCACAGTTCCATTCCGGCTATGGCGGACTGGCAGTCGCGAATGCAGCGGCGGACGCCATTTCGCATTCTCGGCGGCAGCTGCAGTGCATCCATTTCTGCCGTAATTGCCTGGGCCGCGGCCTGATTGTCGGCGATTCGGGCGTCTATCGAACGGCGGACTTCCGTGACCGCCTGTGGCAGTTCCATTCCCAGATGATGCTGCAGAGTCGTCACCAGATTGATGGTGTCCTCGGAATCGGTTTCGATTGCCAGCGAATGCAGATCATTGATCAGGCACATGATATCGGCGGTGGTGGCGATTATCTCCTGATACGCGGGACCGTAATACAGGGCGTCGGGAATTTCGGTGTGCTCGATCACCTCCGCCAAATCTACCGTCGGCAATACCGTGCACGCGTCCCGGCGTAGTCGCGGATATTCTTCCGGACTCGGCGACTTGCCGGCCTGGCGAAATGCATTCTCGCGCGCGTGACCGACCAGCCACAATTCCAGGTTCAATGCGAATCGGCGCGCCCAGGCCTCGGAATTGCGCGGGAAGGTGCGGGTGCAGAGATTGGACAGAGCTGCGATGACGGGTGGTACCGGACCCGCGACCCCGCGCTCGTGCACCACCCGCAGTGCGGCGTGCCGGAGGCGGTCGTAGTCGCCGAGCCGACCTGTGGTGATGGCCAGATCCTGCAGATCGTCGAAGACGAAGAATACGGTGATCCATTCGGCGACCAGGAGCATGTCGGCGAAAGACGAGGTGGGGCACCAATATGCCGAGAATCGCGCGTAGCCGAGCGATTCGAACTTGCGGGCCGCCGCCTCGTCCTGGAGCAATCCGAAACGCTGTGCCCAGATCTGAACTCTTTCCTGCGCTCGATCGCTCATCGAATGCCGCTGCGGCAGGAACGGAAGCGGGATCTCCAGGTGCCGCAAGTCGTGTTCGTTCATCGGTAACACCTGGGTTCACTCGGGTGGAGGCGGGATCCCTCCGGCGATCAGCGTAACCGACATTTCGGGCGATATTCGCGGATTCGCAAGATCCGCAGAGCGGCAACCAATTTCGCCGGGACCGCGGACGGCCGCGCAACAGCTGCCGGAGGTACGGTGAAGGGGTTCCCGTCCGGTCCGCAAACCCCTGCGAGTCATTGTGTACGAGGAATCCACCGCCGCGGTCCGCAAGCACGCGCTGATGTCGTTGTGGCAGTTGATCAGGGTCGTCGACGAGGACCCCGACGGCATGATCAGTGGGTCGCCCTACGCTACGGCCGGCGTGGTCGGACGGGCTGTGGCAAACACCCCGAGTGCTGTCCGCGACGCCGGCGCGGCTGGGGCTGAATGCGTTGGCGCGCACCCAGAACGGCGACGGCAGCCGGGGGAGCGAGTTCCTCTTCGCGGATCCGGAAGTCTTTCTTCCAGAACGACTGCCCAGTCTCGAGGCGATCGAGTGCACGATTCCGGTACTGCTGGAACGACTCGCGAAGGTGTCCGACACGGTCGCGCGATGGGCGGGGCGCGATTCGTACCGTGGCAGACGGGTCGCCGCGGTGCGCCGGCTCGTCGAAACGCAAGAACTGGACGGTCATTGGGACGGCCGGACGGTGGCCTCGCCGTATCCGCCGACCGCCGCCGCGGCCATGGCGCTGGTTCGCGCGATCGAATCGGAGTTCTCCGCCGATGCCTTGCTGGCGGTGGCCCGGGCGATTC
This sequence comes from Nocardia sp. NPDC004711, assembly GCF_053601595.1. Lineage (NCBI taxonomy): Bacteria > Bacillati > Actinomycetota > Actinomycetes > Mycobacteriales > Nocardiaceae > Nocardia > Nocardia sp. NPDC004711. The sequence goes on along the minus strand of NZ_JBSGCB010000033.1, from coordinate 49,176 downwards.
CTGGTTGCTCGCGACCCAGCGGCCGGGCGGATCCTGGGGGCGTGTGGCATCCCACCGCGGAGGAGACGGCGTGCGCGGTGCACGCGCTGTGCGCCTGTGCGAACCCGTCGGCCGAGCGTTCGGTGGCCCGTGCATTGCGCCGGTCTCACATTTTTCTTGCCGATTGCTATGACGCCGCGACGGCCGATTCGACGCGAACCCCATTGTGGCACTACAAAGATCTTGGATCGCCGCTTAGAATCGAGCGTCTGTATACATTGACCGCCCTGCTCATGAGTGGTTCACCGCTACGGTGAGGCCATGGTGGGACCTTGGTCACTGACCACGGACGGAACTCGTTCGAAACGTGGTTGCTGAGCGAAATGTGGTGGGAGGATTACCGACGTGGAGCAAGCCGTTTTCGGCGCTGTCGAGATCTCGTCGTCCTCGACCCTTTCGCCACGTCAGGCGTTCGAGCAGTGGGAAGCCCTGATGGCGGATGCGGTCGCACCGTCGGTGATCGAGCCATTGCGCACAGGGCACTGGCACGGACAAGTCGCCACAACTCAATTCGACGGATTCGCGGTGTCGCGCATGCAGGCCAGCGCGCAACGGGCATTGCGGACAAAAAAGATGGTGGCGCAGTCGACCGGTGAGTTCTTACTGGTGAATATCGTGCTCGAAGGAACGAATTGGACCGAGCAGCGCGGCCAGACGGCCGAATGCAAGCCCGGCACCATCTCGTTCTTCGACAGCGGTGTGCCGCTGGAGAGCCGCACCACCGACAATTGCCTGTCGACGCTGGTACGCGCCCCGCTGCAACTGGTGCTCGAGCACTCCGGCCTCACCCGCGACCAGCTACCCACCGCCACCGCTGTTCCCGCCACGGGGGCGCTGGGCGTGGTCGCCGGCTTCTTCCGCAATCTGGCCGAGCTACCGCCCGACGACATAGCGCGTGCGGTCACCGTCTTCGGCAGTGACGCCGCCGGCATGATGGCGTCGGCGTTGCTGCTGGCGAACGGCGAAAGTTCGCCCGGCCCATCGGATTCGCTCTACACGCGGCAGCAGGTGCTGGCCTACATCCGCAAGAACTTCACGAACTCGGACCTCACGGTCGACGAGATCGCGCATGCCTGCCTGATCTCGCGGCGCACGCTGTACCGGGTCTGCGAGGGCTTCGGTGAGCCGGGCGGGATCGTCCGCCGCACCCGGATCGCCCATGCCCGCCGCCTCATCCGCGCCGACCCCTCCCGATCCCTGGCCGCCGTCGCCGCCGCGTCCGGTTTCGCGACGGACCGCCACTTCTATCGGGCGTTCCGCGAGGAAACCGGGCTCACCCCGGGCCAATTCCGCGACCAGCTCGGCCCCCGCAACCGCATGCGCTGAACCACAACAGGATTGGGGAGCCGTGACCTCACCACGATGACCCAGTCGATCTCGCGATCGGTGCGAGCGCTGCGCAATTGCTCCTCGAGCCAGCGCTGCTGGGCGCCCAAGGAATAGCCGCGCACATAGGTGTCGCCGCCGTCCTGATAGCAGACGTCGTCATTGGCCAGGGCGATGATGCGTGCGCCGGCGACGGTGAAGGCGTACCAGAGGCCGGTGAACTGCTCCTCGGCGCCGGAATCGGGGACGGTGAAATAGGTTCGGAAAGCGTCGTATCCGATCGGGCCGTTGCCGAGCTCGTTCTCGTGATTGCCGGGTGCGGGCATCCACGGCCGATTCCGTGCGGAACGGCCATTACTGGTGAACCAGTCGTTCCAGGTCCGCACCCGGTCCTGCGCCAGGGCGGCGTAGCAGAGATCGCCGTTGACGAGGTTGAACAGGGGTTCCATCCGCTCCACCGCATCGGTGATGTCACCGGCCACCTGGGTGCCGAGATTGTCGCTCTGCGCGACGAGCAGTCCCTTCAGCAGCGGATTGGGCGGGGCGGCAACGGTTTTGCCGAGGGTAGGCGTGCCCTGATCGCCGAAACTGGTGAACCGGAACTTCGCACGGCCCGCCGGGGCGGTGCGCAGGGTGCCCAGCTCCGGTGTCGCGCCGTCGTGCGCGGCGGCATAGATATAGGTGGTGTCGGGCGTGAGTCCGGTCAGCCGGGCATGGTGCACCTGAACTTCGATGCCGGACTTGGCATCCCGGTAGGTGCGCGTCCGCGCCGTCACACTGATGCCGAGCCCGCCCTCCGGCGTGCCGTACCGCACCCGCGGTGCGGTGACCGACACCGTCGTGTGCCACGACACCACCGCCTCCCGGGCCGCGTCCGCGCCGTACTGCAGATGCACCCCGCGCACCGCGGGAGCCTCCGAATCCGTTGGCTTCCGCCATAATTCGGCCGCTCCGCTCCCGCCCTCGGAACGCAACGCCACCGTGCCCGCCGCCCCCGCCGCGATCCCCGCCGCCGCGGCCCCGGCCGTCGCCGTGAACAACCCGCGCCGGCTGACTCCCCGGCCCGCCCCCGGACCACTGCTCTCCGCTGCCATGCCCCGCAAGCTAATCGCGCCCCGAACGCCCCGCCATGCGACAATGCCCACTCCTACTGGCCGGAAATCGTGGTTGACGCACAGTGGAAACCATGTGGACGGCATACGCGGAGAGGGGAATCGGAATGTCGGAGCTGCCCGCATGGTCGAGGCAGGACGGGTACGGAGTGCGATTCGAGTGGGGGCTGACCGGTGCGCGGGCACTCGGGCCGGGGTGTGCGGTGCTCGTGGTGATCGATGTGCTGTCGTTCACGACCGCGGTGTCGGTCGCCGCCGAGTCCGGTACGCGGGTGTTCCCGTATCCCGCACGCGATTCCACGGCAGTGGATTTCGCGGTGTCCCGGGATGCCCGGCTGGCCGTCGGCCGCACTGCGATGAGCGCCGCGAATCCGTGGTCGCTGTCCCCGGCAGCGCTGCGCCGGGCGCCCGCGCCGGAACGGCTGGTGCTGCCGTCGCCGAACGGGTCGGCCATTTCCGCTGCCGTCGAGGGGATTCCGGTGGTGGCGGCCTGCCTGCGGAACGCGCCGGCGGTGGGCCGGTGGATCGTGAAGCAGGGCTGGGGCACCGTGGATCGGCCGGTCGGGGTGATCGCCGCCGGTGAGCACTGGCCGGGGCGGGAGGTGCTGCGCCCGGCGATCGAGGACTGGCTCGGCGCCGGTGCGGTCATCGCGGCACTGTCGGAGCACGGAGCCGGGCCCTTGTCACCGGAGTCGATGGCCGCGCGGGCCGGTTACTCCGGCATCCCCGACGTGCCCGCGCTGATCGGTGACTGCGCCTCCGGGCGGGAGCTGGCCGCCATCGGATTCGGCGACGATGTGGCGATCGCGGTCGAGATCGACAGCAGCGCAGCGGTTCCCGTGCTGAGTGGCGACAGCTTCGCCGACGCCGGGCCGGGTGCTCGGGTGTGACCGGTTTCGCGTCGATGTCCGGTGCGTGGCTGTAATCACACTTGCCCGTTGTGCCCGAATGTTCGCTGTGCGCGAAGCCGTTCGACGAGCGGTGCCGGGCCGGGGTTTGATGGTTGCGTACCGGTAGCGGTTGCCTATCACCGCGAGCCGGTGGCGTTTCGCGGTCCAGCGGCGACCAGAGGACGGGGATAGGCTGACCAACGTGCAGAGGGAGCGATCGTGAACGAGACATCCGGCGCCGCCCTGCCTTCCACCGCTCCCGATTCGGACCCGATGATCGCGGAGGACGTATCGGAACGGCTGACGGAGGAATTCGGCGCGGCGGTGGACGCCGCCACCGTCGAGCGCATCCTCGACAGCTCTTACGCGCACCTCGACGCCATCGGCATCGACCGTGCCCGGCTGGCCGGGGTCGCCGAGCGGTTCGCGCGCGAACGGTTGGCGGCCTTGGCCCGCGCCGAGGGACGCGCCATCCGCACCGGTCCGGCGGTGCTGTTCGTGTGCACGCACAATGCGGGACGTTCACAGATGGCGCTCGGATTCTTCAACCGGCTGGCCGGGGACCGGGCTTCGGCGTGGTCGTGTGGTTCGGCGCCGAACACTGTGGTCAATCCGCTCGTCGTCGCTGCGATGGCCGAGCGCGGGGTCGACATCGCCGACGAATTCCCGAAGCCGTGGGCCGATGAGCTGATGCGGGCCGCCGATGTGGTCGTCGACATGGGCTGCGGTGACACCGATCCGATCATCGCCGGGCACCGCTTCGAGCAGTGGCCGCTGCCCGATCCGGCGGGTGGGGGCATCGAGGAGATCCGCGGCATTCGCGACGCGATCGAACACCGGGTTCGCCGCCTGGTGGCCAATCTCGGTCTGGCGGCCTGACCAGCGCCTTTCCCGGCCGTACAACCTGGTGTGCCTAGGATGGGGACCATGCTGGAGATCAGGCAGCTGAAGATCTTCAGGGCGGTCGCGCGAACCGGGTCCTACTCCGCCGCCGCCCGGCAGCTCGGCTATACCCAGCCCGCGATCAGTCAGCAGATCAAGGCCATGGAACGCGTGCTCGGCACCCCGCTGGTGACCCGGTCGGGCCATCAGCTGCAGCTCACCGAGGCCGGTGCGGCACTGGCCCGGCACGCCGCGACCGTGCTCGGCAGTCTCGACGCGGCCGAGGCCGAGATCCGGGCGCTCACCGAACTGCGGGCCGGGACGGTGCGGCTGGCGGCGTTTCCGAGCGCGTGTAATCTGCTGGTGCCCAAGACCATTGCGCGCATCCAGGCCGCGGAACCACGGCTGAAGGTCGCCCTGATCGAGGCCGAGCCGCCGGAATCGGTGGCCATGCTGCGGGCGGGGGAGTGCGAGATCGCCATCGTCTTCGACTATCCGCACGGCAAGGTGCCGGACAGCGAAAGCTCCTGTGACGCAGCCAGTCCCGACCTCTCCGAGCTGAATGCGCACACCCTGCTCACCGATCGGCTGCGGGCGCTGCTGCCGGCCGGGCACCGCCTGGCGGGGACCGCGCGCACCACCCCGATGCAGCTGTCGGAACTGGCGAAGGAGACGTGGATCGCGGGCTGTCCGCAGTGCCGGGGACACCTCGTCGACGCCTGCGCGGACGCGGGATTCCATCCGGACATCGCCTATGCCACCGAGAATCCGGGCGCGGTCGCCGGATTGGTGGCCGAGGGGCTGGGTGTCGCGCTCGCCACCGAACTCGCGCTGTCCGGTGTGCCGACGCCGGGGGCGGTGCGCTCGCTGCCGGTGGAACCCGCCATGGAGCGGCGGGTGCTGGCGGTCACCTTGCCCAAACTCGAGTCGGTTCCGGCGGTGCGCGCGGTCATCGGCGGACTGCGGGAGTCCGCGCGGCTGGTGGAGGCCGCCGTCTCGCACTAGCCCCGATGGTGGCCTCGGCGTACGGGTCACCGCACCGGGCCATTAGCGGGGCTTTCACCCCCTATTACAGCTGCTTGGGAAATATCGCCCCAGGTCACACTGGGAGACCCTTATTCCCGGCTAGCGTCGAAGGTGCCCTGCTCCGCTTCGCGGGCCTGAACCAGAAGGACACCGAGATGGCTGTGATCCAGGACAACACGCTCGTCGACGAGACCGACATCGACCGTTCCGACCCGGAGTACCGGAGCTGGCTGCGCGAGGCCGTACGCAAGGTGCAGGCCGACGGCAACCGCTCCGCCGACACCCACCTGCTCACCATCCCGCTACCGCCGGAATGGGGCATCGACCTCTACCTCAAGGACGAATCCACCCATCCCACCGGCAGTCTCAAGCATCGGCTGGCGCGGTCACTGTTCCTGTACGCGCTGTGCAACGGCTGGCTGCGGCCCGGCCGCCCGGTGGTGGAGGCGTCCAGTGGATCCACCGCGGTGTCGGAGGCGTACTTCGCCAAGCTGATCGGCGTGCCGTTCATCGCCGTCATGGCGCGCTCCACCGTGCGGTCCAAGATCGACCTCATCGAATTCCACGGTGGCGCCTGCCATCTCGTCGACGACCCCAGCGAGGTGTACGAGGTCGCGGCCCGGCTCGCCGGGGAACGGGGCGGCCACTACATGGACCAGTTCACCTACGCCGAGCGCGCCACCGACTGGCGGGGCAACAACAATATCGCCGAGTCGATCTTCCGCCAGCTCGAACAGGAGCGTTACCCCGAGCCGAGCTGGATCGTCGCCACCGCGGGTACCGGCGGCACCTCCGCGACCCTGGCCCGCTACGTCCACTACACCCAGCGCGACACCGGCATCTGCGTCGCCGACCCCGAAAACTCGGCGTTCCTGGAAGGTTGGCGCACCCTCGACCGAAATACCACCTCCGCCAAGGGATCCCGCATCGAGGGCATCGGCCGGCAGCGCATCGAACCCAGCTTCCTCCCGCACGCCATCGACCGCATGATCCGCGTCCCCGACGCCGCCTCGGTCGCCACCGTCCACCTCCTGCAGCGACTGCTCGGCCGCCGCTGCGGCGCCTCCACCGGCACCGGGGTCTGGGCCGCCTTCGCCGTCATCTCCGGCATGCTCGCCCGAGGCGACCGGGGCAGCGTCGTCACCCTCCTCTGCGACCCGGGCGAACGCTACCTCGACAAGTACTACAGCGAGGCCTGGCTCGCGGGACAGGGCATCGATCCGACGCCGTATTCTGTTCGGCTGGAACAGTTTCTGCTCACGGGTGAGCTCTCCCGCTGAGGCATCGGTTCGATGCCAGCGGTCTCGCTACCAATACTGATGGCGCTTTCCGTCGGTGTCGGCGATGAAGACGACCGCGGCCGCGCCGGACAGGTCGGCGGGGGTGAGTGGGATGTGGCCGGGCACAATCGGTGTGCTCGTGCCGGTGGACGGGGAGAGCGCCGCGCGCAGGGGCGCTGCCGGGAAGAGGGTGCGGTGGGGTGTGGCTGCTGCCAGTGAGTGCTGGAGGGTGTTCGGGTCGGGATCGGGGCTGGCGTCGGTTGCCACGAACAGGTAGCGGTCCGCGAGCGTCATGTGGACCAGCGCACCGGCATTCGACCAGCTCTTGGTGTCATCATGGGCGGGGCTCAGGTGGGCATTGTGGGCGAAGACCAGGGATGGGCCCCGGTGTTGCTCCCGGGCGACTAGGGCGAGCAGGTAGTCGGCCATCATGTCGGCGCGGACGCTGAGGACGGTGTCGATGCGGTCGGGAGTGTCGGTGGCCATGGCGGCGTGGAAGCGGAGCAGGCCCTGGGCGGTGCGGGCGTAGGACACGGCTCGGTCGTAGGCGTCGGGGTCGGCGGGGCGCAAGCCGGGGGAGGCGCGGTGCAGTGCGCTCGCGAGATCGTCGGCGAGGAGGCGGAGGGCCTGGGCTCGGGGGGAGTTGCCGATGGATGCCGCCGGGTCGTACATGGCGGCCGGATTCGTCCAGTCGGCGTCCTCACCGGCCAATTCGTCCAGTTTGCTCAGTGATTCGGGACGCAGGGCATCGGGCAGGCGGGCGGCGGCCCGGGCGAGGGCATGGCGTGGGCCGGGGGCGCCGGCGTATTCCACCGGGGCATCGAAGCCGTGGAAATGCACCCGATCCTCCGGCGCGCGGGAGGTGTTGTGCGCGCGGAGCCATTCGACGAGTTCGCGATTGCCGGGCACCGCGCCGAAACCGTGGCTGAACCCGGTGGCGAGCACGGTGTCGATCTGGGTGGACGCGCCGCACACGTAGTCGTCGACAATGGACGCGGCGAAGTAGTCGGTCTCCAAAACGATTGACCGATAACCCCGTTCGATGAGATGACCGAGAACGTCGTTGCGCAGCAGCGGGAATGCGGCGATGCCATGTGTCGGCTCGCCGAGCGCGAACAGGGCGGGCGGTTCGGTGCGGGTGGCGAGCAGGTCGTCGAGGGCGCGGCCCAGGTTTTCCGGGTCGTCGATCGGGCGGCCGATGGCCTGTATTGCGGTGGCAGTTGACATGGAGACCCCTTCCAGAAGGAACTGCCTTCGACACTATCGTTGAAGGTTCGTGTGAAACTTGCCCGAAAGTGACCACGTGTCAGGTGTTCGAACCCTCAAACGGAGGTGCGATCTGCGACCCATCGATCTCGCGCGGGAACACGGATTGTCCGCACAGGCCATCCGGAATTACGACGAGGCAGGCGTCCTCCCGCCCACCGAACGCAGCGACACGGGCTACCGGCTCTACACACCCCTGCATGCCCAGGCCCTGCGCGCCTTCCTGGCGCTACGGCGTGGTCACAGCCATCAGCCGGCCATCGACATCATGCGCGCGATCAACCGCCGCGACACCGAAGCCGCCTACCGGGTCATCGACGCCACCCACCTCGCCCTGCACACCGAACGCGCCACCAGAGCCGACGTCGCGAGGGCCCTGCACAGCCTGTCCACCCCGATCCCGCCGGATACCACGCGCAGGCCGCTGACCGTGGGCGAACTCGCCCGCCGCCTCGACCTGCACCCGGCGACCCTGCGCACCTGGGAAACCGAGGGCATCCTGCATCCCGAACGCGATCGCGCCACCGGCTACCGCCACTACGGCCCGGACTGCGTGCGCGACGCCGAGATCGCCCGCCAACTGCGCCGCGGCAACTACCAGCTGTCCCAGATCACCCAATTCCTCGACGCCCTCCGAACCGCAGGCGGCACAGCAGCTCTGACCGTCTTCCTCGACGCCTGGCAAGAACGCCTGACCACCCGCAGCCGCGACCTCCTCACCGGCGCAGCCCAACTCGACACCTACCTCACCCTGCTCGATCAGCGCGGCCCCGAGGCGATTCGGGATCGGTGACGGCCATGGCGCCCCGCCCAGGAGTTGCCGGTGCGTCAGGGGTGGAGGGGTTGCCGGCGTGGGACGACGCGCCGATGGCTGATGCGCCAGCCGGAAGCGGTGCGGACGACGATGTCCTCGTAGGTGACACTGCCGGTGGTGCCGTCGGTCGCGACCGCGAGGCCCTTCGACAGGGCACGCACAGTATCGGATGTGGTGGGCGACACCACGATATTGGTGACGTGATGCCCCAGCGGATTGCCGTCGCCCAGCTGGAGCGCCATATCGCGCAGGGCATCCCGGCCGGTGACCACCCCCGCGCCGTAGGCGGTCAGGTCGTAGGCGATGTCGTCGGTGAAGACCTCCCCGAAGCGGTCGAAGGCGCCGGCATCGCTGAGATGTCCGTGCAGGGCGAGCAATTCGTGAATGGCCAGCCGGTCGGCCGTGGAGATCGACATAGCACGCAGTGATACGCGGCGGCGGGCGCGATCGCCAGTTGTTTTGCGGATCAGGGCAGGGACAGCGACGCGGCGGTGAAACGCCAAAGGCGTTCGGCGGCAAGGTCGACGGGCGGACGGGGGTGCACGCGCAGCTGCTGGGCGATGCCGTGACGCAGGCCGCCGATGACATACGCACCCGCGCTGTCGGAGTCGAGATCGGCGGGGATCTCGCCGGTGGCCTGCCCGCGGCGGATGTTCGTGGCGGCCGCCTCGCCGAGATTGCGGATGTAGACGGCCTCGATCTCGGTGAGGCCCGGATCGGGAGCCGCGCGGTTGAGCAGCAGCGCCGCGAGCGGGTGCTCGAAGTGGAAGGCCACGAAACAGTGGGTGCGGGCGCGCTCGCGGGTGGCCCAGTCGCCGTCGGCCGGGAGCCGGTCGTCGGCGATGGCCCGGCTCAGGCCCTCGTAGAAGTCGTCCCAGATGGCCGCCAGCAGACCGACTTTGGAGCCGAAGTGGTGGTAGAGCGCACCGGTGCTCAGGCCGGTGCGGCGGGTCAGCGCGCTCAGTTCCAGGGTGCCGTTGGCATGGACCAGTTCGTCACGGGCGGCGTCCAGAAGTTGTTGACGTCCGATCGGTGCTCGTGCCACAGTCGAACAATAACAGAACTCAGTTATGTAAAGGATGGCGGGATGAGCGCGAAGGTGACATCGCTACGCGATCTGGACGGCGATCTGGCCGGAACCTACCGGCGCACCGCGAGCAGTGGCGCGAGCGTGGATCCGGCGGTGGTCGAGGCCGATCTGGCCGCGGTCGAGCGGGACGGCTACGTGATCCTGCCCGGCATGTTGACTCCGGCCGAGCTCGACCGGATCCGGGAAAGTGTTGTGCCACTGCTGGATCGGATCGGCCGGAACAACTTCGAGGGGCACTCGACACAGCGCATCTACAGCGTGCTGAACAAGACTCGCGCCTGCGACCGCATCGTCGACCACCCGCGGGTACTGGCCCTGCTGGACCGGCTGTTCCTGCCGAACTACCTGCTGTCCATGCTGCAGGTGATCAACATCCTGCCCGGCGAGCAGGCACAGATGCTGCACACCGACGACGGCTTCTACCCACTGCCGCGGCCGCGAAAGGGGTTGGGGGCGGCCACCATCTGGGCCATCGACGACTTCACCGCCGAGAACGGCGCGACCGACATCATTCCGGGCAGCCACCTGTGGGGCGACCGCCTTCCCGGGGAATCCGACCGTCGCGAACCGGTGGTGATGCCGGCAGGTAGCTGCGTATTCTTCGTCGGCACTCTGTGGCATGGCGGCGGCGCGAATCGCTCCCCGGATCCCCGCCTAGCACTCACCGCCCAATACTGCGAACCGTGGCTGCGCCCCCAGGAGGCGTTCACGCTCTCCATGACCCGCGATACGGTCCGCGCGGTGTCCGAGGATATTCGCCGAATGCTCGGCTACAGCATTCATCCGCCCTTCATCGGGCAGGTCGACGGCATGCACCCCAAGCGGCTCCTGGAACCCGGCGCACCCGCCCTGTAGTGCTCAGCGGGCCAGTTCCCGGGCCAGCTGCACGGCCGCTTTCATATCCGGCGCGTACCCCACCCGCCACTGCAGCCGATCGATCGGCGTCACCGAGACCCGATAGCGATTCTCGACCCGTTCGAACTTGACGATGACCCGCTCACTCAAGGGGGCGTCGGTCTTCATGACTTGCTCTCCTGACCCCTGTCAAAGCGTCCGGGACGACAGATGAGAATTCACGAGGTAAGAGCGGGTAGCTGCTTGCTATTCAATAACTGTAGGAAAATCCGCGCCCGCTAGATACGGGCAAACGTCACATTCTGGACGCACTCTCCCGCGCGCCGCCGCGCCGCGGGCGCACCGGCGAGGTGGCCGCGGCGTCGGTCGCCGGGGGTGTCAGTTGCCGCGACGACGGCGCGGGGCGCCGTCGGTGCGCTGGGATGCGGTCCGGCCGGAGGTGCCGCGGGTACGCGGTTCGGCGGGGGCACCCTGCCGCGAGTTGGCGGTGCCGCGGCGCTCGGTCCGGGTGCGGGTCCCCTGGTTCTCGTCGCGGGTGATGCCGGTACGCGGATTGTGGCCGTTCGAGGTGCTCGTGGCCGAGGCGCGAGGCTTTCCGCCGGCACGGCCTCCCGTCCGGCGCGCGGGCCGGCCGTCGGTGGCGGTGTCGGGCTTCCGGGCCGCGGGGCGGTCGGGGGTGCGCGCATCGTCGGTGTGCTGGGAGCCCTGCCTGCGGCGGTTCCGAGGTGCGGCCTGCTTCGCGTCGGTCGCGGCCGGGCGGGTCCGCTTCTTGGGCTGGCGGGCTCCCCGCGTGGACGAGGCGGCCGACGTGTCCACGCGGTGCGGTGCGGCGGCATCGGCCGCGGGGAGGGCGACCAGCGGGGCCACCTCGCCGATCAGCTGCGTGACCGCCGGGGAGTCGGCGGTGACCGACTGCGGGGTGGCGGTGATCTTGGCCTTGCGCATGAGGGCGGCGAGGTCGGTGCGCTGGTCGGGGAGGACCAGGGTGATGACGTCGCCGTGGTTGCCGGCGCGGGCGGTCCGGCCGGAGCGGTGCAGGTAGGCCTTGTGCTCGGCGGGCGGATCCACGTGAACCACGAGTTCGACGCCGTCGACGTGGACGCCGCGGGCCGCGACATCGGTGGCGACCAGGACCTTGGCGGCGCCGGCGGCGAAGGCGGCGAGGTTGCGATCGCGGGCCGGCTGGGTGAGATTGCCGTGCAGGTCGACGGCGGGGATGCCGGCGGTGGTGAGCTGGCGGGCCAGCTTGCGGGCCTGATGTTTGGTGCGGGTGAACAGGATTCGGCGTTCGGACCCGGAGGCCAGGCGGTGCACGACCGCGCGCTTGGCCTCCGCGGTCGGCACCTCGAACACGTGGTGGGTCATGGCGGCTACCGGCGAATTCGCTTCGTCCACAGCGTGTTTCACGGCATCCGGGAGGAAGCGCTGGACCAGCTTGTTGACGCCGTTGTCCAGGGTGGCCGAGAACAGCAGGCGCTGACCGTCTCCGGGCGTCGCGGCCAGGATGCGGGTGACGCCGGGCAGGAAGCCCAGATCGGCCATGTGATCGGCCTCGTCGATGATGGTGATCTCGACCGAGTCCAGGCTGATCAGGTCCTGCCGCATCAGATCCTCGAGGCGGCCCGGGCAGGCGATCACGATGTCCACGCCCCGCTTCAGTGCCTGCACCTGCCGATGCTGCGAGACGCCGCCGAAGATGGTGGTCACCGACATGCGGTAGGCGGCCGCGAGCGGCTCCAGGGTGGCCGCGATCTGGGTCGCCAGTTCCCGGGTCGGCGCGAGCACCAGCCCGGCCGGGCGATTCGGCGCACACCGCTGCGCGCGCTCGCCGAGGCGATCCACCATCGGAATGGAGAACGCCAGGGTCTTTCCGCTGCCGGTCCTTCCGCGCCCGAGCACATCGCGCCCGGCCAACGAATCGGGCAGGGTGTCGGCCTGGATGGGGAAAGGCTCGGTGATGCCGGCGTTGGTGAGCGCACGGACCAGAGGGTCGCGGACGCCGAGCGCGGCAAAGGAGGTAGGGGCAGAAGTCATCGGTGTTGCAGTGCCTTTCGGGCATCGGGGTGTGCCCGAGCCGTGCTGCGGATCTCGGATCCGCGCCGGGGGCACAGGGTGGCGAGATTGCCAGTGGGCAAAATCGATCGCCGTAAGGAAAGCTAAGCCGCGCAGTGGGGGCTGCTTGGAAGTTCGAAGCGATCTACGACGCGGATGTGACCGTGCGTTTGTCCGGGCGCGGCACATCCATGATCAACAACGTGTTCGCTGGAAGTCTACCCGGTACCGGAATTGGCCCCGAACGCGGGGAGCGCGGGTAGTTGGGGTAGGGACCGTGCGTGCAGCCAGCTGTCCCAGAGTGATCGCAGTGACCTGGTGCTGTAATGCCCTGCCAGGTCGGTGAATTCCTCGGTGGTGATCGAGGCGTGGCGATACCGCGTGGTCCACTCGCGCAGCAGATCGAAGAAGGCGGAATCGCCGAGGGTGAGCCGCAATGCATGCAGGGTCAGCGCGCCGCGCTTGTACACCCGGTCGTCGAACATGTGGTCCGGTCCGGGGTCGGCGAGCAGGAGGTCCTGCGGCAGCCGCGCCAGATTCCGGTGTGCGGTGCGCGCCAGCTGGTCCGCGCTCGGCCCGCCGGCCGCCTCCGACCAGATCCATTCCGCGTAACAGGCGAAGCCTTCGTGCAGCCAGATGTCGCGCCACCGCGCGATGGTCAGGCTGTTGCCGAACCACTGGTGGGCCAGCTCGTGCGCGACCAGCCGCTCGTAGCCGCGCCGCCCGTCGCAGTGGTTCGCCCCGAAGACCGAAATGCCCTGCGCCTCAATGGGAATCTCGAGTTCGTCATCGGTGACCACCACCGTGTAGGCCTCGAACGGGTACGGCCCGAACTTCTCGGCGAAGACCTCCATCATGCGAGGCTGCCGCGCGAAGTCGTGCTCGAAGGCGGCGCGCAGCCGCGGCGGCAGCACGGCCTGCATGGGCACCGCGCCGCGCGGCGCGTCGACCCGCTGCTTGCGGTAGTGGCCGATCTGGATGGTGGCCAGGTACGTGGACATCGGCTCGGGCTGCTCGTACACCCAGGTGGTCTGGCTGGCCTTGGTCTGCTTGCGCACCAGGGTGCCGTTGGCCTGCGCGTAGTACGGCGAGTCGGTGGTGATCGAAATCCGGTAGCTGGCCTTGGAACTCGGGTGGTCGTCACACGGGAACCAGGAGGCCGCGCCATTGGGCTGGCTGGCCACCAGCACGCCGTCGGTGAGTTCCTCCCACCCGACCTCGCCCCACTGGCCGCGCAGCGGCCGAGGCGGGCCCGCGTACTGCACGGTGAGCGCCAGCGCCCCGCCCGCCGGAATCCGCTGCCGCGGCGTGATCACCAATTTGCCGCGCTGATGGGTGAATTTGGCGGGCTTGGCCCCGTTCACGAACACCTTGGACACCGCCAGCGCCTGAGACAGGTCCAGCGCGAACCGATCTCGCACCCCGGTGGTGACCGCGGTGATGTCGGCCCGCCCGGCCAGCCGGTTACTGGCGACCTTGTACTCCAGCTCCAGCTCGTAGCGGGAGACCCGGTAGCCGCGATTCCCGTTCTGCGGCAGGTAATCGTCGATGGGCTGGTCGAGCCGGTCGGGCATCAGCGACCGCCCTCCGGCCAGGGCGCGATGGGGTTGCCCCACCAGCGCGTGGACGGCGGCACGCTGTCGCCGCGCATGACCAGCGAGGCCGGTCCGATGGTCGCGCCCGCGCCGATCACGCTGGCGGGCAGGGCGACACAGTGCGGTCCGAGCGTGGCGCCCGCACCGAGGGTGACGGTGTCCATGGCCATGATGCGGTCGTGGAACAGATGGGTCTGCACCACACAGCCGCGTTCCACGGTCGCGCCGTCACCGAGTGTCACCAGGTCAGCCTCCGGAAGCCAATAGGATTCGCACCATACCCCGCGGCCGATGGTGGCGCCGAGTCCACGCAACCAGACATTCAGCACGGGCGTACCGGTCGCGGCGCGCGCGAACCACGGCGCGGCGACATGCTCCACGAAGGTGTCGGCGACCTCGTTGCGCCACACGAACGAACTCCACAGCGGATGCTCCTCGGTGCGAATCCGGCCCACCAGCAGCCATTTCGCGAGCACCGAGGCCGTGCCGGCCGCCGCGCCCGCCGCCAGCAGCACCACACCGCTGAGCAGTGCGGCGGGCAGGTGGCCGAGGGTCTGGGCCAGCCAGGCCAGGGCGAACAGCACGCCGAGGCCGATCGCGAAGGTCACGAACACCGGGATCAACCGGCAGGTCTCCACCACCGCGCGGGCCACGCGCAGCCGGAACGGCGGATCGAAGGTGCGTGCGGTGTCACCGGATTCGGCGGCGCGGCGCAGGCGGGTCGGCGGGCTGCCCAGCCACGACGAGCCGGCCTTCGCCTTGGACGGTGCGGCCGACAGCACGGCGACCAGGCCGTTCTTGGGCACCCGCCGCCCGGGCGCGGTCATGCCGGAGTTGCCGAGGAAGGCGCGCTTGCCGACCTTGGCCTCGCCGATGCGCAGCCAGCCGCCGCCGAGTTCGTAACTGGCGACCATGGTGTCGTCGGCCAGGAACGCCCCGTCGGCCACCACGGTGAACTTCGGCAGCAGCAGGACCGTCGAAACCTCCACGCGCTTGCCGACCTTCGCGCCCAGCAGACGCAGCCACATCGGAGTCAGCAGGCTGGCGTAGAGCGGGAACAGGAAGGTGCGCGCGGAATCCAGCAGTCGTTCGGTGGCCCACGCCTGCCAGCCCTGGCGGCTGCGCACGGGGTGATGGCCCTCGGTCAGCCCGATGCCGAGCAGTCGCACGGCCACGATGGTGACCGCCGCGTACACGCCCAGCACCAGCAGCATGGCCACCGGCAGGACCGCGAAGGCGCGTTCGAATCCGGCTGCGAGCGTCCGGGTGTCGCGAATCCACCAGGCGATGAGCAGACCGCCGGTACCCAGCGCGAAGATCGGCACCGAGGCCAGCGCCATGGAGGTGATGCCGAAGATCGCCACCCAGTGCGCGGCCCGGGCGGGCGTCTCGTCGGGCCAGCGGTGCTGTGCCCGGCCGACTTTCACGGCGGGGGAGCCCGCCCACTCCTGTTCGGCCTTCACCTTGCCCGATACCGAGGAGCCGGGCGCGATTTCGGCATTGCGGCCGATCCTGGTGCCGGGCAGCAGGATCGAGCGGGCGCCGACCACCGCGCCCGGCCCGATCTCGATGGGCCCGATGTGCACGAGATCGCCGTCGATCCAGAAGCCGGACAGATCCACCTCGGGTTCGACGCTGCAGCCGTCGCCCAGTTCCAGCATGCCGGTGACCGGCGGCAGCGTGTGCAGGTCGACGCCGCGGCCCACCTTCGCGCCCAGCGCCCGCGCGAAGGGCACCATCCACGGTGCGCCCGACAGGTTCTCGGCGCCGCTGGCCTCGGACAGTCGCACGGCCGTCCAGAGCCGCAGGTGCACCCGCCCGCCGCGCGGATAGGTGCCCGCGCGCAGGCCGCGCAGCAGCAGCCTGGAACCGGCCACGCACAGCGCCATCCGGCCGGGCGGGGAGATGAAGAGCAGGAACGCCACCAGCGTCCACCACCACGACAGGTGCGGCAGCCACGGCAGCGAACCCGACCAGGCGGCGACATTGCCGACGATCGCCAGCCAGGTCAGCCATTGCAGACCGGTCAGGGTGGTGAGCGGAATCGTCGCCAGCACCTGGAACAGCTGCGCCGACCGGGGCACCGGCCGGACCAGTCGCTCCTCGACCGCGGCGGTCGGCGCGAAGCCGTCGAGCAGGGCGGCCAGGGCGCCCAGCCGCGGATGGTCGTAGAGGTCCGCGACGGCGATGCGCGGCTGCCGTTCCCGCAGCGCCGCCACCAGCTGGGCGGCCGCCAGCGAGCCGCCGCCCAGATCGAAGAAGTCGGCGTTCGGGTCGGTGACCTCCGCGCCGAGAATCGAATCCCACAGTCCCGCGACCCACCGCTCGGTCTCGGACAGACCGCTCTCGGGAGTGGCGGTGATGGCCTTGGGCAGCGGCCAGGGCAGCGCGTCGCGGTCGACCTTGCCGGAGGTCCGGGTGGGCAGTTCCCCGACCACGGCCAGCCGCGGCACCAGCGGGGCCGGAAGCTGTTCGGCGAGAATGGTTCTCGCGGCGGTGAGGTCGTAATCGGCGCCGGGTCCGGTCAGGTAGCCGACCAGGATCTTGTTGCCCGCCTTGGTGGTCCGGATCGCGGCGGCCGCGCCCGTCACACCCGGCAGATGCTGCAGCGCGTTGTCGATCTCGCCGAGCTCGATGCGGCGGCCGCCCAGTTTGATCTGATCGTCGGCCCGCCCCAGGAAGACCAGTCCCTCGCGATCGTTGCGCACCAGATCGCCACTGCGGTAGGCGCGTTCCCAGCCGACCGACGGCAGCGGCGCGTACTTCTCGGCGTCCTTGGCCGGGTCGAGATAGCGCGCCAGCCCGACGCCGCCGATGACCAGCTCACCGGATTCGCCCTCGCCCACCGGATCTCCGGCCGCGTCGACGACGGTCAGGTCCCAGCCGTCCAGCGGCAGCCCGATCCGGATCGGGAAGCCGCCGTCCAGCAGCGCGGCGCAGGCCACCACGGTGGCCTCGGTGGGGCCGTAGGTGTTCCACACCTCGCGCTCGGAATCCTGGTTGCCGGCAAGGCGTTCGGCCAGCTCGGGCGGCACCGCCTCACCGCCGAAGATGAGCAGCCGCACGGGTTCGAGCGCCTCGGCGGGCCAGGTGGCCGCCAGTGTGGGGACGGTCGAGACGATGCTGATCTCCCGGCGGACCAGCCACGGACCCAGATCGGCGCCGGTCCGCACCAGCGCGCGCGGCGCCGGGACCAGGCAGGCGCCGTTGCGCCACGCCAGCCACATCTCCTCGCACGAGGCGTCGAAGGCGACCGACAGTCCGGCCAGCACGCGATCCCCGGGCCCGATCGGCGCGTCCTGGAGGAACAGCCGCGCCTCGGCATCGACGAACGCCGCGGCATTGCGATGGGTCACCGCAACACCTTTCGGCGTGCCGGTGGAGCCGGAGGTGAAGATGATCCACGCGTCGTCGGCAGGCATGGGCGCGGCCGTCGACGTCACCCGGTCGCCGGATTCCGTTGCCACTCTAGTGGATTCGATCCCGGCCGCGGTCACGATGGCCGAGACCCGGGCCTCTCCGAACACCAGCCGCGCGCGTTCGTCGGGATCATCGGCGTCCACCGGCACGTACGCGGCTCCGGCGTGCAGGACCGCCAGGATCGTGATGTACAGCCCACGCGTGCCGGACGGCATCCGCACCCCGACCCGGTCGCCCGCCCGCACCCCGGCCGCGGCCAGGCGCTCGACCTCGAGCGCGATCTCCGCGAGCAGTTCCGCGTATCCGAGCTCCACCTCACCGTCGTCGAGGGCGGGTGCGTCGGGGTACGCCGCGGCGGTGGCGGCGAGAATATCGACCAGTGTGCGGGCCGGCGGTGCGAGGGCGGCCCGCAGCATCGGGTTCGCGACTATCTCGGTCTCGGCCTGCTGTTGCGGCATTAGGTGCTGCCCACCTCTCGGGGAACCATCCGGCGCTTGTGCGTTGGTTGTTTCATACGAGAGTTACCGACAGGCAAACTGTGAGGCGGCCATTGGTCCACGGTACCGGTACGTCCTGGTCATCCCGTGTTCACCTGGCGGCTGTGCGCGGATTCGCCGGGCGGCTAGGCGTGGAACTGTGCGAAGAATTGCCAGATCACGGCGGTGGCGTCGAACTGGTGGGTGACCTTGCCGACAATCACCTGCGGCAGGTATTGCGGGCCGTCCGGCCAGGTGTGGCCGCCCTCGGCGATCGAATAGAGCTGGACCTTGGCGCCGTTCGCGCAGTCGGAGGACTGGACGGTCACGGTGGTGCCGTCGTCGGCGCGCTGCGGGAGCGTGGTCGTGGTGGCCGCGTCGCAGGAGTTCTTCTCCCGCCACAGCTGCTGGGTGGCGTCGACCGAGAGCACCGGGCTCGAGCCCGCGCCGTGGTGGCCGGAAGTGACACGCACGACACCGCCGCCGTAGGGGACGATCGGGTCGGAGGTGCCGTGGATCTCCAGCACCGGCAGGGAATGGGTTGGGGTGCAAGCGGATACGTCGGCCTGGGGGAGCGGGCCCGCCACCGGGGCGATGGCCGCCAGCTTCCCGGACAGGCGGCAGCCGAGGTCCTCGGTGAACATGCCGCCGTTGGACATGCCGGTGGCGTAGACGCGGGTGGGGTCCACGGAGTCGTTCGCGATGATCCGGTCGATCACGGCCGCAACGAAACCCACGTCGTCGATATTCGCGGCACTGGCATTGGTGTCGTCGCCGCGGCCGTCGTTCCAGGACTTCTCGTAGCCGTTCGGGTAGACGGCGAGGAAACCGTCGGCGTCGGAGGCCTTGTCGAAGCCGAAGGAACCGGCCATGTTCTCGGCATTGCCGCCGCCACCGTGGAAGGCGAGCACGGCGGGCAGCAGGCCCTGGGGTCGGTTGGCGGGGTAGTGGACGATGTATTGCCGCTGCAGTCCACCGTATTCGAGGGTGACGGTGGTATCGCCGGCGGCGCGGGCCTGCGGGTGCCCGCACCCGGCGGCCATGAAGGCGGTGGACAGCAGGATCGCTGCGGCGAATCTCGGTGCGTTCACGCGAGTGATCGTAGAGAGGCAGCCTGAAGCTGGGCTGAAGCTTTGTGTCAGCTGTGAGCCCGGATGGCGGCCAGTGCCGCCGCGGCGACTTCGTTTGGGGGAGGGCCGATTTCGATGCTGAGAATATGCTCGTCGGGACCCGGCGCCTCCAGGGTGCCGAGCTGGGAATCGAGCAGGCCCGGCGGCATGAAATGGTCCATGCGCGCGGTGAGGCGGCGCTGCAACTCGTCCCGGGATCCCGTGAGATGCAGGAAGGTCAGCACCGCGCCGGGGTGCCCGGCGAGGCTGCGGCGCAGCACGTCCCGGTAGGAGCGCTTCAAGGCCGAGCAGGTCACGACGGCCGAGCGGCCCGCGGTGAACTCGTTGGACATCCAGGCCGCGATGGCCTCCAGCCACGGCTCCCGATCGGCGTCGGTGAGGGCGTGGCCCGCGGCCATCTTGGCGATATTGGCGGGCGGGTGCAGGTCGTCGCCCTCCAGGAGATCCCAGCCCAGGCTGCTGACCAGCATGCCCGCGACCGTGGATTTCCCGGATCCGGAGACGCCCATGAGCACCACGATCTGCGGTCGCGCGGGGGTTGCCATCGCTGCTCCTAGACGATCGCGCTCAGGGCGAGCACGCCCGCCAGCCCGGCCAGTGAGATCACGCATTCCATCAGGCTCCACGACTTCAGCGTCTGCACGACGTCCAGGCGCAGATACTCCTTGACCAACCAGAACCCGGCGTCGTTGACGTGCGAGAGGAACAGCGAGCCCGAGCCGATCGCCAGCACCATGAGCGACACGTGGGAGGTGCTGAGCCCGGCCGCGACCGGAGCGAGAATGCCCGACGCCGTCACCGTCGCGACGGTGACCGACCCGGTGGCGACCCGGATCAGCGCGGCCACGAACCAGGCCAGCAGCAGCACCGGCAGGCTGCTGTCCCGAATCGCGTCGGCAATGGTGCCGGCGATACCGGTGTCGACCAGCACCTGTTTGAAGCCGCCACCCGCGCCGACGATCAGCAGTATGCCCGCGACCGGCGGCAGCGCGCTGTTCATGGTGTCCGCCAGGGCGTCCCGCGTCATGCGGCCGCCACGGCCGAGCACGATCATGCCCACGATCAGCGCGATACCCAGCGCGACGACCGGGGTGCCGAGCACATCCAGGACCTTCTTCACCTGGGACCCGGACTTCGGCGAGACCACGTCGAAGACGGCACTGCCCAGCATCAGCACGACCGGCAGCAGGATGGTGGCCAGGGTGGCGGTGAAGCTCGGTCGCGGCCCCTGCTCCTCGGCGGGCCGCCCGGCGGGCTCACCGGTCGAGAACAGTTCCGGCACCGGCACATTCACCCAGCGCGCGGCCAGCTTGCCGAACAGCGGCCCTGCGATGATCACCGTCGGCACCGCCACCAGCACGCCGAGACCCAGCGTCAGTCCGAGATCGGCCCTGAGCGCCGCCACCGCGACCAGCGGACCCGGGTGCGGCGGCACCAGCCCGTGCATGGCCGACAGGCCTGCCAGCGCCGGAATCGCCACCGCCATCAGGGGAAGTCGCGACCGGCCGGCGACCAGCAAGATGACCGGCATCAGCAGCACCACGCCGATCTCGAAGAACATGGGCAGGCCGATGATCGCGCCCACCAGGCCCATCACCCACGGCAGCGCCCGCGGCCCGGCCCGGTTCACCAGGGTGTCGACCACCTGATCCGCGCCGCCGGAATCGGCGAGCAGCTTGCCGAACATGGCGCCGAAGCCGATCAGGATGCCGACGCTGCCCATGGTCGAGCCGAAGCCCTTCACGAAGGAAGCCACGGTGTCGGCCGCGCCCAGCCGGGCGACGAGCCCGACCGCGACCGCGCCGATGGCCAGCGCCAGGAACGGATGCATTTTCAGCCAGGTGATGAGGCCGACGATGAGCGCGACGCCGAGCACGGCCGCGGTGATGAGCTGGGCGTTGCCGGTGTGCCGGGTGGCCGCGTCGGCCAGGTTCGCGGCAGCGAGGGGTTCGAGGTTGGGCATGACGCTTCTTCGAGTCGAGGTGGAGTGATCCAGGGCACAGAGCCCAATATGGAGGACTATATCAAGCCGTGCCGCGAATAAGTACTACGTATTACCCACTGGATACCGATAGATATGCCTCAGATGTGTGACACTGAAGCCATGGTCGACCGCGCCGAGTCCTTGCCCCTGCACGAATCGGTGCTGGATCGGCTCGGCGCCGACATCGCCTCCGGCGGCATCGCGCCCGGCACGCGCATCTCCTCCGATGAGATCGCCACCCGCTTCGACGTCTCCCGCACCGTCGCCCGCGAGGTCGTGCGGGTGCTGGAATCCCTCGGCATGGTCAGCATCCGGCGGCGCGCGGGCATCACCGTCCTGGACCCCGCGCACTGGCATGCGCTGGACCCCAAGCTGATCCGCTGGCAGCTCGCCGGCCCCCACCGCTTCGCCCAGCTGGCCTGGCTGGCCGAACTCCGTTCCGGCATCGAACCACTGGCCGCCCGCGGGGCCGCCGCGCACGCGACGCCGGAGCAGTGCGCGACCCTGACCGCGGCGGTCATGGGTATGTCGGCCACGGCCCGCGCCGCCAACACCGCCGCCTATCTCGACCACGACATCGCCTTCCACGCCACCCTGCTGGCCGCGTCCGGCAATCCACTGCTACAGGTCTTCGCCCCGATCATTCGCGAAGTCCTCACCGGCAGAACCGAACACGAGCTCATGCCGGCACAGGCCAATCCGCAGGCCCTGCAGCTGCACGCCGCCGTCGCCGCGGCGATCCAGTCCGGTGACGGCCCCGGCGCCGAATCCGCCATGCGCGAGATCGTGTCCGAATCGGCCACCGCGATCGCCTGCCTACGGCCGGCGACGCCCGAATAGCGCTGCGGCCAGGGCACACAGCGCTCGTTCAGGGCACGATCAGGTACCACTCCGCCCACGGGCCCTGCAGCGGCCAGCTATTGGCGAGCAGCTTGGCCAGTCCCATCCCGACCCACAGGTCGACCGTCTGGGTCTCACCCGGACCAGCACCGGTGCGGACATACACATCGCGCGAGCCGCCGCCCGCGGACCCCAGCCAGCCCAGCACGATGTGATTGCCGCACGGCCCACCCAGATACCCCAGCGGCGTCACGTGCGCGGTCACATGGCCGGGCATGCCGTGCGCGGCCTCCAGACCCACCGAGATCTGCCCCGCGCAGAAATTCGCGTCCCCGAAGGTGAACACCGTGGTGCCGAACGGCGCCCACTGCGGCAGCCAATCCGCCCGCGCCGGGGCCGCGCCCAACCCGCCGACGCCCAACGCGAGCCCGGCGGCCGCGATCGCCCCCGCCAGCATCCGTACAGTCCTCATCATCGGATGTCCTTCCGGCCGGCCGAATTCCACGACCGCACAGCCCGGCTCCCGCCATCCGGCCCGAGACGACCCCCGACGACTCGCCCCGTAGCGCGCGGAAGTCGCTCCCCTCCAGCGTATCCAATCCGCACGCCCCGTTTACCCCCGTTTCGTGCCGGATACCGGGCCGCGGAACCGGTTGGGGCGGGCGGCGGACTCGGCCCCGGGTGCCCGGTATTGTCTGCGGTGCACGTGGATCGGGAGGATTTGGTTGGCTGAGCAGCTCCGAACCGGCGTGGTCTTCGCCGGATATCGGGTCGAGCGACTACTGGGTGCCGGTGGGATGGGTGAGGTGTATCTGGCCCACGATCGGGACCTACCCAGGTTCGTCGCATTGAAGCTGCTCAATCGCGTGGCCAGCGATGACGACGAGACCCGGCAGCGTTTCCTGCGGGAGGCGAACATCATTGCCCGGCTGTCGCATCCGAACATCGTCACCATCTACGCCCGCGGCGAGGAACAGGGACAGCTCTGGCTGGCCATGGCCTACGTCGACGGCTCCGATCTGGCCGCCGAACTGCTGGACGGGCCCCTGGAGCCCGCCCGCGCCGCCGCCATCACCGCCGACCTGGCGCGCGCCCTGGACTACGCCCACGAGGCGGGCGTGCTGCACCGCGACGTCAAGCCCGCCAATGTGCTGCTGACCGCCCAGCCGCGAGAGTGGGCGCTGCTCACCGACTTCGGCATCGCCGAGTCCCGGCACGAGGTGCGCGGCCTCACCGAGAACGGTGAGGTGGTCGCCAGTTTCCAGTACACCGCGCCGGAGCGTTTCAGTGGCGAGGCCCGGGTCGACCGCCGCGCCGACGTCTACTCCCTCGGCTGCACGCTGTTCGAAATGCTCACCGGTGCACCGCCGTTTGCCGACACGGATCTGCCGCGCCTGATCTACCGGCACGTCCGGGCGCCGGTGCCCTCGGTGCGGGAACGGAATCCGGCACTGCCCGCCGCCCTGGATCCGGTGCTGGCCCGGGCGATGGCGAAGAATCCCCGGGCCCGATTCGCCACCTGCACCGAGCTGTCGGTCGCGGTGAGCGAGGCGATCGAGCGCGCGCGGCCTCGGACACCGGCGCCCCCGCCTCGGGAGACACACAGCCACAAGGCGATTCCATCGTCGCGCCAGTGGACCCGCTCGCGCACCCTGCTGGTGTTCCTGGCCGTGGCGCTGCTGGCCGGAGCGGCGGCCGCCGCCGTCGGAATCCTGACCACGCTCGCCGACTCCACCCCGCACAGTGCGGCCGGGGCCCCGACCAGCTCCACGGCGGCGGTACCCACCCGCCGCAGCACGAGCGTCGTCCCCACCTCGATCAGTACGTCCGCGGGCGCGGGCGCGGCCGCCGACGGCTGCCAGTCCCGCCGCACCCCCGATGGGGTGACCGGCACCGATCCGGGCGGCATCGCCAGCGGCCCCGACGCCGTCCTCGCCTTCGAGTACGCCTACTACGTGCTCCGCTCCGGTAGCGTCGCACGGGAATTCGTGGCCGAGGACGCGGTGAATGTCGCGGACGCCGCCAAGATCCAGAGCGGCATCGACTCGCTGCCCGTCGGCACCCGCTACTGCGTGCAGGTCAGCCGGATCGCCGCCGCCGACGACGACCACTGGGCGGTGAAGGTCGCCCAGCAGCGTCCCGGCGAACTCCAGGACGTCTTCACCCAGACCGTCACCACCCGCACCGTCGGCAGCCGCACACTCATCACCTCGATTGTCGAGGAGTAGGACCGGCGGTTGCCGTTTCACAAAAGGGGTGGGTGTGCTGCGAGGCTGCTAGGGTTCGAAGCGTTGACTCGACGGGGACGACCCGGTGGGTCCGGTGAAAGTCGTTCGTCGGTAGGGAGTTTCGGACTTGGAGTCGACAGGATCGTGGAGCGGGGTCTCGGGGGCTGGGGGCTGCCCGGTGCGCGGAGGGTCGCCGGTTGGCCTGGAAGAGCGCCGGATTCTGTTGGGGACACCCGAATTCGCGGCCGATCCGCACCGCGCGTACCGCGAGATGCGCCGCCAGTATGGCTCCATGGTGCCCATCGAGCTGGCGCCCGGGGTGCCCGCGACGCTGGTGGTGAGCTATCGGACAGCGCTGCGAATCCTCAATGATCCCGAGCACTTTCCGGCCGATCCGCGGGTCTGGCAGGAGGGTATCCCCGAGGATTCGCCCATCCGGCCGATGATGCAGTGGTACCCCAACGCGCTGCGCAACGCGGGTGCCGAGCACACCCGCTACCGGCAGGCCTACACCGCCGGTATCGACGGGATCGATCTGCACGCCGTGCATTCCACGGTCGAGGAGATCGCGGCCCGGCTCATCGCGGGCCTGGCCGCCGAGGGCGGCGCGGACCTGGTGTCGCAGTACGCGCTGCCGCTGGTGTTCGAGGTGCTCAACCAATTGGTCGGCTGCCCAGCGGATATCGGCCAGCGGGTGGCCACCGGCATGGCCGCGCTGTTCGACACCGTGAATGCCGCGTGGGGCATGCAGACGCTGGCCGAGGCGCTCATGGAGCTCATCGCCATGCGCCGCGCCGAGCCCGGCGACGACGTCACCTCGCGCATGGCCCATCACCCGTCCGCGCTGAACGACGAGGAGATGCTGTACCAGCTGGTCAGCTTCTACGGCGCGGGCCTCGAGCCCATGCAGAACCTGATCAGTAACACCCTGCTGCTCATGCTCACCGACGAACGTTTCGGCGGAGACATGCTGGGCGGCAGCCTATCCACCCGCGACGCGCTCGACGAGGTGCTCTTCAACGACCCGCCGATGGCCAACTTCTCCATCAGCTACCCGCGTCAGCCCATCCTCATCGACACCACCTGGCTGCCCGCCCATCAGCCGGTCCTGATCAGCCTCGCGGCCTGCAACAACGATCCCGACATCGCGGGCGGCGACCGCACGGGGAACCGGTCGCACCTGGCCTGGAGCGCGGGCCCGCACGCCTGCCCCGCCCGATCGGTGGCCTACCTGGTCGCGCAGACCGCCATCGACCAGTTGCTGGACGCGGTGCCGGACCTGTCGCTCGCCGTCCCGAAACACGACATCTCCTGGCGGCCCGGCCCGTTCCACCGCGCCATGGTGGCACTGCCGGTCGAATTCCCGATCAGTCCCGCGCTGCGCGCGGTGTAAGGAGCGCTCCATGTCCCAGAGCCCGATCGTGCTGGATGTCACCGGCACCGACATCCAGGGCGAATCCGCCCGGATTCGCGAGCAGGGCCCCGTCACGCTGGTCGAGCTGCCCGGCGGCGTGACGGCGTGGTCGGTCACCGACCAGGCGGTGCTCAAGACCCTGCTGGCCGATGCCCGCGTCTCCAAGGATCCGCGCCAGCACTGGTCCGCGTTCATCAACGGCGAGATCACCGAGGCCTGGCCGCTGCTGCCCTGGGTGGCCGTGGAGAACATGTTCACCGCCTACGGCGCCGACCACCGCCGGCTGCGAAAGCTGGTGTCCCCGGCCTTCACCCACCGCCGCACCACCGCCATGCGCGAACGCATCGGGGCCATCGTCGCCGAGCTGCTCGACGAGCTGGCCGCGCTCCCGGCGGGCTCGGTCGCCGACCTACGCTCGCTCTACGCCTACCCGGTCCCGATCCGCGTGATCAGCGGCCTCATGGGGGTGCCCGAGCACCTCGACGCCGCGATCCACAAGTGTGTCGACGGCTTCTTCGATGGGTCCCTGTCCGCCGAGGAGTCGATGGCCAACTTCCTCGAAATGTACGAGCGCGTGGGCGAACTCGTCGCCTACCGTCGTGACAATCCGGGCGACGACATCACCAGCGCCATGATCGCCGCCCGTAACGACGAGGACGGTTCGCAGCTGGCCGACAAGGAACTCGTCGAAACCCTCATGCTCGTCATCAATGCCGGGCACGAGACCACCGTGAACCTGCTCGACCAGGCCATCGTCGCCCTGCTCACCCACCCGGAGCAGCTGGCCGCGGTCGTCGCCGAGCAGGCGTCGTGGAACGACGTCATCGAGGAGACCCTGCGGTTCCAGTCGCCGGTGGCGCACCTGCCGCTGCGATACGCGGTGGAGGACATCGAGATCGACGGCTTCACCATCCCCAAGGGCGAGGCCATCCTGGCCTCCTATGCCGGCGCCAGCCGCGACCCGCGGATCCACGGTGCGACCGCCGACAGCTTCGACATCCACCGTGACACCAAGGACCAGCACGTGGCCTTCGGCTACGGCGCCCACCACTGCCTGGGCGCCCCGCTGGCCCGGCTGGAGGCCGCCATCGCGCTGCCCGCGCTGTTCGAGCGCTTCCCGAACCTCCGGCTGGCCACGGACGCAACGGAATTGACCCCGCTGGGCAGCTTCATCTCCAACGGGCACACGAGTTTGCCGGTGCGGCTGGGCGGCGAGTAGTCACCACCGTTCGCGGGCCGGGTTCGCGCCCGGCCTGCGAATGCGGCTCCGCGGGAAAGCTCGACAGTGTCTCGGCCCCGTGCTTGGAGAGTGAATCAGCCTGCGGCGATGGGTGGCCGCACGGTGCCGAATCCGGTGGCCTGCTCGAAGGCGTGCCCGACCTCCAGAACCAGGCGGTCGGCACGATGCGGTCCGACGATCTGCAAGCCCACCGGCAGCCACGCGGTAGTGAATCCGGCGGGCACCGACAGAGCCGGACATCCCGTGGCACTGATGAAATACGCCGACTTCATCCAATCCAGATAGGTGTACATCGGCTCGCCGTCCACCGTGTCCGGATACTCGAGCTCCACATCGAACGGCGGTACCTGGCTCACCGGTAGCAGCAGCACGTCATAGCGTTCGAAGAACTCCCGCATTCGATGGAACAGCATCGTGTGCAGCACTTCGGCCTCGGCGATGTCGCGCCCGCTCAACGCCAGCCCCTGCTCGATGTTCCACACCAGCGACGGCTTGACCCGATCCCGGTGTGCCAGTAGCGGTTCCAGCGCCAGCGCGAACAGCCATGCGCGCAGCGTCCGGAAAACCTGTTCTGCGCCCGACAGATCCGGGCAGTCCGCGGTCACGACCGCACCGAGTTCGGAGAACACCCGGACCGCGGGTTCGAGCACGTCCCGCACCGCCCGATCGACCGGCACCGCGCCGCCCAGATCCGGCGACCACGCGACCCGCAGCCCGCGCAGATCCCGGTCGAGGGATCCGGTGAAGATCGAGCCCGGTTCGGCGATCGCGATGGGACTGCGCGGATCCGGGCCCGCCAGCACCGACAGCAGCAGCGCCGCATCGGCCACCGTGCGCGCCATCGGCCCCGGCACCGTCAGCGTTCCCCACGCGTGGGGATCCGGCCAGGTCGGCACCCGGCCCGGCGACGGTCGGAAGCCCACCACATTGCAGAACGATGCCGGATTGCGCAGCGACCCGCCCATATCGCTGCCGTCGGCCAGCGGCTGCAGACCGCACGCCAGCGCGGCCGCGGCGCCGCCGCTGCTGCCGCCCGCCGACTTGCCGAGATCGTAGGGATTGCGGGTGGCGCCGAAGATCGGATTCACGGTGTGCGAGCCGGCCCCGAATTCCGGCACATTGGTCTTGCCCACGGTGATGACCCCGGCCGCGTGCAGCCGCTCGATCAGCAGCTCGTCGCGCTCGGGGATCTGCTGCGCCAGCAGCGGGCTGCCGTAGGTGGTGCGGATGCCCGCGGTGTCGTGGGTGTCCTTGTGCGCCATTGGAATTCCGTGCAGGGGACCGGGTTCGGCCCCGGCGGCCACGCGCTGGTCGGCGGCGCGGGCGGCGTCGAGCGCCTGCTCGCCGACCAGGGTGACGATGGCATTGACCTTGGGATTGATCCGCTCGATCCGATCCAGGTGGGCGCGTACCACCTCGACGGCCGAGACCTGGCGGGCGCGCAGCCAGCCGGCCAGCTCCCGCGCGGACGCGTAACAGATGTCGGAATCCACCGGCGCTCCTCATGATCCGGATGCGATTGCCTCGGCTCCCATAGTGACCCCCGCGGCCCGAATCCTCGACCCCTGTCGCGCACCTGCACACCCGGTTCGATGGCTGCCGCGTGGTTGCGGGGTGGATGCGGGACTCGCCGCGTGGTGCGGTTCTCTCGCTTCCCGGGGGCCGGGGGTTGGACGACGAAGCTTCGGCGCGATACTGGCTGTGCGTCTTTCCAGGTGTGTTCAGCGATCCAGATCCGTCACACAGGAGGAACGAAATCCCATGGTCATCATTCGGAACCATCGCCGCTCCACCGTCACCGCCGCTGTCGTCGCGGCCCTGGGCTCGGGAGCGCTGCTTACCGCGGCACCCGCGCTGGCCGCCAACTCCATCACGGTCGAGTCGGCGGGAGCCTCGTCGATCGGCATCGACTACACGTGCGAGGCGTCCGCGGGCGTCGCCGGCATCCTGGCCATGGTCGGTGATCCGAACGCGGATCGGCCGGCCGCCACCGGCGAGCAGAACTCGTTCACCTGTGACGGCGCCGAGCATGCCGCGAGCATCGCGCTCACCCCGGTGGCGGGGGAGACGCCTCTGGTAGCGGGCGCCCCCGTGCAGGTCCGGGTCGCGCTGGTCGATCAGAGCCAGACCGTCGTCTCCGGGACTGCGAGGTTGCTCACTCTTGGCTGAGCCTTCGGTGCGCAAGCTGTTTTCTGCCCGACAACATTCTGAAACCTGCCGTTAGACTGCGGCTGCCAGACTGCCGCCGCGCGCCCGATGAGCATCCCGTCGGGCCGCGGACGGCCGTCGCCGACGGAGCAGAACAGTCGCCAGGTCATGCGTGCCGGCGGCACGCGAGAACCAGGACCCAGAACGTGCATTACCGCTCGATCATGTGCAGCATGGCAGTAATGGCTGCGGCGGGGCTCGTCTCGCTGTCCGCGACACCCTTCGATCCGGCGGCGCGCGCCCAACCGGATGTGGTGACGCCCGCCGATCCGGGGACCGCGCCGACAGCGCCGGACAGTTCGGCCATTGTCGGCACCCGGCGCATCGACGAGCGGCACCTCCAACTCACCGTGCACTCCGCCGCCATGAACCTCGACTTTCCGGTGGACGTGCAGTTGCCCGCCGACCGGTCCGCGCCCCGCCCGGTGCTCTACATGCTCAGCGGCGGCAGCGGCGGCAAGGGCGCGGCCTCCTGGGATCGCCGCACCAATGCCTTCGACTTCCTGGCCGACAAGGACGTCAATGTCGTGCAGCCCATCGGCGGCGCGGCGTCCTACTACGCCGATTGGCGGCAGCCGGATCCGCGACTGGGCGTCATGAAGTGGTCGACCTACCTCACCGAGGAGCTGCCCCCGCTCATCGATGCCGCGCTGGGGACCAATGGCGTGAACGGTCTGGTCGGAGTATCGATGTCGGGGACATCGGTCCTGCAGCTGCCGATCGCCAAACCCGGCCTGTACCGCTCGGTGGCGGCCTTCAGCGGCTGCGCGCGGATCGCCGATCCGGTGGGCGAGATGTTTGTCCGGATCACGGTCGGGTTCGGCGGCGGCGACGCCGGCAATATGTACGGCCCGTCCGGTGACCCGATGTGGGCGGCCAACGATCCCTACCTGCACGCCGAGGCGCTGCGCGGGCTCGACCTGTACCTGTCCAGCGGCAATGGCATGCCCGGGCCGCACGACAAGGCGGGGGACCGCCACTTCGCCGGTGCCGGAGACAGTCTCGCGAACCAGATCCTGGTGGGCGGCATTCTCGAGGCCGCCGTCGACCAGTGCACGCACGCCATGGCCGATCGGCTCGCCGATCTGGGCATCCCGGCCACCGTGGAACTGCACCCCTACGGCACCCACTCCTGGGGTTACTGGGACGACGAGCTGCCCGCCTCCTGGCCGGTGCTGGCGCGCGGGCTCGGGTTGTAGCGCGAGCCGGTCAATCCTGTTCCGGCGGTAGCTGTTCCAGCGCCCATCGGGCCCAGTCCCGGTTCATGGCGGTGGCCCGGGCGCCGTATTCCAGCGCCAGGTGGCCGTAATGTGACAGGTTGCTGTCGGTCCAGTCGATGTTCTGCTCGAGTTCGCCCAGTTCGGCGTGGGCGCGTTCGGCGCGTTCCGCGATGCCGGCCAGGTAGGCGCGGGCCTGCTCGGGCGGCAGGATGCCGAGGAAGAACACGCGCAATAGCGTGTCATTGCGCGTCACCTGTTTCGGGTGGGTGGTGGTGAGCCAGGTGCGCAGGTCGTCGAGCCCGGCGTCGGTGATGGTGTATTCCTTGCGGCCGCGCGGGCCTTCGTCGCTGACGGCGATGAATCCGGTGTCGGCGAGTTTGGTGAGCTCGGTGTAGATCTGGCTCTGTGTCGCGGGCCAGACATTGGCCAGCGAGTGCTTGAAGGTCCGCAGCAGGTCGTAGCCGCTGGCGGGACCATCGGACAGCAGCCCGAGCAGGGCGTACCGGAGACTCATGCCCCCTACTTTACATTCCAGTATTGACATGTCGAGCATGGAGGCTCAGTCTTGGACATGTCAGAATTGGAATGTCGCGACGTCGAGGAGCCTGGCTCCTCCGGCAGGCAGGTATCGAACATGACCACACCTCCCCACCTCACCGGCAACTACGCGCCCGTCGCCGACGAGCTCACCACCTACGACCTACCCTGCACCGGAACGATTCCCGAGGAACTCACCGGCTGGTACCTGCGCAACGGGCCCAACCCGCACGCGGCGGCCTCCAAACACTGGTTCCTCGGCGACGGCATGGTGCACGGCGTGCGGATCGAAGGCGGGCGCGCGGTGTCCTATCGCAATCGGTGGGTGCGCACCAGCACCTTCTCCGATGGCGCCCGGGGCATCGACGAGCAGGGCCGGCGGGATTTCACTGCGGGCGTGGCGAACACGCACGTCATCCGGCACGCCGGACGCACGTTCGCGCTCGTCGAATCCTCGTTTCCCTACGAATTGACCTGCGATCTGGACACTCTGGGACCGCACGATTTCGACGGCAAGCTCACCACCGCCATGACCGCGCACCCGAAGACCTGCCCGGTCACCGGGGAGCTGCACTTCTTCGGCTACGACTTCTTCGAGCCCTACCTGACCTATCACCGCGCCGACGCGGCCGGCACGCTCGAGCTCAGCCGCCAGATCGACGTCCCGGCCGCGACCATGCACCACGACTTCGCGCTCACCGCGAACCACGTCGTATTCATGGATCTGCCGGTGGTTTTCGACCTGCCGACCGCCATGACCGGCGCCGGCATGCCATTCCGGTGGAGCGACGACTACCAGGCCCGCCTCGGCGTACTGCGCCGCGACGACCCACACGGTGAGGTGCGCTGGTTCGCCATCGAACCCTGCTACGTCTTCCACACCCTCAACGCGCACGAGGAAGACGGCCGGATCGTGCTGCACGCCATGCGTTATCGGAGCATGTGGCGCACCGACTCCCGTGACTTCGACGAGGGCGCGACCCTGTGGCGCTGGACCATCGACCTCGCCACCGGGGCGGTCCGCGAGGACCAACTCGACGACCGCATCGCCGAATTCCCGCGCATCGACGACCGCCTCGCGGGCCTGAACGCCCGCCACGGTCACGTCTCGGTCTCCCGCGGCGGCGCCGGCGCCCTGCTCCGCTACGACCTGCGCACCGGCTCGAGCACCGCCCACACCTTCGGTCCCGGCCGCCTCCCTGCCGAGGCATCCTTCGCCCCCGCCGACGAAACCCCCGGCGGCGCAGGCTATCTCATGTCCTACGTCTACGACTCCGCCGAGGACCGCAGCGACCTCGTCATCCTCGACGCCACCGACCTGGCGGCCGCACCGGTGGCCACCATCCACCTGCCCCGCCGCATCCCGTACGGCTTCCACGGCAACTGGCTGCCCGACCACTGAGCCGCGGGGGTAGTCGGGCCACCGACCCCTGCCGGTTTCCCAGCCCTGCCCCTTGGCGGACAACCCCGGGTGGTCACCGTCGAACTCGATCCGGCCCAGCCGACCCGGCTGGAGGGAGGCGACCGCCATCGATCACGGAGTCCCGTATGCCTTTCTGGATCTACCTGTGACCCGCAGCGTCATCGCGGGCGAGTCGACCGTCACACCACGGGGATTCAGCGGGTGCGCGACAGTGTCAGTCCGAGCCCTTCGATACTGAACTCGTTCGTGGTGACGCGGACCGGTGTATCGGTGAAACGGCGTCCCGCGAGGGCGGTCTGGAGGAACTCGCGGACCGGTGCCGGCTGATCCGGGAGTGTCGCGAGGGTGTCCGCGGGGATCTCCACGGTGCCGTCGAAAGCCCTGGACTGATCGGTGATTCCGGACGGCTGGACCGTTTGGCGGAGTCCGTCCACGGTGTGCAGGGTCAGGTCGAGGTGGCTGCCGTCGGCGAAGTCCAGGCGCACCGGGGTGGGGGAGACCGCGACATCGAAGGACTCGATCCGCACGGCGACGCCCGACGCGGTCCGGCCCGCGTAGGTGTACGGCGATGCCGCGACGGTGTCATCGGCCGAGTGGTCGGTGCCGGTGTTGTCCAGCAGGCGGCCTGCCAGCGGAAGGTCGGTGGGTACGAAATCCCAATGGTCGGCGGTGAGTTCCTTCACCCAACAGCCGGTGCGCCCGCCGTCGACGCCTTCGACACGCAATTCGCGTGCGTCGGAACCGATTCCGGTCTTGTGCACGGAAACCTGATCGGTGATCCGGCCGGGAATCCTGGGCTGCCGCAGCCAGTCCGGCGCGGGTAGCTGGATCGCCGCGTAGTGATCGTCGATCCGCTCACCGAGCATGTCGGGCGCCGCGGGCCGTCCCCGCTGATCCTCGTAGGAGTAGCGGAAGAACACCTTGTCCGCGCCGGAGATGTCGAAATCGTAGAGCCGCGTGTAGAGATTGCCGAACCGATCCACGACCAGCGTGGTCGATCCGCTGGTGGACAGCGCCACCGCGCGGAAGCGGCCCTGGTCGGGTGTGGACATCTCGTAGCTGTGGTCCAGCGGCAGCCACGGGTCCACGTAGTGGATACGGTGGCCGTCGTCGGTGAGCGCGAAGACGTGCGACACCTTCGCGCCGCCGACATTGTGGTCATTGCCGGCGGTGTCGCGCCAGAGGTGATCCTCGTTGGGCGACAGCACCGACCAGGTCCAGGCGATCGTGCCCGGCGGCAGGGTGTTGCCGGGGCCGGTCCACAGCGGTGTGCCGTAACGGCTGCTCCAGTTCCAGTCCGCGGGTGCGCTCAGGATGTGGTCCATGGTGAAGAAGCGGCCGTCGACGTCGATGGCCATGAGTTCGTCGTCGTCCGCCGAGACGCCGGCGATCCGGCCCGCCATGCACCCGGGCAGCGGCAGCGTGCGCCAACCGCCCTGCGCGGCCGCCTGTTTCACGTAGACGGACCCGTCGCGCACGGCGAAGGACCAGCGGCGGTTGAACGTCTCCGCGGTGGTTCGCAGGAAGACCTGATCCGGTAGCGGGATGGTGGCGGCCGGGAATGCGTCGAGTCCGGCCGTGGTCTCGTCCGCGGCCGGCTCGGGCGTGCCGACCGTGCCGAGCAGCGTGCACGCGGGCGGTTCGGCGGACGCGATCTGCGGGGGCGCCGCCACCGCGAGCGCGAGCCCGGCGGCCGCGGCGAGCACGCCGCGCCGCACTGCGGGTTCGGGCATCACAACCACCCGAGGGAGCCGAAGACGATCAGGGCGAGGGCGTCGATCCCCAGAATCGCGCCCACGGCAATGGCTTTCGCCCGCACCGTCTTCAGGTCGTGGACATAGAAGCAGGCGACGAAGAACGGCACGTATCCCAACAGCCAGATGAGGTACGGGAAGCCCGCGTGCCACCAGGACCAATCCCAGGTCAGCACACCCGCCTTGTTCAGCAGCACCTCCACGCCGACCGCGGCCGCGGAGTTCACCGCGATGAGGACCGGCCGGTTGGGCAGGCCCAGGATGCGAACCTCCTTGGGCGGCAGCATCTTCGCCGCGGCCACACCCATGATGGCGAACATGAAGCAGATCTCGATATTGAGGCCGATCAGGATCTGATACGCCGTGGGCCCGGTCGCGCCCCACACCGGCGCGCGCCCGGTGGCGTGGAAGACCAGCGAGTTCCAGATCTCGTTGAACCAGTCCATGCCCCACAGGGCCAGCCCCGCGAACAGCACATTCCAGTTCCGCCGTTCGACCTCGGTCGCATAGACGTAGATGACGACCAGCAGCAGCGGAATCACGTACCACTTGAACTCGCTGCTGTCCCGCAACAGCTCGAGCGCGGCCCGCGCGTGATCGGTCATCGCCGAACCCCTCCTCATCACCGTTGAGCCTGGCGAGTGTGTGACAAATCAACGTGAAATGTCAACATGTAAGCCAGAATTGCCGGTGCCGGGATCGGTCTGGATTCGTCGGGCGAACACCCGATGACACGTCGCCGGACCGCGCCCGCCTTCGCCCCATGGGTCCGGTAGCGCGGTCGGCGTCGCCTGCGACGGCCGCCCGCCGCCAGCCGAGCTGTGCAAGCGGTACGAGGCGGGGGGTGCCGCTATTGCGTGTGTCCGATCTAGTTCGACGCCCAGAACTCCAGGGCACCGTCCCGATGTGGGCAGTGGATCGGTGACCGGCCGTCACCTTCAGCTACTGAGATCGCACTGTTCAAGAACCGGCCGGTGCGTCCGGACTATTTTCCTGCTGTCGGGCAGACGTCCTTTATTGCGAGGTCGACCAATTTGGCCGCATCGTCGTGCGAGAGGTGAATTCCGGTGGTGGTGGATTCGTCCAGCGCTTCCTGATAACGACCATTGACTTCGTTGGCCTTGTTCGCGCCATTGTTCAGGTCGGTACAGAAGCGGTCACCAGGGAGTAAATGTCGACATTCGACTCGAATCCCGCCTGGAGATTCACGTCCGCCTTCACATTCGGGTCGCGCGAAATGACCTCGGTGGCCGCGGCATCGCGCAGGAACTGTTGTTCGGTGGTGAGCCCCGACGCCGAGGATGCATGGACTGCGGTGGATGCCAGGTGCCATCGCGCCCCTGCCGCGGCCCGGCACCCTGCGGAAAGTCGTTCATTGTTGATCCTGTCGACCGGAGTGGAATTCGGGTGTGCGCGCTACATGGGAATTTACCATCCGTCCAGTTCGATTACGCGACTCAATAATTCGAATGCACGCTGACGTTCAGACTTCCCGAGTCGGGAGAGACTCGCATGAGCTGAATCGAATAGAGTCGATGGCTGCGCTCCCAAGCCATGGCGAATCCAAATATTTACAGGGTGGGTATAGGTGCCGACGCGGCAATGCGGCCCGCCATACATCCCAATGCATCGTCGATTGGAATGCGTGTCGTTCCCTGTTCGCCACGGCGGTGCGCACCCCGCCGACCCATCGGCGATGCGCCTCGCGAGCGGCCCTCGCCGGGGTTGCCCGCCGCGCGCCGACCGGCTCCGGGAGTGTGACCGCCGTTACCCGGTTCCCGGTCTGCGGTAGCGAGGGATGTGCTCGATTCGGTCCCAGGGAGGTGGCCCCGGTAAAATCGGTGGTTCTTGTGTGCCGCGATGGCCCACACTCGTTCAGTTAACTACCAGCACCCGCTGTACCCGAGGAGACGCTTGTGATCACCGCGACCGACCTGGAGGTCCGGGCCGGAGTCCGCACCCTGCTGACAGCGCCGGGGTCGGCGCTGCGGGTGCAGGCCGGGGATCGGATCGGGCTGGTGGGGCGCAATGGTGCCGGGAAGACCACCACCCTGCGCATTCTCGCCGGTGAGGGTGAACCTTACGCGGGCAAGGTCATCCGTTCCGGAGAAGTCGGCTATCTGCCCCAGGATCCGCGCGAGGGCAATCTCGATGTGCTCGCCAAGGATCGCGTGCTGTCGGCGCGCGGGCTCGACGCCCTGCTGCGCGATATGGAGAAGCAGCAGGCGCTCATGGCCGAGGTCGCCGACGACGCCGAACGCGAGAAGGCCATCCGCAAGTACGGCCGGCTCGAGGAGCGTTTCTCCGCCCTCGGCGGCTACGTGGCCGAGAGCGAGGCCGCCCGCATCTGCCACAGCCTGGGCCTGCCCGATCGGGTGCTGAACCAGCAGCTGCGCACCCTCTCCGGCGGTCAGCGCCGCCGAATCGAATTGGCGCGCATCCTGTTCAGCGCCTCCGACGGCAGTGGCGGCAAGTCCGACACCACGCTGCTGCTGGACGAGCCCACCAACCACCTCGACGCCGACTCCATCACCTGGCTGCGCAGCTTCCTGCAGAACCACGACGGCGGCCTGATCGTCATCTCCCACGATGTCGACCTGCTCGGCGACGTGGTGAACAAGGTGTGGTTCCTCGACGCCGTGCGCGGCGAGGCCGACATCTACAACATGGGCTGGAAGAAGTACCTCGACGCCCGCGCCACCGACGAGCAGCGCCGTGTCCGCGAGCGCGCGAATGCCGAGAAGAAGGCGTCCGCGCTCAAGCAGCAGGCCGCCAAGCTCGGCGCGAAGGCCACGAAAGCCGCTGCGGCACACCAGATGGTCAAGCGCGCCGAGCGCATGCTGGCCGAGGCCGACGAGATCCGGGTGGCCGACAAGGTCGCGCGCATCAAGTTCCCCGAGCCGGCCCCCTGCGGCAAGACGCCGCTGATGGCCACGAACCTGACCAAGCTCTACGGGTCGCTGGAGATCTTCACCGGCGTGAACCTGGCCATCGACAAGGGCAGCCGGGTCGTGATCCTCGGCCTCAACGGTGCGGGCAAGACCACCATGCTCCGGCTGCTGGCCGGGGTGGAGACCCTGACCGCGGGGCAGATCGAGCCCGGACGCGGCTTGAAGGTCGGATATTTCGCCCAGGAGCACGACACTCTGGACGATCAGGCCACGGTCTGGGAGAACATCCGCCACGCCGCACCCGATGCGGGCGAACAGGATCTGCGCGGTCTGCTCGGCGCGTTCATGTTCTCCGGCCCGCAGCTGGAGCAGCCCGCCGGCACCCTGTCCGGTGGTGAGAAGACCCGTCTGGCACTGGCCGGTCTGGTCTCCTCGGCCGCGAATGTCCTTCTGCTGGACGAACCTACGAACAACCTGGACCCCGTCTCGCGTGAACAGGTGCTCGACGCGCTGCGCAGTTACGCGGGCGCGGTCGTCCTGGTGACCCACGACCCGGGTGCGGCCGAGGCGCTCAACCCCGAGCGGGTCATCATGCTCCCCGACGGCACCGAGGATCACTGGTCGCAGGACTACCTGGAACTGATCCAGCTGGCGTGAGAATGCGCCTCCCACACGGAAAAACGCGTGGTCGCCAAAAGTCGGTGACTCACATCACAGCGTTTCGTTGATCACAGGCATCCGAGTCTCTAACCTGGAATGAGGCGCCCACGGCGACTCGGAGGAAGCCATGAGTGACAGGCCCGCACAGGGTAAAGCCGTATTGGGTAAAGGCACGCGCGTCACCGGGAAATCCCGCGATCGCCTGCAATCCCAGTTGAAGAAGCAGTACGAGGCCGGAGCCAGCATCCGGTCCCTGGCCCGGGAGACCGGGCGGTCGTACGGCTTCATCCACAACGTGCTCGTGGAGTCGCATGTGCAACTCCGCAGCCGGGGCGGTGCGAACCGCCGTAAGGCCGCCAAGGCCGGCAAGTAGCGTCTTTCCCTTTTCCGGGAGTGGATTGCGGGTTCTCGACCGGCGAAAGCCGGTCGACGACTTGCGATTCAGGACGACCAGCGGCGAATTCGGACGATACGGTGCGATGTTCGACGATTCGCGATGGCGTGCGGCCGCTAGGGCATCACGGTCCCGTCGCCGAGAACCAGTAGGTTTGCGAGGCTCTGGAAG
Organism: Nocardia sp. NPDC004711; assembly: GCF_053601595.1. Classification (NCBI taxonomy): domain Bacteria; kingdom Bacillati; phylum Actinomycetota; class Actinomycetes; order Mycobacteriales; family Nocardiaceae; genus Nocardia; species Nocardia sp. NPDC004711. Next base: position 10,959 of record NZ_JBSGCB010000033.1, on the reverse strand, counting down.
ATCGGCAGACCGGTCTTGATTTCGAGATAGGCGAACTGCCCCTGGGGGTTCACCTCCAGGAAGTAGAACTCGCCGTCGAGACCCACCCGCAGGTCGAGCACGCCGAAAGCCAGTCCCAGCGCGCCCATCAGCGTGGTCAGCGATTTGCTCACCGAGGCGGGCAGGCGATCGGCGGTGAAGGCCACCGACGTGTCCAGGCGCGAATCCACCCGTCCCACACCGGATTGCGAGTCGATACGCACCACCCACTCGATGCCGTCCACCCAGACGATGCGCAGATCGCTCTCGGCCTGGATGTAGTTCTGAAAGATGGTGGGGGAGTTGCGGATCGTGGCCAGCCGGTCGAAATCGGCCGGGGCGAACAGCCGGGTCTCGGTGAACGCGCCGCGCCCGGTGCCGGTGCGCTTGTAAACCACTGACCCGGGCCGGGATTCGATGAAGGCGCGCGCCTCGTCGGGATCGTTGGTGACGAGGGTCTCCGGGACGGCGAAGCCGGCGCGGTAGGCCGTCTCCAGCTGCACGACCTTGCGGCTCGCGGTGCGGTCGGCCCCGGGGTCGTTGACCCACAGGGCCGGGATCGACCACAGCAGTCCCTGGAGGAAGCCGTCGCATTCGGCGCGGCGGTAGGTGTCGTCCTCCTCGGACAGACCGGCCGGTACAGCGCAGGGGTGAGGCCGACGCCACCACACGGAGGTGACGTCGTCGAGCCCGAAGATGTGCGACAGGCTGCGGTAGGAGCCGTCCCCGCCGAGTCGGAAAGTGCCGTTCTCGCGTGGGAAGTCGCGCATATCGAGGCGAATCGGGTTGTGCCCGTGGTGTTTGCGCAGGGTGGCGGCGAGGGCGTCGCCGTGGAGGTCCTCGGCCTCGGTGACGATGAGCACCGATCCCATGGTGCGGGCGGCCATGCGCGCTTCCGTCAGTCCAGGCTGTCGCAGGCGATGCCGTCGTCGCTACCGAGGTGCGACCGGGTCTGGCAGCAGGTCATGGTGGCCCCGCCGGCACCGGGACGAGTGGTGAGATCCAGTCCGCGGGCCCAGATTTCGGTGAGCGCGCGCAGTTCGTCGTCGCCCCGTGCGGGACTGTGATCCGGCGACAGGGTGAGGGGACGATCGGTGACCTCGACACGACGGCGCCGCGTGAAATCGGCAGTGGCGCCGGACCGTACGCGCACCAGCACCGGGCGGCCGTCACAGCTGCCCTGCGCCGTCGCAGCATCCCACCGGGTGATGTCGAGGACATCGGTCCGATGGAAGGTCCAGGTGGTGCCGTCGCCGACACGCACGCTGATACTTCGCTCGGTCGCTGCGACAAGATAGCCCGGTAGCGATGGCGAGGTGCTGGCAAGGATCGCCGATCCCGTTCGGTGCAGGGCGCCGGTCATGCTGAACTCCGATCTGCTCGGGATTTGCTGCGGGGCCGAGCGTGATCTGAATCATATCCCGCTGGGCGCCGAATTCGGTCCGCAACGAAAGATTTCAGCTACTCCGGCAAACTCTGACCGGTTTTCGGAAACCGCTCCCGCCGAAAGATTTTCGCAGAAAAACCCGGACCGGCCGGTGTGGTCGGCGTCCGATCAGAGGCCGAGGATGTCCGGCGAGTCGGCCACCGCCCGCAGGGCCGCACCGGGATCCGCAACCAGTTTGCGGGCGGCGAGATCGAGAATGCCGGAGACGACATCGATCTGCGCCGACACCGTGCCGTCGAGTTTCACAATCTGCTGGCGCATCCGGAAGATCTTGCCGCCGGTCCATTCGAATTCGCAGCTCACCGCGACCTCGTCACCCAGATGCAGTTCGCGCAGGTATTTGACGGTCTGTTCCAGCACCACCGGCCCGATTCCCGCGGCCACCATCTTCTCGCCCGGCAGCCCGCCCGCCCGTAGTAGCTCCCAGCGCGCGTGCTCGGCGTACTGCAGATAGACGGCCTGATTCAGGTGCCCATTGATATCGAGCTCGTACCCGCGGACGGTGATGGGGACAGAGAATGCCATGAACGTACCAACCCGGCTCGCGGCAATGATCATTCCGCGTTTTCGGTGGTCTGTGGCACACCCCCGCCGGCGACCGCCGGGCTACTGGGGAGTCAGGACGGCGTTCTCGCGTATAGCGGCGGGTTGCCGTGCCGCTCTCGGTGCCGGTGCGTGACCCGCGGATCGGTCATTGTGCCCTGGATTGCGCGCTCGGGATCGTGGCGGTGCAACGGGAACCGGCCGGTGTAGCCGGTGTGCCGCACGGCCCGTCGCGGGAATCGCGTGATCACCGATTCGGTTCGCCGGATTCGCCTGCGGCAGTGCTGGTTTCGCGGATCCGCGCGGGTGGTGCGCGGGGTCAGGCGCGGTTGCCGTTGCGTTCGGCCCACCACTGCGGTGCGTCGATGAAGTAGTTGTCGTATTCCTGCTGGGCGGCCTGGATATCGGCCGGGGTGGTCTCGCCATGGGCGAGCCGCTCGAGGAAGCGGAAGTAGCCGTGGCGTTCGACGCCGGGCATGAGGGCGATGAGGATGCGGGCCGGGCTGTCGGGGGCCGCGCCGAAGGCGTGCGGCATGAACTTGGGGATGACGATCGCGCCGCCCGCGCCGACGGTGACGATCTTGTCCCCGGCCATGACCTGGAGTTCGCCGTCGGCCACGTAGAACAGCTCGTCGGACAGGGTGTGGTAGTGCGGCGCCGCGCCGTCGGCGCCGCGGGTCATGGTGACCTCGACGGTGCTCACCGACCCGCCCGCCTCATTGGAGTCGATGAGCAGCCGCACCGAGACGGGCTCGCCGCCGATGATCTCGGCGTCCTGCGGCTGGCGGATGGCGGCGGGGCGGGAAGCGGTGGTCATGTCGAACTCCATGTGATTCGATGGGAGATAATTCGCTACCGAACTATATGTCATCGAATAGAGTGTTGTCCATGGGTGAGAAGAAGACCGACGCCGTGGACGTGATCCAGGAGCAGTGGCGGCGGGAGCGACCGGACCTGGACGGCGCGGCCATGGCCATCATCGGGCGGCTGGGCCGGCTCACCGTGGTGGCGACCGAGCGGATCGAATCCGTGTTCACGGCACACGGATTGCAGCGCGGCGAGTTCGATGTGCTTGCGACACTGCGACGTTCGGGCGAGCCCTACGAGCTCAACCCCTCCGGCCTCGCGGACACCCTCATGATGTCGCGAGCCGGCATGACCGGCCGCCTGGACCGGCTCGAGAAGGCGGGACTGGTCCGGCGGATCGCCGACCCGGGTGACCGGCGCGCGATCAAGGTCGCGCTCACCGATCGCGGCCTGCACCTCATCGACATCGTCGTCACCGAGCATTTCGAGAACGAAACCCGGATCCTCTCCGTGCTTTCCGACCAGGAGCGCGCCTCCCTCGATCGCCTCACCCGGCGCCTGCTGACCGAGCTCGAACGCGAGGGCTGACCCGGGCGCACGGTGCGGCCGGCGGACACGCCCGGCGTGAAGGTGCGCGCCGACCGCGCCGCCGACGAGGTCTCCGCGGCGGTGTTCGAGGTCGGCGGAACCCGCAGTACCGCAGCCGAACTCAACCTCCACCACTGCACGGCGTGATTTGACCGGGCCGGGTTCCGGACGCGTGCCGCGAGCGACTGGTCAGGCGAGGGGATCGGGCTGGGCGAGGCCGTGGGCGATGTCGTGGAACGCGCCGCGCAGCAGTGCGGTGATCCGTTCCGGCGGCGCGTCACTCAGTCCGTCCAGGTGCAGCAGGTGGCGCCCGATCACCACGCCGATGGTGAGCGCGCCGAGCAGCCCGGCGCGCAACTCGGCCTCGCCCTCGGCGAGGTGCCCGGCGGCCTGGCGCTGTTGCGCGGCCATGGCCGCGCGCACCTCGCCGGTGGCGTCCGGGTGGGTGAGCATGGACCGAATCGCCGCCAGCGCGTTCACCGGTTCCTCGGTGAGCTTGGCTGCGAGTGCTTTCAGCAGCAGTTCCGCGGCCTGCTCGGGCGTTCCCGTGATCGCCTCCACGTTCCCCACCACGGCGACCTGTGCGAACAAATTCTCCTTCGACCCGAAGTACCGCATCACCAGCGCGGGATCGGTGTCGGCCTCGGCTGCCACGGCGCGAATCGTGGTGCGGTCGTAGCCTGATTCGGCGAACAGCCGCCCCGCGGCCGTCAGGATCCGGGCCTCGGTATTTCGACGTTGCTGCGCGCGAGTGGTGGCGGGATCCATTTGTTCAGTCTACGGATGTTGACTCGATTCAACCCCCAGGCGTAGTTTCGGTCTACCGCTGTTGACTGAAACTGAAGAGGTGCCCCATGTGGTACACGGTGCTGCTGTCCGTTCTCGCCGGAGTCATGGGCGCGAATGCCCTCCCGCACTTCATCAAAGGCCTTGTCGGTGAAGAGTTCCCGAACGTCCTGGGCAACTCGCCCCTGCGGAACGCCCTCGCCGGCTGGCTCGGACTCATCATCACCGGCCTGCTGATCTATGCGACGGAGCTGCCCGCGCACCCCTGGCCCGCCGTCCTCGGTATAGGTGCCGGAACGTTCGTGATGGCCGTCTTCCACGGCCGCGGTGGCGCTTATCGCCTGAATGAGACACTGGGCCTGCCCAATCCGCCCCGCCGGGTCGCGGCGCAACTCACCGAGGGATGATCTCTGCGCCCGGCGATCTACGGGTTCGTCACTGCTTGCGGCGGACGGAGGCTTCCACCAGGTCGAGGACGGCTTCGAGGTTGTCGTTGGCGTGGCCGGAGGCGATGCGGGCGATGAGGCCGTCGAGGACCAGGTCGAGGTAGCCGAGGAGGACTTCGGTGGGGACGTCGTCGCGCAGGGCGCCGGCGGCCTTGCGGCGTTCGAGGCGGGCGACGGTGGCGGCGGTGAGCTCTTCGGAGCGTTCTTCCCAGTTGGCCCGGAATTCGGGGTCGTTGCGCAGGCGGCGGGCGATCTCCAGGCGGGTGCCGAGCCAGTCGAAATCCTCCGGGCGGGCCAGCATATCGCGCATGACCTGGATCAGGCCCTGGGTGGCCGCGACCTCGGCCATGCGGCCCGCGTCCTCCTGGGCCAGGGCCAGGAACAGGGCGTCCTTGTCGCGGAAGTGGTGGAAGATCGCGCCCCGCGACAGACCGGTCGCTTCCTCCAGTCGACGCACGGTGGCGCCCTCGTAGCCGTACTCGGCGAAGCAGCGGCGGGCTCCGTCGAGAATCTGGCTGCGCCGGGCGGCGAGGTGGTCGTCACTGACCTTGGGCACTGGCTCCTCCGAAACGTGTTGTGCGGGTTCTCCTTATCGATCTTGCGACCAAATCGGGGAACCCGCACGAGCGACGAGCGAAGCGGCCCGGGAGCGGGCCGCGTGGCGGGCGGCGGACCTGCGACAATCGCGAGATCCACCGCCTGCCACCACGTCTCGGCTTCGAAACAGCCCTTCGAAACCGAGGCGGTATCGCGGTGACTAGCCGCGAATCATGTTGCGCAGCACGTACTGCAGGATGCCGCCGTTGCGGTAGTAGTCCGCCTCACCGGGGGTGTCGATGCGGACGACCGCGTCGAAGACGACCTTCTCGCCGTTCTCCTTGGTGGCGGTCACCTTCATGGTCTTCGGAGTCACACCCTCGTTCAGCTTGGTGATGCCCTCGATGTCGAAGACCTCGGTGCCGTCCAGGCCCAGCGACGCGGCGGACTCGCCGGCCGGGAACTGCAGCGGCACAACGCCCATGCCGATCAGGTTCGAGCGGTGGATGCGCTCGAACGACTCGGTGATGACGGCCTTGACGCCCAGCAGACGGGTGCCCTTGGCAGCCCAGTCACGCGAGGAACCCGAGCCGTACTCCTTGCCGCCCAGCACGACCAGCGGGATGCCCGCGGCCTGGTAGTTCTGCGAGGCGTCGTAGATGAAGGCCTGCGGGCCGCCGTCCTGGGTGAAGTCGCGGGTGTAGCCACCCGAGACGTCGTCCAGCAGCTGGTTGCGCAGCCGGATGTTGGCGAAGGTGCCGCGGATCATCACCTCGTGGTTACCACGACGCGAGCCCAGCGAGTTGTAGTCCTTGCGCGCAACACCATTGGCGTCCAGGTACTGCGCGGCCGGGGTGCCCGGCTTGATCGGACCGGCGGGGGAGATGTGGTCGGTGGTGACCGAGTCGCCCAGCAGCGCCAGCACGCGCGCGCCCTTGATGTCCTCGACCGGGGCTGGCTCCATCGACATGCCGTCGAAGTAGGGGGCCTTGCGGACGTAGGTGGACTTGTCGTCCCACGCGAAGGTGTCGCCCTCGGGGGTGTTGAGGCCCTGCCAGCGCTGGTCACCGTCGAACACGGTGGCGTAGGACTTGGTGAACATGTCCCGGCTGATCGCCGACTTGATGGTGTCGTCGATCTCCTGCGCGGACGGCCAGATGTCCTTCAGGAAGACGTCGTTGCCGTTCTGGTCCTTGCCCAGGGCGTCGGTCTCGAAGTCGAAGTCCATGGTGCCCGCGAGCGCGTACGCGATGACCAGCGGCGGCGAGGCCAGATAGTTCATCTTGACGTCGGGGGAGATACGGCCTTCGAAGTTGCGGTTGCCCGAGAGCACCGCGGTGACCGACAGATCGTTGTCGTTGATCGCGGCCGAGATCTGCTCCGGCAGCGGACCGGTGTTGCCGATGCAGGTGGTGCAGCCGAAGCCACCCACGTAGAAGCCCAGCTTCTCCAGGTACGGCCAGAGACCGGCCTTCTCGTAGTAGTCGGCGACGACCTGCGAGCCCGGGGCCATGTTGGTCTTGACCCACGGCTTGGACGCGAGGCCCTTCTCGACGGCGTTGCGGGCCAGCAGGGCCGCGCCGATCATGACCGACGGGTTGGAGGTGTTGGTGCAGGAGGTGATGCCCGCGACCACGACGGCGCCGTGATCCAGGACGAATTCACCGCGCTCCGGGTCGGAGACCTTGATCGGCTTCGACGGGCGACCGGCGCTGCCGTTGGCGGCGGTCGGCACGGCCGAACCGTCGGAGGCGGTGCCGGAGGCGACCGGGTCGCTGGCCGGGAAGGACTCTTCCAGCGCCTCGTCCAGGGCGGTGTGCGGGACGGGGTCGTTGGTGTAGGTGCGGATGTCCTGACGGAACTGGGTCTTGCTGTCCGACAGCAGGATCCGGTCCTGCGGGCGCTTCGGGCCGGCGATGGACGGCACCACGGTGCTCAGGTCCAGCTCCAGGTACTCCGAGTAGGCCGGCTCGTTGTCGGCGTCGTGCCACAGGCCCTGCTCCTTGGCGTACGCCTCGACGAGCGCGAGCTGCTCGTCGCTGCGGCCGGTCAGGCGCAGGTAGTTGATGGTCTCCTCGTCGATCGGGAAGATCGCGGCGGTGGAGCCGAATTCGGGGGACATGTTGCCCAGGGTGGCGCGGTTGGCCAGCGGCACCTCGGCGACGCCCTTGCCGTAGAACTCGACGAACTTGCCGACCACACCGTGCTTGCGCAGCATGTCGGTGACGGTGAGCACGACGTCGGTGGCGGTCACGCCCGGCTTGATCTCACCGGTCAGCTTGAAGCCGACGACCCGCGGGATCAGCATGGAGACCGGCTGGCCCAGCATGGCGGCCTCGGCCTCGATGCCGCCGACGCCCCAGCCCAGCACGCCCAGGCCGTTGACCATGGTGGTGTGCGAGTCGGTGCCGACACAGGTGTCGGGGTAGGCCTGGCCGTTGCGGACCATGACGGTGGGGGCCAGGTACTCGATGTTGACCTGGTGCACGATGCCGACGCCCGGCGGGACGACCTTGAAGTCGTCGAACGCGCCCTGGCCCCAGCGCAGGAACTGGTAACGCTCGCCGTTGCGCTCGTACTCCAGGTCGACGTTGCGCTCGAGGGCGTCGGCGGTGCCGAACACGTCGAGGATGACCGAGTGGTCGATGACCATGTCGGCGGGAGACAGCGGGTTGACCTTGTTCGGGTCGCCGCCGAGGGTGGTGACGGCCTCACGCATGGTGGCGAGGTCGACGATGCAGGGCACGCCGGTGAAGTCCTGCATGATCACGCGGGCGGGCGTGAACTGGATCTCGGTGTCCGGCTCGGCGTTCGGGTCCCAGGTCGCGAGGGCGCGGATCTGGTCGGCGGTGATGTTCGCGCCGTCCTCGGTGCGAAGCAGGTTCTCCGCGAGGACCTTCAGGGCGTAGGGCAGCTTCTCGGTGCCGGGCACGGCCGAGAGGCGGAAGATCTCGTAAGAGTTGCTTCCGACCTCGAGGGTGCCCTTGGCGCCGAAGGTATCGATACTCGTCACGTTCAGCTCCACTCGTCTGTGAATGGGAGGGCCACCGGCGGGGCTGTGCCGATGGCTCGTCGAGGCGCGGGCCTCGTCCGTTTTCCGACATTAACAGTACGCTTGTCCTGTGAGCACATCGGGGGGGCGGGCTATCGGGCCGTCGGGCCCGGGATTCCGCCCAGCGCGAGACACGATTTCGCGCGATCGGTGAGGTGATTCGCACGGCGCGGTGAGGTGATATGACACGCCGTCCCGTACCCTGCGTTTCGTGACCGCTCCGCACTCCTCGGTTTTCACGCCCTCGAAGGCGGAACTACCGCCGAACACCGACCTGAATGCCATCATCGCCGATCTCGCCGATGATCATGTCGCCGCCCCCACCGGACGCGATCAGGAGGCCCTCGCCGCCATCGCCGCCGACGCGCGTGAGCACGGCGTTCAGCTCGACATCATTGTGGTGCAGGGCAATCCGGGGATCGAGGCGAACCTGCGCGATCTGGCCAACGAGGTCGGCAAGATCGAGCACGGCACCGTGGTGGTCTTCAGTGACGACTGGGTGGGCACCTACAGCGACCAGTTCAGCCGCGGGCACCTGGAGTGGGCCGAGGACAAGGCCAAGTACCGCGGCCCCGAGCACACCACCGACGCCGCGCGGGTTTTCGTGGATCGGCTCGAGCAGCCGGAGACCGTGTCGTGGACGGTGATCACGCTGGTCATCCTCGGTGTGCTGATCGCGACGATCGGCGGGTTGTACGCGGTGAAGGTGCGGCGCGGGCAGCATGCGTCGGGTGCGCCGACGCCGGTCGGGTAGCGCGTTCACGCTGGGAGGCGGTGTCTCCGTTCGGGGTTCGGGTTCGTCCCGGGCCCCTTTTTCATGCCCGGATCGGGGTGTGCAGAGTCCGGTTCGTCCGCGACACGCCGAAAACGTACCGAGTGCCGCGTGTTGTGACGCGTGGTGATTGTGGGATTTACCTGCAACTTCATGGCTACCAGCGAATTGCATCCATGTGATTGTGGCGTGCCTGAGCGGCGGGATCCTGAACGTGCCGTACGGTTTCGCGATGGCACGGTTGGGGATTTTGTGCCGGATGGGACTCCAGGGAGGTGCGATGCGACGACCGGCGAAGCGACTACGACGCCCGGCGCGGGTCGCTACAGAATTGCTCGTAGCGCTCATCGTGCTGGCATTGCCCATGGCCGGCGGGCACGCGGTACCACCGCCGCCCCCCAACCCCAGCGACAGCGACCTCAATGCCGCAGGCGCCCAGGTCGACGCCGGTGTCGGCGAGGTCGGCGCCCTCATCAATCAGGTGGCCGCCGCCGAACAGCAGCTGCAGCAACTCGACGACGCGGTCGCCGGTCGCCGTGAGGCCGTCAACAAGGCCCTGGTGGATCTGCAGATGGCCCGCGACGCCGCCGACACCGCCGGCCGCGCCGTCACCCAGTGCCAGCAGGATCTGACCGATGCCGGCGCGAAAGTCGATACCGCGCACGGGAATTTCGACAAGTACGTCGCCCAGGTCTACATGCGCCCCGGCTCCACCTCACTGGTCAGCTATCTGGCCGCGCCCAGCCCCGAGATCGCGCTCAACCGCGCGCAGGTGCTGACCATCGCCTCCAAGAACCAGCAGCAGGTGGTCGACGGCCTGCGCCACGCCCAGATCGACCAGGCCAACAAGACCTCCGCCGCCAAACAGGCCCAGCAGGCCGCCGATGCCGCCGCGGCCGCCGCCGACGCCAAGAAGACCGACGCCCAGAACGCGGTCACTGCCGCTCAGGCCGAACTCGACCAGCAGAACCTCCGCCGCAACGACATTGTCGGGCAGCGTGATTCGGCCCAGCAGCGGCTGGACGCGGCCCGCGCCAATGTGGCGGGCCTGCAGAGCCAGCGCGACACCTTCGTCGCCTGGGACCAGCAGCGCAAGGCCGAGGAGGCCGCGGCCCGCGCCGCCGCGGTGGCCGCCGCCGCCCGCGTGGCCGCCGACCGCGCCGCCACCGATCGCGCCAGCCAGGTCGGCCAGGGCCACCGCCCGCACGTCGTGCAGGACACCTCACCGCCACCGAAGCGCTCCATCCAGCCCAGCCGGCCACCGGGCTCCAACTCCCAGCTCATCGAGACCGTGGTCGACCGTGCCATGTCCCAGCTGGGCGTCGTCTACGCCTGGGGCGGCGGCGACGAGAACGGCCCCACCCTCGGCATCCGCGACGGCGGCACCGCCGACAGCTACGGCGACTACAACAAGACCGGCTTCGACTGCTCCGGCCTGATGATCTACGCCTTCGCCGGCATCGGCGTCTCCCTACCCCACTACTCCGGCTACCAATACACCATGGGCACAAGGATTCCCGTCGCCGAACGCGCCCGCGGCGACATGCTCTTCTGGGGCCCCGGCGGCAGCGAACACGTCGCCCTCTACCTCGGCAACAACAAGATGATCGAGGCCCCGCAAAGCGGCGACGTCGTCCGCGTAGCCGCCGTCCGCGAAGACGGCATCATGCCCTACGCAGTCCGCATCGTCACCTGACCCTCGTCCTCCTCGTCCTCGTGAGGCAGCGCAGGAGGGTTCTCAAAACTCAGATGAGAGTGCACCGCGCGAGACTATGTCGCCCCACACGATTCGCACCAAGGCGCCGGGTAGCGCTGTCCCTCGACGCAAACAACTTTCGAAACGCGGCCTAGCAGGGGACGTAAGCGGTCGAGGAGTCGGGGTAGGCGCGCCATGCCCATGACAGTGAGTCGAGCAGGTTGCGTTTGAGTGTGCGCGCATCGCGGGTGTCGCTGGGGCGTTGGA
>NZ_JBSGCB010000032.1:0-117893 GCF_053601595.1 Nocardia sp. NPDC004711 | reverse complement strand
GCGCCGACCGCGCCGGCACCGCGCGGCCGCCCCCGCGCGCCCGCCGACGCCGCCGACGCCGTGGCGGCGGGCGTACCGAAGGCGGCGCGGGCCGGTCGCGAGACCTTCGCCGGTGCGCTGTCGACCCTCATGGCGGCGCGCGGCGTGCTGACCCTCGATCCGTTCATGTGGCGCCGCATGGACCGGGTTTCCGCGGTGGTCGTCGACCGGGATGCTGTGCGCGGTCAACGCGCGGTGGTCCTCGACGCCGAATCCCGCGACGACAGCTGGCCGGTCGAGCACGTGTGGAGCGCCGCCCAGCGGCTGCTCTGGTGCGATGGTGAGGAACTGCCCATCCCACCACCACCCGAGCATCGGCGTGAGAATCTGCATCTGGACACCGACGCCGGCCCGCGACTCGGCAGCGACACCGATCCTCCCGGCCCGGACAGCGATCCAGGGGGCCCGCGCTGGCACCTGCTGCACGAGCACGGACACGTGGTCGGGCGGGTGCTGATCGGGAGCGAGCCACATCCGGGTGCTGCCGGATTGCTGTCCACCGCCCGCCAGGCGGGCCTGCGGGTGGTGCTCATCGGTGACGAGGGCACCGGCGAATTGCGTCGCAGCGCCGATGAATTCGTGCTCGCCGGCGGGTCGGTGTCCGGGCTGGTACGGCGACTGCAACAGCAGGGGCACGTGGTGGCGGTGGTCGGTGGCGAGGCGCATCGCGCCCTGGCCGCCGCCGATCTGGGCATCGGTATCGCCTCCCGGACTCCCGGCGCTCCGGCACGCATCCCCTGGCAGGCGGACGTGGTGTGCCCGGATCTGAGTTCGGCACGGCAGATCATCGCCGCTACCGGCCAGGCACGCAATGTCAGTGAGCGCGGCCGGGTCCTGACGCTGTCGGCGGCCACGCTCAGCGGTCTGTTGCTCGCGTCCGGTCCCGCGGAGTCTCGCGCGGCGCGAGCCACCAGCCCGGTCACGGCGGCCACCCTGATGGGGTTGGCAACGGGTCTGAACGGCGGGCGCCGGGCCGCCCGCGCGACCGGGCCGGCCGAGGTGCGGCTGGTGCCGTGGCATGCACTGGAACCGGACGAGGTGCTGGCGCGCCTACCCGCCCCGCACCGGTCGGCGCCGCCGCCTCGCTCGCACGTCACCACCGTCGTCAGCCGGATATCGCAGCGATTGGCCACGCCCGCAACGAGTCTCGCCGGTCTGGTCGCCGATGTGCGCCGCGAGCTGGCCGATCCGATGACCCCACTGCTGGGTGTCGGTGCGGTCGCCTCCGCGCTGCTCGGCTCGCCTACCGACGCCGTGCTCGTCGGCACGGTGCTGGGGCTCAATGCCACGGTGTCGGCCCTGCAGCGCCGCCGCGCCCGGCTGTCGCTGGACAAACTCCTGCTCGGCGAGCGGTTGACCGCTCGGCGGCTCACCGAGGACGGCGAAATCGAGACTCCCGCGGACGGTCTGCTGGCTGGTGATGTGATCGCTCTGGCCACCGGCGAGGTGGTCCCCGCGGATGCGCGGCTGCTGGAGACCGATGGACTGGAAGTGGACGAGTCCGGCCTCACCGGCGAGACCGTGACCGTGGAAAAGCAGACCCCCGCCACACCCGGCGCCCTGCTGGCAGAACGCACCGGCATGGTGTTCGAGGGCAGCGTCGTGGTCAGCGGCGAGGCGACCGCGGTCGTGGTGGCGGTCGGAACCGCCACCGAGGCCGGTCGTGCCCTCGCCGCCGCCGGGCCGCCCCCCAGCGGCGGTGTGCAGGAACAGCTGCGCAGCTTGACCGAACGCGTGCTGCCGTTCACCCTCGGCGGCGGAACCGCCGTAACCGTCACCAGTTTCCTGCGTGGGCTGCCGCTGCGCCCGGCCCTCGCCGACGGGCTGGCCGTGGCCGTCGCCGCCGTCCCCGAGGGACTGCCGCTGGTGGCGACGGTCGCCCAACTGGCCGCCACCCGCCGCCTGTCCCGCCGCGGCGTGCTGGTCCGCTCCAGCCGCACCATCGAGGCACTCGGCCGCGTCGACACCATGTGCTTCGACAAGACCGGCACCCTCACCGAGGGACAATTGCGGCTGGTCGCGGTTGCCGATCTCGACCAGACGTGGGACAGCGACCATCTCGCGAGCACGCCACAGTCGCGGGGGCTGCTCCGCGCCGCCGCCTACGCCTGCCCCAACCCTGACGATGCCCCACTGGTACACGCCACCGACCGAGCTGTCGTCGAGGCGGCGCACACATATCTGGGCCACAGACCGCCCCATGCCTGGGCTCCGATCGAGGAGTTGCCGTTCGAGAGCTTCCGCGGCTACTCCGCGGCGGTGGGCAACACCGGTCAGCACATCCGGCTCGCCGTCAAAGGCGCCCCGGAAGTGCTGCTGCCGCATTGTGATCACGTCCTGCGCACCGATGACGAAGGCCGCCGGGAGGCCCGGCCGTTCATGCCCGAGTGCCGCGCCGCCGCGGAGGCGGCGGTACGCCGGCTGGCCGCGCAGGGGCTGCGGGTGCTGGTGGTGGCGCGGCGCGACTTCGCCTCCGCTCCCCGCGATCTCACCGAAGAGATCGAGCAACTCACCCTTCTCGGCTTCCTCGGTATCGCCGACAGCCCGCGCCCGCAGGCACTGGAACTGCTTGCCGAATTGGCCCGCAATGACATCAGCGTGCGGATGATCACCGGTGATCACCCGGTCACCGCGCGCGCGGTCGCCGAACAGCTCGCCATCCCCGCCGACACGGTGGCCACCGGGGCCGATCTGGACCTGCTGGACGAGGATGGCCAAGCCGAACTCATCGAGCAGGCAACGGTTTTCGCGCGGGTATCGCCTGAACACAAAGTGCGCATCGTGTCCGCACTGCAACGCCGCGGGCACACGGTGGCGATGGCAGGCGACGGCAGCAACGATGCGGCCGCCATCCGCACCGCCGATGTCGGTATCGGGCTGGCCGCTCGCGGGTCGGTCGCCGCACGGGAGGCCGCGGACCTGATCCTCACCGACACCGGCAAGGTCCTCGACCTCACCGTGCTGCAGGAGGCACTGGCCGAGGGCCGTGGCATGTGGCAGCGAGTACGCGACGCGATCGGCGTGCTGGTCGGCGGCAACGCCGGTGAGGTGGCGTTCACCGTCCTGGGCACGCTGCTGTCCGGCCGAGCCCCGATCGGCACCCGGCAATTCCTGGTGGTGAACCTGCTCACCGACCTCGGTCCGGCAATGGCGCTCACACTCTCGGACACCCGGCCCGCCGACGACACCGAAACGGCCGACAGGACACTCGGGCCACCGCCCGGTATCGGCAGCGACTTCCTGCAAGCCGTCGCCGTGCGCGGCGCCTGCACCACCATCGGCGCCGGCGCGGCATGGCTGCTCGGCCGCGCCACCGGCCGGCGCCGCCGCGCGGAAACGATGGCACTGGCCGCCCTGATCGGTACGCAGCTCGGGCAGACCCTGGTGATCGGCCGGCACAGCCGCCTGGTCTGGGTGACCGTGGCAGGCAGCTCCGTAGTCCTCGCCACGATCATCATGGTGCCCGGAGTGAACCGGTTCTTCGGGTGCGTACCACTGGGACCGGTAGCGTGGTCGATCGTGCTGGGCTGCGCCACAACCGGCACCTGTGCGGCCCTGCTCACCGGCCGCGCCCTGTCCGGGCCGCCGCCCGACGTGGCAGGTTCGTCGGCTTAGCTCAATGGTCATAGCGGCTTAGCTCAGGTCATAGCGCCGCCCGGAGAAGGCGGGGCCTTTTCGATGACGGAGTCTCGACGAGGGCTGAGACAATTCCTCATGCGAACATCCACAGTCGTCGTGCTTGCCGTGGCAGCCGCGGTGCTGGTCGCGGTGCATGCAGGTCCCGTTTCCTGGGTTGTCTGGTCCGTGCTGGTCGTACTCGCGACTGCGCTCTGGCTTGTGCGGCGTTGAGCAGGCGCCTCATCGGGGTGTTCCGGCTCGGCAAGATCATCTTTTGGTTTCGGCCGTCACCGTATGCCCCTGGCCACAACGGTTCCTGGCCTGATTCGGGGTGTGCGGTATCGACCGCATACACTGTCGGCCATGCGGATGTTCCTGGATATCCTCCTCGTTATCACCAGTGTGCTGCTGGTGCTGCTGGTGCTGCTGCACCGGGCCAAGGGCGGAGGTCTGTCCAGCCTCTTCGGTGGTGGTGTGCAGTCGAGCTTGTCGGGGTCCACTGTTGTCGAGAAGAACCTCGATCGCATCACGATCTTCCTGGGGTTGATCTGGCTGATCTCCATTCTCGGCATCGGCCTCGAAATCAAGTTCTCCTAGCCCAAGCTCCTGAAATCGCCCGGGCACCACATCGGTGCCCGGGCGATTCGTCGTGCGCGGCAGGGTTACCGCGGATGACGTTGCACGGGTGACAGATTCGCGAGGGCGGCGCTGAGGGCCCGGCGGGCGTCGGCGCGGCTGATGGGGGTGTCGTCGTCGAGGGCGGCCAGTTCGATGGTGAGGAAGTCGCGGATCAGGTCGGACATGCTCACCCCGCGATGGTCGGCCTCGGCGCGGATGCGCTGATCCATGGCGTAGGGGAGCCGGACCGTGCGCAGCACCGTGACGGGGGTGTCGGGGCCGGGGAGGTCGGGTTCGGGGGCGTCCTCGTCGACGGTGAGGCTGTCGAGGAAGTCGCGGGCTTCGTCGGCCGTGTGCGGGTAGCCCTTGTCCGGATAGTCAGTCATGGTCCGCCTCCCATTGTTCGAACTGGGCGAGAAGCCTTCCGGTCACCGGCCGGACGCCGACGACCTGCTGGTCCCACTGCGACAGCGGACGCACCACCACCGCCAGCGGCTGCCCCGCGCCGGTGCGGCCGATGATCATGAGTGCGGGCAGCCCGCCCGTCCCGCGCACCGGTCGCGGCCAGCGCCGGCCCGGGCCGGTCAGGACCCGCATGATCTCCTCGGGTGCGATGCCGAGCCGGGCCGCGACGTCGAGGGCCCACTCGGGAATCTCATATCCCACGGCCGCATAATACGATCGTAAAACAGCTGGTCGCCACCTGTCGACCAGCCTGTCGCGGACAGTGCGGGCGGGTCGGTGGCAGGAGTGTTGCCAAAGGGTGTTGCCAACTCGCATGACGCGCCGCGCCGCGATCGGCATCATGAACGAATGGACCCGGTGAAGACGGTCGCGCCGAGCCTTGCGGGGGTGCTGGACCGGAATCTGTTCTGGATGGTGTGGAACACCGTATTGGCCTGGATCCCGGTGGCTTTGGCGCTGCTGGTGTTCCGCGGCGCGCGCGATGACGAACGGCGACTACCGATTTCGCCGGTGTGGTGGGGCGGATCGGTGCTGTTGCTGCTGTTCCTGCCCAATGCGCCCTATGTGGTGACCGATCTGGTGCACCTGCGCGACGATATCCGCGCGGCCGGCAACGGCCCGGTGGTGACGACGATCCTGCCGGTCTACGGCGCGTTCATCGCCTCCGGTTTCGTCGCCTACTACCTGGTGCTGGCCGAGCTGGGCCGCTTCCTGGAGGCGCGCGGACTGGGCGCTTTGCGCACCCCGGTGACGCTCGCGATCCATTTGCTGTGCGCGATAGGCGTTTTCCTGGGCCGCTGGGTGCGATTGAACAGCTGGGAGCCGGTGGTGCAGCCGCGCGGCACCTTCGATCGCATGATGCTGGCGCTGAGCTGGAATTGGGCACCGGTGCTGATCGCGGCCATGTTCGTGGCAACGGCCCTGGGGCACTTCGTGACCCGGGCCGTGGTGGCGGCGGGCATCGACAGCGCCCGCCGGGGCGCCCGGCTGATCCGAACCCGGAAGTTCGCCTAGCCGAGCGCCCTCGGGGAAATCAGGCGATGCCCAGGCGCTCCTGAGCCAGCACGCGGATCGCCTTCTTGTCCGGCTTGCCGAGCCCGGTCAGCGGCAGCTCCTCGATCACCACCACGTGCTTGGGCACCTGCACCGAACCCTTGCGCTGCTTGACCGCGGCCTGGATCTCGGCGGTGACCACCTCGATCGCGGCCGGATCGGCCGCGGTGGCGGGGTCGAGGACCAGCACGGCGGTCACCGCCTCGCCCCAATGCGCGTCCGGCACACCGACCACCGCGACGGTGACCACCTTCGGGTGTTCGGAGACAACGTCTTCCACCTCGCGCGGGAACACATTGAACCCGCCGGTGACGACCATGTCCTTGGAACGCCCGACGATGAACAGGAATCCGTCCTCGTCCTGGCGGGCCAGATCGCCGGTGCGCAGCCAGCCGTTCTTGAACGTATCGGCCGTGACCTCCGGCAGATTCAGGTAGCCGGCGGCGAGCAGCGGCCCGGAGACACAGATCTCGCCGACCTCACCCTGCGGAACCGGCTTGTCCTCGCCGTCCAGCAGCGCCACCCGGACCGCGACCGAGGGCCGCCCGCACGAGGTGAGCCGCTCCTTGTCGTGCTCGTCCTTGCCCAGGTAGCTGATCGCCATCGGCGCCTCGGACTGCCCGAAGTACTGGGCGAAGATCGGCCCGAAGCGATCGATGGCCTCCTGCAACCGATTCGGGTCGATGGCCGAGGCCCCGTAGTACACCGTCTCCAGCGAGGACAGGTCCCGGGTCTGGGAGTCCGGGTGATCGAGCAGCGCGTACAGCATGGACGGCACCAGCATGGTCGCCGAGATCTTGTGCTCCTCGATGGCGCGCAGCACTTCTCCGGCGTCGAAGCGCGGCAGCACCACGCACTGCCCGCCCAGCAGCACGACCGGCAGGAAGAAGGCCGCGCCCGCGTGCGAGAGCGGCGTGCAGATCAGGAACTTGGGCCGCTTGGGCCACTCCCACTCCGAGAGCTGGATCTGCGTCATGGTGTTCATCGTCAGCGCGGTGCCGATCACGCCCTTGGGCTTGCCGGTGGTGCCGCCGGTGTAGCTGATGGAGATGACATCGGAGGGCAGCAGCTCCACCGCCTCCACCGGATGCGGCGCGTACTTGTCGGCGGTCGCCAGCAGATCCACGCCGACATCGGCGAGCAGTTCGGGCACCGGGCCCAGCACCAGGATCTTGGTCAGCGTCGGCACCATGTCGACCAGTTCCCGGGCGCGCTGCACGAACGCGGGCACCGGATCCAGGATGAGCGTCGAAATGCCCGCGTCGGCAAGCACATACGCGTGATCGTCCAGGCCGCCGATGGGGTGCAGGGCGGTGCGCCGCGAGCCCACGATCTGGCCCGCGCCGATGGTGAACAGCACCTCGGGCCGGTTCAGCGCGAGCACGCCGACCGGGGTGCCGGTGGTGACGCCGTGCTCGGCGAAGGCGTCGATGTAGCGGCTCATGGCGTCGAGCACCTCACCGCCGGTGAGGATGTGGTCGCCGAGGGTGAGCACCGGGCGGTTGCGGTGCCGCTTCAGCCCGGCCACCAGGGCGTGGCCGTTGTGCACCGGCAGCCGCAGCAGGGTGTCGGGATCGAGTGTGGTCATGGGATTCTCAACTCCGTCCGATGGTCACGCCGTGTGGGCCGCGTACAGGGTGACTACCACCGCGCCGCCCAGGCCAAGATTGTGCGCCAGCGCGGTGCGCGCGCCCGCGACCTGCCGCTCGCCCGCGAGTCCGCGCAGCTGCCAGCTCAATTCGGTGCACTGGGCCAGGCCGGTCGCGCCGAGCGGGTGGCCCTTGGAGATCAGGCCGCCCGACGGGTTGACCACCCAGGTGCCGCCGTAGGTGGTGGCGCCGGACTCGATCAGCGCGCCCGACTCGCCCTCGCCGCACAGGCCCAGCGCCTCGTAGGTGATGAGCTCGTTGATGGAGAAGCAGTCGTGCAGCTCGATCACGTCGACGTCGGCGACGCCGATTCCCGCGCGGGAGAACACCTTCGAGGCCGCTGCCCGGGTCATGGGCGCGCCCACCACGTCGATCATGGAACCGGTGGAGAAGGAGGTGCCGTCGTCGGTGGCCAGCTCCTGGGCCAGGATCTCGATGGCCTGCCCCTCGAGGCCGTTGGCCTTGACGAACTCCTCGCTCACCACGACCGCGGCGGCCGCGCCGTCGGACATGGGCGAGCACTGCGAGCGGGTCAGCGGGCCGTGCACCGGCTTGTCGCCGAGGACCTGCTCGAGGGTGTAGGCATCCTGGAACTGCGCCAGCGGGTTCCGGGTCGAGTGCTCGTGGTTCTTGACCGCGACCGCCGCCAGCTGCTCGGGCGTGGTGCCGTAGCGCTTCATATGCTCGATGGCGGCGTTGCCGAAGAACTGGGTGGTGATCGGCGCGGCGGAGAACTCGAAGTGCTCCTGGTTCACCTTCAGGTGCGCGTCGACGGTGGTGACCTTGGGCTTGGTGGCCGGGCCGGCCATGGCCTCCTTGGTCATCTGCTCGAAGCCGACGGCCAGGGCCACCTCGGTGATGCCGGCGGCCACCCACTCGCGGGCGAACATGAGCGCGGTGGAACCGGTGGCGCAGTTGTTGTTCACATTGACGATCGGGATGCCGGTCAGGCCGATGTCGTAGAGGGCGCGCTGGCCGGCGGCCGAGGGCTGGAAGACGTAGCCGACCGCGGCGCGCTGCACCTGGTCGTAGGTGACGCCCGCGTCCTTCAGCGCGCCGTTCACGGCCTCGGCGACCATCTCCGGGTAGGTCCACTCGCGGGAACCGATCTTGACGAACGGCGTCATGTTCACGCCGACGACGAAAACGCGTCGCATAGGGTTGTCCACTCCTGTTCTTCGGGAACGTAATTCGTGATGTCTAGTCGGCGCGCGGGACGCGGCCGTCGAGGTCGGTGAAGCCGTAGGCCGTGGCCAGGTCGGCGACCTTCCAGGCTTTTCCGGTGCGCGCCAGGCGATCCGGATCCGCGGCCAGCGCGACCACGGCGCGGCCGGCGAAGTGCGGGGTCTCGGCCTGGTCGAGATCGAAGGTGCCCTCGCCGGGCAGGGTGACCAGGCGGCGGCCCTGCGCGTCGGCCGGAACCATCTGCAGCAGTTCGGTGTTCACGATGCCCGGCCAGATCGAGACCGCGGTCGCGCCGGTGCCGTCGAGGTCGTGCGCCATGTCGGCGGTGAGCCGGTCCACGGCGGCCTTGCCGACGCCGTAGACCGCGTTGTGCATCTGGCGGATCGCGCCGGGGGAGGACACGCTCACGATCAGGCCCTGCGATTCGATGAGCAGCGGCGCGGCGAAAACGCTTGCCACGTAATGGGAGCGGACGCCGATATCGAAGCCCTCGTCCCATGCCTTCGGCGGCACCTCCCAGAACTTGCGGCCGATCCAGCGCGCCGACGCGGGGGAGTTGTAGACATTGTTGACCAGCACGTCGAGCCGGCCCCGCTCGTCGCGCACCTGCGCGAACAGCTTCTCCACGGCCGCGTCGTCACGGTGATCACAGACCACCGGCACCCCGATCCCGCCCAGGGCGTCGATCTCGGCGGCGGTCCCGGTCACGGTGCCCGGCAGGTGCCCGGCCGTGACGGTGCGCCCGGTGACGTACACGGTCGCCCCGGCCGCGCCCAGCTCCAGGGCGATGCCCTTGCCGATGCCGCGGCTGGCGCCGGTCACCACCGCGACCTTTCCGGCGAGAATCTTGGGTATTTCGCTCACGACCTCTGGACATTACCTTGAAATAGGAACGTGTTCTAGAAATTGGAGGCGGAGTGGAACTGACGCATCGGACGATCGACACCGGAGAGGTCCGCATGCACGTCGCGGATCAGGGCGAGGGCTTCCCGGTCGTCTTCTGTCACGGGTTTCCGCACACCTGGTTCATGTGGCACCACCAGCTCGACGCCGTCGCCGCGGCCGGCTACCGTGCCCTCGCCCCCGACCTGCGCGGATACGGCCGCACCGAGGCGCCCGCCGACCCGGAGGCCTACACCAACGCCGCCGTCGTCGGCGACCTCATGGCTCTGCTCGACGACATCGGCGCGGAGCAGGCGGTCTTCGTCGGCCTCGACTTCGGCGCCCAGCTGGTGTGGGAGCTGAGCCTGCGCGCCCCCGAGCGCGTGGCCGCCGCCATGGTCCTGAACAACCCGTTCGCCCCGCGCCCGCCGCGCGCCCCGTCGGCCTTCTGGACGAAGGCGGCCGAACGCCACTTCCTGCACCTGTCCTACTTCCAGACCCCAGGCATCGCCGACGCCGAACTCGCCGCGGACCCGCGCGGCTTCCTGGCCCGCGTCTACTACTCGCTCTCCGGCGACTACCACTACCTCGACACCTGGAAGAACCCGCCCGGCCTCGGCTACCTCGACGTCCTCCCGCAGGCGCCGGCCCTGCCCTGGCCGTGGCTCTCGGAAGCCGAATTCGACACCCTGGTCCAGGATTTCGAGCGCACCGGCTTCACCGGCGGCCTCAACTGGTACCGAAACCTCGACCGCAACTGGGAACTCACCGCCGCCTACGCCGACGCCAAGGTCGAAGTCCCCACCTTCTTCCTCTACGGCCAGAACGACCCCGACATGGAGGGCTTCAGCGGCCGCGACCCCCTGGCCACCCTGCGCGCCAACGTCCCCGATCTCCGCGAGGTCGTCGAAGTCCCGGCCGCGGGCCACCTGGTCCAGCTCGAGCGCCCCGAGGCGGTCAACACCTTCCTCACCGACGCCCTGAAGAGCCTCGGCCTCCCGGCGTAACCCGACCGGACCGGTGGCCCGGGACACCGGGCCCGGTCACCGGTCGATTCGAGGATCCTGCTGTTCGTGTGTCCAGTGAGAGGCGTACCGTCGGGCAGATATCGGGTGTTGTCGACCAGGAGGCCCGGTTCATGGCAGTTCGAGTTCACGCTTTCGGCGATGACGCGCTCGGCGAGCATGACGGGGTGGCCATTGCCGCGCTGATCCGCAGCGGTGAGTTGAGCGCGGCCGAGGTCGCCAAGGCGGCCCGGGAGCGGGTGGCGCAGGTGGATCCGGTGTTGCACGCGGTTGTGGTGGAGGCGGATACGCCGCTGGTCTCGGGGGATCGGGAGGCGCTGCTGTACGGCGTGCCGGCCTTCGTGAAGGACAACACCGACGTGGCCGGGCTGCCGACCCAGCACGGCAGTGCGGCCTGGCGGGCCCGGCCGGCGAAGGCGCACGGACCCTTCGCGAAACAGTTTCTGGGCACCGGTGTGACCGTGCTCGGGAAGAGCACCCTGCCCGAGTTCGGGTTGAACGCCACCACCGAATTCGTCGATGCCGAACCGACCCCCAATCCGTGGGACACGGGGTTCTCCTCGGGCGCCTCGTCGGGTGGTTCGGCCGCCCTCGTCGCGGCGGGTGCGGTGCCGATCGCGCACGGTAACGACGGTGGCGGTTCGATTCGTATTCCGGCCGCCTGCTGCGGGCTGGTCGGCCTGAAACCGACGCGTGGCCGTCACATCGACGGCCCGCAGGCTCGTTCCATGCCGATCAACCTGGTCTCCGAGGGCGTGCTCACCCGCACGGTCCGCGATACCGCCACCTATTTCGCGGCGGCCGAACGCTTCTGGCGCAATCCCGCGCTGCCGCCGATCGGGCTCGTCGAGGGGCCCGCCCAGCGGCGGCTGCGTATCGGCCTCCTCAGCGATCCCATCACCGGGGCAACCCTGGACCCGCAGATTCGCACGGTTCTCGAAGAGACCGTCACGCTGCTGGAGGGCTTCGGCCACGAGGTGCGGCCCATCCCTTACCCGGTGGACCGGGGCTTCGCCGAGGATTTCGCCACCTACTGGGCGATGCTGGCCTTCCTGGGCAGCCACACCGGCAAACTGAGCTTCGGCCGGTCCTTCGACCCCGCCCGCCTCGATCCCTTCACCCGTGGCCTGGCCGCCCGCTTCCACGGCTCCGCCCTGCGCTCACCCGCTGTGCTGTACCGGCTTTCGCGCCTCCGCCGCGCCTACGCGGCCTCCTTCCACGACGTCGAACTCGTGGTGTCCCCGGTGCTGGCGAGCCTCACACCCCGCCTGGGCTACCTGAGCCCCGATCAGCCCTTCGACGAGGTGTTCGGCCGCCTGCTGGACTATGTCACCTACACGCCGTTCGCGAACGTGACCGGGGCCCCGGCCCTTTCGCTCCCGATGGGAGCGTCCGAGTCCGATCTCCCCATCGGGATAATGTTCTCCGCGCTCCACGGCGACGAACGCACCCTGCTCGAACTCGCCTACGCCCTCGAATCCGTCCGCCCCTTCCCCCGCATCGAGCACTGACGAGCTAGACCGAGACCGCGCGCAGTGCGTCGGGCGTCAGATCCTTCAGCGCCGGATACCCGTCCACCGCCATGATCAGATCCGCCTCCGCGAGCAGCGTGCGCAGCACGTGCACGATGCCGTCCGCGCCGCCCAGCGTCAGCCCGTAGGCGTAGGGGCGGCCGATGCCGACCGCGGACGCGCCCAGCGCCAGCGCCTTGATGATGTCCGCGCCCGAGCGCACCCCGGAATCGAACAGCACCGGCAGCCCCTCGGCGGCGGCCACCACCTCGGGCAGCATGTCCAGTGCCGGGAGCCCGCCATTGGCCTGGCGGCCACCGTGATTGGAGCAGTAGATGCCGTCCACGCCCAGATCCCGGGCGCGACGCGCGTCCTCGGGGTGGCAGATGCCCTTCACGATCAGCGGCAGCGTGGTCAGCGAGCGCAGCCACGGCAGATCCGCCCAGGTCAGTGGATTGCCGAAGACCTGGATCCAGCGCAGGATGGCCGACTGCGGATCCTGCTCCGGCGACTGCGCCAGGCTCGCCCGAAACACCGGATCGGTGAAATAGTTGGCCAGGCAGTGCCCGCGCAGCTGCGGGAAATTACCGGTGGACAGATCGCGCGGCCGCCAGCCGGTCACCCAGGTGTCGAGGGTGACCACGATGCCCTTGAACCCCGCCCGCTCGGCCCGCTCCACCAGGCTGGCGGCCAGATCCCGGTCGGTGGGCGTGTAGAGCTGGAAAAAGCCGGGGGTGTCACCGAATTCGGCCGCCACGTCCTCCATCGGATCCACGCTCAGCGTGGACGCCACCATGGGGACGCTGGTGCGCGCCGCGGCCCGCGCGGTCGCCAGATCACCGTGCCCGTCCTGCGCGCACAGGCCGATCACACCCACCGGCGCCATGAAAACCGGTGCGGGCCAGGTGCTTCCGAACAATTCCACCGACAGGTCACGCTGCTTGGCGCCCACGAACATGCGCGGAATCACGCCCCACCGATCGAACGCCGCCACATTGGCCCGCTGGGTGCGCTCGTCGCCCGCGCCGCCCGCCACATACGACCACACCGACGGCGGCAGCGCGGCCTGCGCCCGCTCGGCCAGCTCCGCGAAGCTCACCGGCAGCGCGGGCACCACCCCGCGCAACCCGTTGAAGTAGATCTCGTTCTGAAAATCACCGAATGCCACGACGCACTCTCCAGTTCCGTCTCTGCCGAAAGCGACACTGCGATTGTGCGAGACTGGGCATCGGACACCGGTGAATCGCAGGATACGAGCAGGGAGTTTCGGACCGTGCAGGATGACGTCAGGCTGCTGACCGAGGAGGAGCTCGCGCTCATCCACGCCCTGCAGTTGCGGCCCCGGGCGTCGTGGACCGACCTGGGGCGGGTGCTCGGCGTGGATCCGGTGACCGTGGCCCGCCGCTGGCAACGGCTCAGTGACCGCGGCGAGGCCTGGATCAGTGTCTCACCCGGCCCGGCGGTGTTCGATCTGCTGTGCGCCGCTTTCGTCGACATCGATTGCGCCGCAGGGCAGACCGATGCGGTGGTCGCCACCCTGGCCGCGCATCCGCACATGCTCACCCTGGAACGCGCGGGCGGCAGCAATCGCATTCTCGCCACCGTGGCCACCGGCGATTTCGGGCAGATGTCGCGCTACACCCTCGACGTGCTGCCCGCCGTCCCGCACATCGCGGCGGTGCGCACCCGCATCGTGACCCACTGGTTCGCCGAGGGCGGTACCTGGCGCATCGACGCCCTCGCCCCAGGCCAGCGCGACCAGCTGCGCACCCCGCCGGCCCCGGCCGGGTCCGACCGCGGCCGCCGCGTCACCCCGCTGGACCGGGCCCTCATCGGCGCACTGGCCCGCGACGGCCGCGCCGCGCACAGCGTCCTCGCCGCCGCCCTCGACACCAGTGCCTCCACCGTCAAACGCCGTATCGACGAGCTCACCCGGCTCGGACTGCTCAGCTTCCGCTGCGATTTCGCGCGCCCGCTGGGCGGCTGGCCGGTCGCGGTCACCTTCTGGGCGACCGCGCCCACCGCCGCGCTGCCCGAGATCGGTTACGGGCTCATCCGGCTCCCGCAGACCCGCAACTGCGCCGCCGTCAGCGGCACCCACAATCTGGTGCTGCAGGCCGGACTGCACTCGGTCGCCGAGGTCACTCGCTTCGAAAACCAGATCGCCACACTGCATCCCGAGCTCATGGTCACCCAACGCACCATCACCCTGCGGCACGAGAAACTGCTCGGCCGCATCCTCGACCGCCACGGCCGCTCCCGTGTCGTGGTGCCGCCCGATGTCTGGCGGGAAACTGCACCGGCACAGGATAATTCGCACTGAGAACCGGCAATCTGTCACCGGCGCACGGCAGTTCGACGCCAACTCCCGGCTGCGACGTCTCAGAAGTTCGCGTTGAGGTACTCCGCCGCATGGGTCGTCCACAGCATGCCCGTGCCCGGCATATTGTGCCCGGAATACCGCACGTGCTGCCCGTCCGGCCACGGCGTCAGATACCCGATCAGCCCCCGTACCGCCGCCTCGTACCGATTCAGGTTCGCCACCGGATTCTGCATCAGGAACTCCAGCAGTTCGTGGAAGATCACCGGTGTCAGATTCCCGATCCGTGCCCCCTCGACCAGCGAGAACGGCGAAATCGCGGTATCGATGGCCCGCAGCGGCGAATCGGCGGGGGAGGCGGTGATGATGTCGCCGGGATTCGCGTACTCCCGCACATCCATCCCCAGCGGCCATGCCCCCCGCTGCCCGTGCAGCCCGTACGTCGTTGCCGGGCACAGATTCCCGACCGACTGCCCCGCCCGCCGCATCGGATTGGCGATATTCACCACGAACGCGATCTCCAACGGCGACCCGTCGACATTGGTGTAGATACCGGCGCGCACCCCCTGCAGAATCGTGCTCGCCACGATCCCGCCCAGCGAATAACTCATCAGCCCACACAGATTCGGCGAATCCTGCAACGCCTTGACCCCCGCCGCCACCCCCAACCGCACCGAGGTGTCCAGCGACGGTCCCCACGTATCCGGATCCGGCCCGATCGAAGCCGGCCAATCCGGCTCGAAACACTGGAACTTCCCCGTATCCAGCAGCTTGGCGACATCGTGCAGCATGCCCGCCGGCGTCCCGTCGCTGTTCCGCTGCTCCCCGGTACCCCGCAGAGTGATGATGTCGATCATCGCTTCCCCTTCACACGCCGAACCTTTCGACGCCTGCGCCCGACGCTAGGCTGATCCGGCCCCGAGTTCGCGAGTAGTGAACTACCCGATTCCGAACCCGGGGCGTCGGCTCACGCACGGCTCGAGCCGGTGGCCGGCCCCGGCAGCCGGGTGGTGTCGTGGTCCGTGGGTCAGGTGTCTTTAGCCCATGCGGTCGTCGGCGATGGACCCTATTTGCTCGCCGGGACCCGCGATAGCGTCCTCAGATGGGAACCGGATGCCGCGCGGTACGCGAGGCAAGGCGTTCGAGGTGATCGGCGATGGGGCCACGGGAAACTCACATGTCGCAGTCGGATCTGTTCACATGGAGCATGGAACAGGACCCGGTGCTCCGCTCGACAATCGTCACGGTGCTGCTGCTGGACACCGAGCCCGAGTGGGATCGCCTGGTGCGCATCGTCGATCGCACCACCCGGGTGGTGCCCAAACTGCGGCAGCGGCCGGTGCCGGTGCCGTTCGGGCTGGCACCGCCGCGCTGGGCCGACGACCCGCACTTCGACGTGCACTGGCACCTGCGCCGGGCGGCGCTGGTTCGGCCGGCGGATCTGGCCACCGTGCTCGAGTTCGCGGGCACCGAGGCGATGACAGCCTTCGATCCGATCCGCCCGCTGTGGCGGATGACCGTGCTGAACGGCATGTCCGGCGGGGGAAGCGCGGTGGTGCTGACCCTGCATCACAGCCTCACCGACGGCATCGGCGGAATCCGCTTGGCCACCGAGATCCTCGACTTCGACCGGGCCGGCTCCGACCGCGGGGCGCTGCCCGAGATTCCGGCCGGACCCGGCGGCGGGCTCCGTGATATCGCGGCCTGGAACTGGAGCGTCGGCGTCGCGCTGGCCCGTGCGGGGCTGTCCGGCGTGCCGGCTCTCGCCCGGCGCGCGCTGTCGAACCCGGTGCGCGCCGTGCGCGACGGTGTGAACCTGGCGGCCTCGGTGGCCCGGTTGGTCAGCCCGGTGACCGCGACCCTGTCCCCGGTGATGACCGGGCGCGGCCTCGGCCGCCACCTCATGGTGCTGGACGTCCCAGCCGATGACCTGCACCGTGCCGCCCACGCCGCCGACTGCACCATGAATGATGCCTTCCTCGCCGCGGTGCTGATCGGCCTGCGTACCTATCACGGCCGTCTGGGCACCGGCGTCGATCATCTGCGCCTGACCATGCCCGTCAGCCTGCGCCGCCCCGACGACCCGCTCGGCGGTAACCGAATCACGCTGCTCCGCTTCGCACTCCCGCTCGGTATCCCCGAAACCGCCGACCTGATGCGCACCCTCGACACCGCCATCGCCGGTGAGCGCCGGGAACCCGCCATCCCGCTCTCCGGCGCGATCGCGGCTGCTCTGAACCGCCTCCCCGTCACGTTCGTCACCGGCATGCTCAAGCACATCGATTTCGTCGCCTCCGATGTGCCCGGCTCTCCGGTTCCCCTCTACTTCGCCGGCGCCCGCATAGACCGCATGTACGCCTTCGGCCCCACCATCGGCACCGCCTTCAACATCACCCTCACCACCCATGCCGGCATCTGCTGCGTCGGTATCAACACCGACACCGCTGCCGTTCCCGACCCCGCCCTGCTGACCGACTGCCTTGCAACGGGTTTCGAGACGGTCCTGCGGCTCGCCGACGCGGACCGCCCGCCCGCCGAACCGGCACTGTCGGAGCATGCGGACAGCACCGCCCACGTTCCCTGAGGGGTCAGCCGACCCGGTCGTCACGACTCGAGGACACGAGAAACCTGGTGGTCAGTTGGCAATGCGGTTTGCCCTGTGCAGGGCCGAGTTCAGTGGGAAAGGTCGGTGGCGGCGGTCTCGTCGAGGAGCCACGTGGTGGATTCGGTGCCGATCGCGCCGGCGGCCGGTATGTCCAGGGGGGACGCTCCGCTCAGCGCGGCGGCTACCGCGGCGGCCTTGGCCTCGCCGGAGACGATGAGCATCACGTGACGGGACTTGCGGATGGCGGGGAGGGTCAGGGTGATGCGGACCGCGGGTGGCTTGGGCGAATTGGTTTCGGCCACAACCAGTTCGTGTTCCTCGCGGGTGGCGGCGGTGTGGGGGAACAGCGAATTGATGTGGCCCTCACCGCCCATGCCCAGCAGGTGCAGGTCGAAGGCGCCGTGTTCGGCCAGGTGGGCGTGGACGGTGGCCGAGTACTCGCCGGCGGCCTCGAGCGGGTCGGGGTAGTCGCCGCTGGAGGTCTCGGTGGGATGCACGCGGGCCGGGTCGACCGGGACATGGTCCAGCAGGGCCTGGCGGGCCTGGAGTTCGTTGCGTTCGGCGTCGCCGGTGGGGACGAAACGCTCGTCGCCCCAGAAGACGTCGAGTTTGGACCAGTCGATGTCGCCGGGGGCCTTGCGGACCCATTCCAGCAGGGCGATACCGGTGCCGCCACCGGTCAGGACCACCGAGGCGGAGCCGCGCAGACGCTGCGCCTCCACCACCTGGGCGACGAACTTCGCGGCCGCGGCCTGCACGAGTTCGTCGGTGGTGGGGAAGGTTTCGACGGCGGGCTCAGACATAGGTCACCCTTTCGATTCCGGTGAGGGCCTCGGCGTAGATGTCGTCCGCGTCGAGGTGGCGCAGTTCCTCGGCCAGGCAGTCCTTGGTCTCGCGACGGGCCAGCGCGAAATGCTGTTCGGGTTCCCCGGTCCGGGTGAGCGTCGCGGTGCGGCCGTGCTGTGGACGCGCAATGGAGATCGACACCGTGGGCCGGTGCATCTCCACCTTGAGTTCGCCGGTGCGCCGCAATACCGGGCAGTCCAGCCGCGCGGCCAGCCAGCCCGCCAGCATGTCGAGCGCCGGCTCTTCCTGCAGGCCCGAAATCGTCACGGACTCAACGGGTTCGAACGGAGCCTCGTCCAGCGCCGCCGCCAGCAGCGCCCGCCAGTAGGTGACCCGGCTCCACGCCAGATCGGTGTCGCCGGGTGCGTAGGACTGCCGCCGGCCCTTGATGGTCTCCTGCGGATCCGAGGCGAAGGTCGCGTCGGTGATGCGGCGGGTCGCCAGGCGGCCCACCGAATCCTTGGACGGGAACTCCGGCGCGCCCCGCGGCCACCACGCCACCACGGGGGTGTCGGGCAGCAGGAACGGGATCACCACACTCGACTCGTGCGGCACCAGATCCCCTTGCAGCCGAAGCACTATCACCTCGGCCGCCCCGGCGTCACCGCCGACGCGGATCTGCGCATCCAGCCGGGTCGGAGCCATGCGGTCACCGCGCGCCAGCACGATCACCCGGCACGGGTGCTCCCGGCTGGCGTCGTTGGCGGCGTCGATGGCGTCCTCGGCCTCGGAGCTGTCCAGCGTGCACACCACCAGGGTGAGCACTCGCCCCATGGTCACCACGCCATTGGATTCCCGCAGCTGCACAAGACGTTTCGACACCTCGCGGGTGTCGGTGTCGGGCATGTCGATGATCACGGCCGCCGCCATTCCCGCCCGCTGCGCGCGAGCATCTCGTCGGCGGATTCCGGGCCCCAGCCGCCCGCCTCGTACGGGTCGGGCTTGCCGATCTCGGCCCAGTGCGCGAGCGCGGGATCGAGGATGCGCCAGGACAATTCGACCTCCTCGTTGACCGGGAACAGCGACGGCACCCCGAGCAGCACGTCCAGGATGAGCCGCTCGTAGGCCTCGGGGGAGTCCTCGGTGAAGGCCTCGCCGTAGCTGAAGTCCATGTTCACGTCGCGCACCTCCATCGACGACCCGGGCACCTTGGACCCGAATCGCATGGTGATGCCCTCATCCGGCTGCACCCGGATGACCAGCGCGTTCTGACCGAGCTCCTCGGTCATGGTCTGGTCGAAGGGCAGGTGCGGGGCCCGCTTGAACACCACCGCGATCTCGGTGACGCGGCGGCCCAGCCGTTTTCCGGTGCGCAGATAGAACGGCACGCCCGCCCAGCGGCGGGTCTCCACGGCCAGGGTGATGGCCGCGTAGGTCTCGGTGCGGGAGTTGGGGTCGAAACCCTCCTCCTGCAGCAGGCCCACCACCGGCTCACTGCCCTGCCAGCCCGCGGTGTACTGGCCGCGCGCCGTCGTCTCGTCCAGCGGCTCGACGAGTTTCGTCGCCGAGAGCACCTTGATCTTCTCGATCTGCAGCTGCTTGGGCTGGAAGCTCACCGGCTCTTCCATGGCCGTCAGCGCCAGCAGCTGCAGCAGGTGGTTCTGGATGACGTCGCGGGCCGCGCCGATGCCGTCGTAGTAGCCGGCGCGACCACCCAGGCCGATGTCCTCGGCCATGGTGATCTGCACATGGTCCACATAGTTGGCGTTCCAGATGGGATCCCACAGCTGGTTGGCGAAGCGCAGCGCCAGAATGTTCTGCACCGTCTCCTTGCCCAGGTAGTGGTCGATGCGGAACACCGAACGCTCCGGGAACACCGTGTTCACCAGGGCATTGAGCTCCTGGGCGCTCTTCAGGTCGTGCCCGAAGGGCTTCTCGATCACCACCCGCCGCCACGGATCGGGCTGTCCCGCAGGCGAATCCGAGGGCTTGGCCAGTCCGTTCTTCGACAGCTGTTCGAGCACGATCGGGAAGTCACTGGGCGGGATCGACAGGTAGAAGGCGGTATTGCCGCCGGTCCCGCGATCCCGATCCAGATCCTTGAGGGTGGTGGCCAGCTTGTGAAAGGCCGCGTCGTCCTCGAAGGTGCCGCGAACGAAACGCAGACCCGCCTTCAGCTGCTGCCACACCTCCTCCCGGAAGGGAGTGCGGGCCGAGGAGGACACCGACTCGTGAACCAGGTTCGCGAAGTCCTCATCGGTCCAGTCCCGGCGCGCGAAGCCGACCAGCGAGAAGCCCGGGGGCAGCAGCCCCCGGTTCGCCAGGTCGTAGATGGCCGGCAGCACTTTGCGGCGCGACAGATCGCCGGTTGCGCCGAATATCACCACGTTGCACGGTCCAGCGATGCGCGGAACCCGGCTGTCGCGTGAATCGCGCAGCGGATTCGGCGTCGCGACCGTCGTCGCCGCGCCTGCCACCGTCAGTTTCCTCCCGCGACCTGCAGTTTTTCGGTGGTGGCCGCGAGCAGTTCCTGCCAGGAGGCGACGAACTTGTCGACGCCCTCGGTCTCGAGAACACCGAACACGTCGTCCAGGTCGACACCGGCCGCGACCAGCTGATCGAAGATCGCCTGCGCCTCGGCCGCCTTGCCGACGGCCGCGTTCGGCACGATCTCGGCGTGGTCGGCGACCGCCTCGAGGGTCTTCTCCGGGAGCGTGTTCACCGTGTTGGGGGCGACCAGGTCGGTGACGTACATGGTGTCCGGGTATTCCGGGTTCTTCACACCGGTCGACGCCCACAGCGCGCGCTGCTTGTTGCCGCCCGCCGACGCCAGCTTGGCGTAGACGTCGGTGTGCTTGCCGCCGTCGAACACATCCTGGTAGGCCGCATAGGCCAACTGCGCGTTGGCGATTCCGGCCTTGCCGCGCAACGCCAGCGCCTCCGGGGTGCCGATGGCTTCCAGACGCTTGTCGATCTCGGTGTCCACGCGGGAGACGAAGAACGAGGCGACGGACTGGATCTTGGCGATGTCGTGCCCGGCGGTCGCGGCATTGCGCAGACCGTCGAGGTAGGCGCCCATCACCGAGATGTAGCGCTGCACCGAGAAGATCAGCGTCACGTTCACGCTGATGCCCTCGGAGATCACCCGGGTGATGGCCGGCAGACCGGCCTCGGTGGCAGGAATCTTGATGAACAGGTTGGGCCGGTCCACGATCTTCCACAGCTCGATGGCCTGGGCCACCGTGCCGTCCGTGTCGAAGGCCAGGCGCGGGTCGACCTCGATCGAAACCCGGCCGTCGACGCCGTTGCTCGCGGCGAAGACCTCGGCGAACACGTCGCAGGCGGCCCGCACATCATCGGTGGTGATGGTGCGGATGGCCGAATCCACATCGGCCCCGCGGGCGGCGAGCTCGGTGACCTGCTCGTCGTAGGCGTGGCCCTTGGAGAGCGCGCCCTGGAAAATGGTCGGGTTGGTGGTGACACCGACGACATTGCGAGAGTCGATCAGGCCCTGGAGATTTCCGGACTTGATGCGATCACGCGACAGGTCGTCCAGCCACACCGAAACCCCGGCGGCCGACAGGGCCGCGGTGTTCGCGTTCTGGGTCATGAGGACTATCCCTTCACCTTGGCAAGCGAGCGGGTGGCAGCGGCGACGACGGCATCGGCGGTGATGCCGAACTCGCGGAACAACGTCTTGTAGTCGGCCGAGGCACCGAAGTGCTCGATGGACACGTTCTCACCGGCGTCACCGGTGAAACGGTGCCACGGCATCGCGATACCGGCCTCCACCGAGACGCGGGCCCGCACCGACGGCGGGAGGACCTCGTCGCGGTATGACTGCTCCTGCGCGTCGAACCACTCCACACACGGCATGGACACCACGCGGGTGCCGACGCCCTGTGCCTCGAGCGTAGCGCGCGCCTCGACGGCGAGCTGCAGTTCCGAACCGGTGGCGATCAGGATTACCTGCGGTGCGGCGGTGGAGGATTCGGCCAGGATGTAGCCGCCCTTGCGGACGCCCTCGTAGCTGGTGCCCTCCTGGATCGGCAGGTCCTGGCGGGTCAGGGCCAGCGCGGACGGGCCGTCCTGGTGCGGCGGCTCGGAGACCAGGAAGTGCGAATGCCGTTCGGCGCTATCGCGTTCCAGGATGGTGCGCCAGGCGTAGGTGGTCTCGTTGGCGTCGCCGGGGCGGACCACGTTCAGGCCCGGGATGGCGCGCAGCGCGGCGAGGTGCTCGATCGGCTGGTGGGTCGGGCCGTCCTCGCCGAGGCCGATGGAGTCGTGGGTCCACACGTAGGTGACCGGGGTGCGCATGAGCGCGCCCAGGCGCACGGCCGGGCGCATGTAGTCGGAGAACACCAGGAAGGTGCCACCGTACGGACGGGTCGGTCCGTGCAGCGCGATGCCGTTCAGGATCGAGCCCATCGCGTGCTCACGCACACCGAAGTGCAGGGTGCGGCCGTACGGGTTGGCCTTCCACGCACCGGTGGAGATGGACTCCGGGCCGAACGACGGCACGCCCGGCATGGTGGTGTTGTTGGACTCGGCCAGATCCGCCGAACCGCCCCACAGCTCGGGCAGCACCGGCGCCAGCGCGGCGAGCACCTTGCCCGACGCCTTGCGGGTGGCCATGCCCTTCGGGTCCGCCTCGTAGGTCGGCAGGGTCTCGGCCCAGCCCTCGGGCAGGCGGCGCTCCTGCAGACGATCGAACAGCGCCTTGTGCTCCGGGTTGGCGACGGCCCAGGCGTCGAACTGCTCCTGCCAGACGGCACGCACGGCCTTGGCGCGGTCGGCGACATTGCCGCGCGAGTGCGCGATGACCGCGCCGTCCACGTCGAAGTTCTTCTCCGGGTCGAAGCCCAGGATCTTCTTGGTGGCCGCGACCTCGTCGGCGCCCAGCGCGGCGCCGTGCGAGGAGCCGGTGTTCATCTTGTTCGGGGCCGGGTAGCCGATGATCGTGCGCAGCAGAACGATCGACGGCTTGTCGGTCACGGCCTGCGCCGCGGCGACGGCCGCCTCGATGCCGGTCACGTCCTCGCCGCCCTCGACGGTCTGCACGTGCCAGCCGTAGGCGCGGTAGCGCGCGGCGGTGTCCTCGGTGAAGGCGATGCGGGTGTCGTCCTCGATGGAGATCTTGTTGTCGTCGTAGAAGACGATCAGGTTGCCCAGCTGCTGGGTGCCCGCCAGCGAGGACGCCTCGGAGGTGACGCCCTCCTCCATGTCACCGTCGGAGGCCACCACGTAGATGAAGTGGTCGAACGGCGACTTGCCCTGTGCCGCTTCGGGATCGAACAGCCCGCGCTCGCGCCGCGCCGCCATCGCCATGCCGACCGCCGACGCCAGGCCCTGGCCCAGCGGGCCGGTGGTGATCTCGACGTGGTCGGTGTGGCGGTACTCCGGGTGACCCGGGGTCAGCGAACCCCACTTGCGCAGGTGCTCGAGGTCGGTCAGCTCGAGACCCATGCCCGCCAGGTACAGCTGGATGTAGAGGGTGAGGCTGGAGTGACCGCAGGAGAGCACGAAACGGTCGCGGCCCGCCCAGGCCGGATCACTCGGATCCAGCCGCATCACACGCTGGAACAGCGTGTAAGCCAGCGGGGCAAGGCTCATCGCGGTGCCCGGATGGCCGTTGCCGGTGTTCTGGACCGCATCGGCGGCGAGGACCCGTGCCGTATCGACGGCTCTGGTATCCAGATCGGTCCAGTCGGTGGGGTGGTTCGGCTGAGTGAGCGCGCGGATGTCGTCTGTGACTGACACGACCGAGGTTCTCCTGACCTTCTCGTCAACGATGCGGTTGTGGGCGGCGGGGGATTCGCTGCGTTCGATCCGGGTGCGACGCGGCCGCACCGATCTACAACCACCCTAAAGGGCGGCGTTTCGTGGTCATACGGGAACCCGCAATCACTGCCCGCCGCGTCTCTGGTTCGTGGCGTTTCCCGGACCTGTTCGTGACTACCCGGTGTACGCATCGCGAACCGGTCTCGGGCCGCGCCGGGGTGGACCTGGTCGGGAGCATGGTCGCCGTGGGTCTACCATGCTCTGTAGTAGTGGCCGCGCCGCACTGGGCTGTGTCTGGAGATCGGCAGAGCGCGCTGCTAGTTCCAGACCGGATCGGATAATGCACGGCGTGCGAGGAGAAACAGTGGGGATTGGGCAACAGCCGGGTGGCGCTCACGGCTCCTCCGGGGCGGTGCTCGCCGACCGTGTCACGGGCAGCGGCCCGCTGTCGGCGGCGGCCAGGCGGGTGCTCGCCTACATCGCGCTGACCAAGCCCCGGGTCATCGAATTGCTGCTCGTCGCAACGATTCCCACCATGCTGCTGGCCGACCGCGGCCACGTCGACATCCGGCTCATCCTGGTCACCCTGTTCGGCGGCTGGATGGGCGCGGCCAGCGCCAACACCCTCAACTGCGTCGCCGACGCCGACATCGACAAGGTGATGAAGCGGACCTCCAAGCGTCCGCTGGCCCGCGAGGCCGTGCCCACCCGCAATGCCTTCGTCTTCGGCGTCACCCTCGGCCTGGCCTCCTTCGCCTGGCTGTGGTGGCAGGCCAATCTGCTCTCGGGCGCGCTGGTCGTGGCGACCATCCTGTTCTACGTCTTCGTCTACACCCTCGGCCTCAAGCGCCGGACCCCGCAGAACGTGGTGTGGGGCGGGGCCGCCGGCTGCATGCCCGCCCTGGTCGGCTGGTCCGCGGTGACCGGAAACATCGGCTGGCCCGCCATCGTGCTGTTCCTGGTGATCTTCTTCTGGACGCCGCCGCACACCTGGGCGCTCGCCATGCGGTACAAGGAGGACTACAAGGCCGCGGGCGTGCCGATGCTCCCGGTCGTCGCCACCGAGCAGACGGTCACCAAGCAGATCGTCATCTACACGTGGCTGACCGTCCTGGCCACCTTCGCCCTGGTCCCCGCCGCCGGTGTGATCTACGCCGCCGTCGCACTGGTGGCCGGCGCCTGGTTCCTGCTCATGGCCCACCAGCTGTACTCGGGTGTGCGCAAGGGCGAATCGGTCAAGCCCCTGCGACTGTTCCTGCAGTCCAACAACTATCTGGCCGTCGTGTTCTGCGGCCTGGCCGTCGACTCGGTGCTCGGCTGGCACACCATCGGCCACACCCTCTTCGGCTGATCCCGGCCGCGCGTGTCGATTCGGCTTCCGGCCGTTCGATGACAGGGTAGGGGCGGAACCGCCGCCCACTCACCCGAGAGGACCGCGTCATGCCGAAACTTCGCGTCCACAATTTCGCCGTCTCCCTGGACGGTTTCGCCGCCGGACCCGATCAGGGCCCCGACGCCCCGCTGGGGATCGGCGGAGAACGCCTGCACGACTGGGTCTTCCGGACCCGATACGGCCGCGAGATGATCGGCGAGAGCGGCGGCGACCCCGGCGCCGACAACGATCTCCTCGGCGCGGGCGACCACGGTATCGGGGCCACCATCATGGGCCGCAATATGTTCGGCCCGATCCGCGGTGACTGGCCCGACCACTCCTGGACCGGCTGGTGGGGCGACAACCCGCCGTATCACCACGACACCTTCGTCATGACCCATCACCCCCGCCCTGCGCTTGCGATGCGGGGCGGCACCACCTTCCACTTCGTCTCCGACACCCCCGAAGCCGTCCTGAAGCAGGCATGCGAGGCGGCCGGGGGTCAGGATGTCCGCCTGGGCGGTGGCGCGGGCACCATCCGCCAGTTCCTGGCGGCGGGCCTGATCGACGAACTGCACGTGGTGCAGGTCCCGATCCTGCTCGGATCCGGCGAACGGCTGTTCCAGGACCTCGGCACCCTGCCCGGCTACCGCCTGTCGGACCTGATGAGCACCAGGGCCGTCACCCACCTCTGGTTCACCAGGCAATAAGCCCGGGCGCGCAGCACCTGTTCGCGCACCGGCTCATTCACTCGCGGTGCCGGGGCGGGGGAGCGGACCGCGCAGGATCGCCGCCGCCTCGGTACCGACAGCTCGCCGCAGTTGCTCGGTCGGCATGTCGTCGAGTCCGGCCGCATTGCGCAGGAACGGTTCGAACAGCTGCCAGCCGAGCATGAACGCGGCCACATTCGCGACGGCCAGGGCGGCGTCCCGGTCGTCGGCGTGCTGCGTCCGAGCCTGATCGATCAGGGATTCGATGACCGGGAACCGGCTCTGCATCTGCCCGACCGGGTAGCCGTCGAGGATCGCACGGGCCAGCACACTCCAGTGCCGGCGCAGGCGCGGGTCGTCCGGTGAGAGCACGCCCGCCGCGGCGAGTGCCGCGGTTTCGGCGGCCAGGTGATCGAGCACGGCCGTCACCACCTTGTCCTTGGCCCCGAGGTGGCGGAAGACCAATCCGTGGTTGACCCCGGCCCGGTCGGCGATATCGCGGATGGAGGTCGCGGCCGGGCCGCGCTCGGCGAACAGGTCGGCAGCGTGGGTGAGCACGGCCGAGACGACGGCGTCGCGTCCGAGCGGTCCGCCTTCGTCCGGCGAAGTCCTTGCGGCGGGTGTAGTCATGCGACTACAGTAGCGCACATCAGGTGTAGTCAATTGACTACAGTCCATTCGATCAGCGAAGGAAGACCGTCATGACTGTGATCGCCGACAAAGACCCCGCCACCGGTATCGCGCCCCGAACCGTTCAGCTCCCTGGATATCCGGTGTGGTCGGGCCCGTTCACCCACCTCGCCGCCGAACGCGACCGGCTGGCCGGGCTGCGCTGGCAGAGTTTCGACGCCCGCCCGGTGGGTGCCACGCTGGGCGCCGAGATCTCCGGCATCGATCTGACCCGAGAGCAGCCGGACGCGGTGATCGCCGAGGTGCGGCGGGCGCTGCACGAGTACAAGGTGCTGTTCTTCCGTGACCAGCCGCTCACCCCGCAGCGGCACGTGGCCTTCGCGCGCCGCTTCGGCGAGCTCGAGGTCCACCCCTTCATCCCCTCCAACACCGACTGCCCCGAGCTGGTCCGGTTCGAGAAGAGCGCTCAGGTCAGCGGATTCGAGAACGCCTGGCATCACGACGTCACCTGGCGCGAGCAGCCTTCGATGGGCGCTGTCCTGCACGCGATCTCGGTTCCGGCGATCGGCGGCGACACCCTGTTCGCCGACATGTACGCTGCCTACGACGCACTCGACGCCGAGACCCGCGCACGCATCGAAACCCTCGACGCCGTCCACGATTTCACGCGCGCCTTCGGCCACACGCTCAACGACGAACAGCGGGAGAGGATGCGCGCGGAGCATCCGGCGGTCCGCCACGCCGTGGTCTGCACACACGCGGTCACCGGTCGCAAACACCTCTACGTCAACCGCGTTTTCGCCGACCACATCCACGGCCTCGACCTCGACGAGAGCCGCAGTCTCATCGATCGCCTGTGCCGCACCGCCGACGCCCCCGAACACCAGGTCCGTCTGCACTGGGAACCCGACACGGTCGCCTTCTGGGACAACCGTGCGGTCCAGCACTACGCCGCCAGCGACTACTGGCCGCAGGTGCGGATCATGGAGCGCGCCTCCATCATCGGCCCGCGGCCCAGCCGCTGACCCCCCGGGGTCGCCCGCCGATCGGAGCGACGGGCGACCCGTACGGATGGCGACGCTGGGCACGTAACCGATAGCAGCCCTGCGTCTTTCGAGCCGATCAACCTACCCGGCCCCGGGCTTTGGGAGTCGCCCGAAGACCGGTGGTAGCTCTACGGAGACAGGCACGCCCGAGAGGTGGCCGGTGCCGGTGTGGCGTGGGGAGCGGCGGATAATCGATTGATCCGATTGGGAATTCGCTGGAACACTGACGTGGCTCGACTCCTGGAACGTCGTCTTCACCGAAAGCACTGCGAGGGAGGGTTCGGCATGTCTCGGCCGGTTCGAATTCTGGTGTGTGGCGGCGGGATCGCGGGGAACGCGGTCGCGTTGCAGCTGTTGCGGGGCGGGGCGGCCGTCACCGTCGTGGAGCGGGCGCCGGTCCCGCGGCCGGGTGGGCAGGCCGTCGACCTGCGCGGGCCCAGCCGCAAGGTGGCCGAGCGGATGGGGCTGATGCCGGGGATCCGCAAGCGGCAGCTCGACGAGCGGGGGATGGTGTTCGTCGACGAGGCGGGCCGGCAGCGGTCCCGGATGCTGGCGGAGATGTTCGGCGGCGAGGGGATCGTCGCCGATATCGAGATCGCCCGCGGCGAGCTCAATCAGGTGCTGCTCGACGAGATCGCCGATCTGCCTGCGGAATCCGGGGTACTCGACTATCGGTACGGGGAATGGGTCGAGGAGCTGGAGCAGGACGGCGACGGGGTGAAGGTCGGGTTCGCCTCCGGCGCGACGGACGAGTTCGATGTGGTGATCGGCGCGGACGGACTGCATTCGGCTCTGCGGGAACGGGTGTTCGGCCCGGAGGAACGGTACGCCGAGTATCTCGGGGCCTACATCGCCTTCTTCACCATTCCGACGCCGCCGGGCACCGGTCTGGAAACCGGCTGGGTCGGGGTGCTGCCCGTGCCGGGCAGCATGGTCGCACTGCGGCCCGATCCGGATCCGGCGACCTCGATGGCCATCTTCTCCACCCGGGTACCCGCCGATCCCGCCCTGCGCGGAGATATCACGGTGCAGCAGCACCTGATTCGCGAACGGCTGACCGGCTACGGCTGGGTGATTCCGGCGATTCTGGACGCCATGCCCGCGGCGCCCGACTTCTACTTCGACGAGGTGACCCGGGTCCGGATGCCGCGCTGGTCGCAGGGCCGGGTGGTGCTGC
The DNA here is from genome assembly GCF_053601595.1 of Nocardia sp. NPDC004711. Classification (NCBI taxonomy): domain Bacteria; kingdom Bacillati; phylum Actinomycetota; class Actinomycetes; order Mycobacteriales; family Nocardiaceae; genus Nocardia; species Nocardia sp. NPDC004711. Next base: position 89,421 of record NZ_JBSGCB010000032.1, on the reverse strand, counting down.
TCGGCGACGCCGCCTACTGCGGATCGCCGATGACCGGTATGGGCACCGCGCTCGCGCTGATCGGCGCGTACCTGCTCGCGGGTGAACTCTGCAGCGCGCCTGCGGATTTCGAGCGGGCCTTCGATCGATACGAGCAGATACTGCGGCCGCTGGTGACCGAGGTGCAGAAGGGCACCGAGAAATCGGTGCGGCTCCGCCATCCCGAAACCCGCCGCGGCGTAGCGATCATGCAGATCCTGATGAGGGTGCTGGTGTCGCGACCGTTGCACCCGGCGCGCGCCCTGCTCACCCATCTGATCGGCAAACAGGGCGAATATCCGCTGCCGGACTATGCCTGAGCCCGTCAGCTCTCGTCGAGGACCTCGCGCAGTCGGTCGGCGAAGGCCTCCGGCTGCCCCGGGTAGCCGCCGTCGGGACCGGTGAATCCGCCGTGGTGACTGGGGAACACGACCGGGCTGCTGCCCAGGATGGCCGCGGTGGCCTCGGCGGTGCGGCCGGTGAAGACGCCCTTGGACTCCTCGCCCACGGCGATCAGCACCCGCGTGCTCGCCGCCTGCAGCGCCGCGACATCGGGGGCATAGTCGGTCACCGCCCAGGAGGCTTCCGACAGCAGCGGGTCGCCGCGGGTGCCGTCGTCGATGGTGGGCATGCCGAACATGGCCGGATCGGCCGGCGGCTGGGCGAAGTAGGCGTCGGTGAGCTCGCCCTGCCACGAGGTCCAGGCGATGAACGCCGCCATGCCCGCGAAGGATCCCTTGGCCTGGTAGGCGTCGCGGACCGCGGCGCGGGCGCGCTCGGCGGCCGCCGCGTCGGGCAGCACCGGGATCATGGGCGGCTCGTGCGCCACCAGTGTGGCCACATCGTCCGGATGCGCGGCGACCAGGGCCAGCGCGGTGACCGCGCCGCCACTGCTGGCGAACAGGTCCACCGGGCCCACGCCGAGCGCGGTGATCAGCGCGTGCACATCCTCGGCCTGGACGGTCGGCGAATTGTCGGTGCGCCCGTCCTTGCGGACGCTGCGGCCGAGCCCGCGCGGGTCGTAGGTGATCACGGTCCGCTCCGGGAAATACGAAGCCAGCGTGGCGAATCCGTCGGCGGTCATGGGCTGGCCGATCATCATGAGCGGCCGGTGCGCGCTCGCGGACGGCGCGGGCCCCAGCAGGTCGTAGGCGAGATCGGCTTCGGGTGTTTCGAGGATGTGTGCGGTCATATCGGTAGGGACGGTACCGCGCGGCGGAATTCATCGGTGGCTCCGCGGCGGTGTGTCACGATGGCGGAGTACAGCACGGAACCGGGCCGATTCCGCCCTCCGCCACCCCCGCGGTCGGGAACGGCGTGCTGATCCTCGGCACCACGGCCGGGGTGGAGACCTTCCGGCTTCCCCCCAGCCCCGCACCGGATTCCGGCGCGGGGGAGCGGTCAGTTGCAGGGCTGCAACGGGAAACAGGCGGGCGCGATGGTCGTCGACGGCAGCGTCGGGTCCACCGAGTGCGTCGTGGTGGTCGCCTGGACGACCGTGGAGTGCGGCGGCTGCTGTTTGCTGGGTGTGGGCGTGGTCCGGCCCGTGCAGGCGATGGCGATCACCAGGATGATCACCGCCAGCACCAGGCCGCCGATGATCGGCAGATCCTTGCGACGCTTCTGCCCGTTCCCGCTCGTGGCCTGCCGATCGTTCCACAGCGGGAACCTCTCACGCTCCTGCGACGGACCGGAAGGACCTGGCTGCGGCCAGGATTGGGGGCCCGGCCCGAAACCGGGCGGCGCGGGTTGACGCGGCTGCGGCGGTTGCCCGAACTGCGGCGCACCGGGCGGTGCGGGCAGGGGCTGGGTGGGCGGCGTCGGCCGCCCGGCCGGCGCCGCGCCCGGGATCGGTGTCGGAGGCGGTGGCGTGCCCCGGCTCGGCGCCTTCGGCTCGGACCTGCCCGCCAGCGCGCGGTAGGCCCGCTCGGCCGCGGTCGCCGAGGTAGCACCCGCGATCGCGGCCGCGGCGGCACTGCCCACGCTACGGCGCGCCGGATCCTGCTGTACGACAGCACGATCACCGCCGCTCGCGGATTCGGCAGCGGGTCCCGGCTCGGCCGGGCCGCTCCCGCCCGTGCCCTCGCCGGAATGGACGGGCACCGACGGGACCGACGGCACCATCACCTCGGTCGGCCGGTTCGCGAACGGCAGGGGAGCGTCGCGTGCCGAGTCCGGTACCGGGAATCCCTCCGACACCAGATCGGAATAGGTTGCGGCGGCGGCGAAGCCGAGCGCCCCCAGCGCCTGCCCGACCTGTCCCGCATCCCACGACGCCGGGGCGCCCTCGGCCAGCGTGGTGAAATAGGCGCGCAGCGAGGACGGCCCGTCGCCGATCAGCACGTCGATACCGGTGGGCAGCGCGCCCTTCTCCAGTTTCACGCGACTGCCCAGCTGCGGCACCAGCAGCACCAGCCCGCTGACCGGTACATGCTCGCGTCCCGGTGCGGAGCGCAATTGCCCGGCGAGGTCCACGGTCTGGCGGCGCACCCGCTCCAGCGGATCGGCGTCCCCGTCGATGGGTGCGGGCTTGCCGTCCACGGTCCACGGCTGATCCTGTGCGCACGCCAGGGTCCCGGTCACCCGCTCGGTGAACCCGTGCACGCCGACCACCACGCAGGTCTGCGGCGTCCACACCACCACATCGGCGTCCTGGCACTGCACGATCGCGATACCGGGCACGGCGTGCGGCCCGCTCCAGGATTTGAGCCAGTTCACCACGGTGCGTTCGGTGCTCGACAGCCGCGACGGGTCGTCGTTACGGACCTTCACCAACATCCCAGAACCACCTCTGACCGATGCGCCTCTACCTGCCGGCCGCCCGAACCCTCGCCGCGACCACCTTACGGGGTCGCGGCACCCTCGTGTGGCCGAAAATGTACGGTCTCAGCGAATCGTCTTGCGCGGCAGCATGATCATTCTGCACGGTCGGCCCGGGACTCGGGATCCCAGGGGCTTTCGCCCCGATACGCCCGGGATGTGAACTCCGGCAGTTACCGCTCGGTAGGCGTGCTACGAGATCCGACATATCCGTCGGGACGGACGAGCACCCAGCTGTCGTCGGCCGCGTCGTAGGCCCGCTGCGCGTCCCCCGCGGCGTCGGTGAATTCACCATTGCCGGAGGCGGATTCCGGCCGCACCACGCGCACGGTCCGCAGGTCCGTCGCGAGGGATCCGGCCTGATCGGCCGTCGTGTCCGCGCCGAACAGCAACAGCGTGGCGTGCGGACCGCGGAACAGGTCGAACAGCCGCACGGTCTTTCCGTTGGCATCGACCAGGGGTGCGTCGGGGGCGCGATCGCCTCCCCGGAGCCCCGCCGCGTCGTCGCCGGTCTCCCGGTAGCTGATGTCGAGTTGATGGGTGCCCTCGCGATCCATGGCATCCGGATCGCCCTTCACGGTCTTGTCGAGCAGCTCGCTGCTCAACCCGAGGATCCGTGCGGCCACGGTGCGGCGCTCGGACTCGTAGCTGTCCAGCAGCGCCTCGCTCGCGGGTCCCGGATGACGCAGCGCGGCTTCGAGTTTCCAGCCGAGGTTGTAGGCGTCCTGCACGCCGGTGTTGAGCCCCTGCCCGCCGGTCGGCGGATGCACGTGCGCGGCGTCCCCGGCCAGCAACACCCGCCCGGCCCGATACCGCTGTGCGAGACGGACATTCGGCCGCCACACCGTCGACCAGGTCAGGTCGCTGAGGATGATGTCGTCACGGCGGGAACGCCGCGTGAGATGGTCCTGCAGGTCCGCCAGCTCGGTACCGGACTCGGTGTTCAGGCCGGTCGCGAACTGGAACTTCCGCCCACCCGGCAGCGGCATCAGTGCGATGCCGTCCATGGGGGATGAGGAGTCGGCGAACCAGTACCCGACCGAGTGATCGAGCGCCTCCGCGCACACGTCCCCGAGCAGCATGCGGATCGACTCGTCGGTGGTGCCCTCGAAGGGAATCCCGAGCGTCTTGCGGACGATGCTGCGCCCGCCGTCCGCACCGACCAGATAGCGGGCCCGCACGGTCTCGGTCGCACCCGCGTGCTCGAGGAGCACGGTCACCCCGTCGCCGTCGGCGCTGAAATCGGCCACGGCCGTGGCTGTTTCGACGCGGACCCCGAACTCGGCCAGCCGCTCGCGCAGCACCCGCTCGGTGTCGGCCTGGGCCAGTACCCACGGATTCGGGTGCGGCACCGCGGATGTGGGCTCCCGCCAGGCGCTCATCCGCCGCTCCATCACGAACTGCCCGTCCAGGTGCACCAGTAGCGGCGCCTGCGGCGCGCCCTGTGCGAGCACCGCGTCGAGCACCCCGAGATCGTCGAACACCTCGAGGGTGCGCGGCTGCAGCCCGTCCCCGCGCGACCCGGCGAAGAACTCCCCGGCCTTGTCGACAATGCGGACCCCGATGCCGCGACGCGCCAGATCGATGGCGAGGGCGAGCCCGGTCGGCCCGGCTCCCGCGACGAGGACCTGCGGATTCATGGCAACTCCAATACTGAATCGAAATTCACTGAATGTGGATTCAGTATTGTGGGTGGTACCTTCCGCTGTCAAGGAGGTGGATGGTGGCAGCCCGCCGCAGTGAGAAGTCGGCCGAGACCGAACAGGCGCTCAAGCACGCCGCCCGGCAGCTGTTCGCCGACCGCGGCTACCTCAACACCAAGATCACCGACATCACCGCGGCCGCCGGCCGGGCCGCGGGCTCGTTCTACAACCACTTCGCGAGCAAGGAGGAGCTGCTCCAGTCGCTGCTGAAAGACCTTGCCGACGAGAGCGATACCTCCGCCGAGGACCCGGCGCACACCGCCGACTTCACCGACCCGGAGTCGGTGCGCTATCACATCGCGAGCTACTGGTCCTTCGCCCGCACGAACTGGCCGGTGCTGCGCGCCGTCCAGCAGGCGGCCCTGGTCAATGACGACTTCGCCCGCATCGCAGCGCGTTTCGCCACCGAGCAGCGCGACGAGGTGGCCGACCACCTCGACCGTTTCGTCCCCGCCGGCCTGCGCCTACCCGGCTCCGCCGACGCCAGCCTGGCGATGATGTTCGTCTCGGCCACCGGCCTGTTGCAGGCGGTGGAGGAGGGCGGTCTGGCGCTCACCGACGAGCAGGCCGTGGACGCCCTCACCCGATTCGTCTACCGCGGCCTCACCGGCCGCGATCTCGACTGACGAAAACCTCAGGGCACCAACACGATCGAACCGGTGGTCCGGCGTCCCTCCAGATCCCGGTGCGCCTGCTCGGCCTGCGCCAGCGGATAGCTGCCGCCGACCCGGATGTGCAGCGTGCCGTCGGCGATGGCGTTCATGATGTCGCCTGCGCGCCACAGCAATTCGGCCCGATCCCGGGTGTAGTGCGCCAGCGTCGGACGGGTCACGAACAGCGAGCCCAGCGGATTGAGCCGCTGCAGATCGAACGGCGGCACCGGCCCGCTGGCCGCGCCGAACAGCGCCACCATGCCGCGAATCCGGGTGGCCGCCAGGCTGGACTCGAAGGTGGAGGCGCCGACGCCGTCATAGGTCGCGGCGACGCCCGCCCCGTCGGTCAGCTCCCGTGCCCGCGCCGCGACGTCCTCGTCATAGCGCAGCACCTCGGCCGCCCCGGCGTCCCGCGACAATTTCTCCTTGTCGTCGGTCGACACCGTGGTGATCACCCGGACCCCGCGCGCCGCCAGCAGCTGCGTCAGGATCAGCCCGACACCACCGGCCCCGGCGTGCACCAGCACGCTCTCGCCGGGCTCGGGCCGGTAGATCGACTCGATCAGATAGTGCGCCGTCATGCCCTGCAACAGCGCCGACGCCGCCACCGGCGCGTCCACCCCGTCCGGCACCGGAATCGCCACGGCCGCAGGCACGACCACCTGCTCGGCGTAACTGGCCGGCGCGGCCGCCCACGCCACCCGGTCCCCGACCCGGAACTCGGTGACGTCGGGCCCGACCGCGGTGACCACACCGCTGCCCTCGGCTCCCGGAATGTAGGGCACCGCCTGCGGGTACCGCCCGGTCCGAATGTAGGTGTCGATGAAGTTGATTCCGCTCGCCTGCGTCCGCACCAGCAACTGCCCGGGCCCGGCCTGCGGGTCCGGCACCTCCACGTACCGCAGGACTTCGGGACCGCCGTGCTCGGAAACCTGGATGGCGCGCATGGAATCAGTCTGACATCGCCGCGGCTACGCGGTGCGCGGCGGCTCGCGGAGTGTGAGATGTGCGGCGGTTCATGGACGCTGAATTACCCGTGGGTAAACTGCAGCGCATGAGCGCTACCACCGCCCCGGCATCCGAGAAGCTGTCGCCGTCCGTCGTGGATTCCGTGAAGGGATTCGTCGCCGAGCACGGCGGTTCCGCGACCGCGGTGCTGCAGCCCATCGGCCGCGTCGGCGTCCGCATCACACTGGTCGGCGCCGACGGCGTCCTGGGCGACCGTGTCGTCGGGTCCATGGCGGCCGCCAAGTCCCTCGTGGAGACCGTGAACGGCCTGTCCGAGACCGAGGAGTGGGACCGCGAGCTCATCTCCAAGGTCACCCCGGCGAAGGGCCACTGGGCCAAGATGGCAGGCTGGGTCGCACACCAGAAGCGATTCCCCAAGGCGCGCAACGAGAAGTGACCGCGCCCGCAGCCGGCGGGGGCGGAAAGGACCGGATCGACGTGTCAGGGCGCGTGACCAAGCAAGCGCAACTGCGTTCGGCGCTCACCACCCTGTGCGCGAATCTGCGTCCCGGTGAGATGCTGCCCAGCGAACGCCAGTTGTGCGACGACTACCGGGTCAGCCGCATGACCGTGCGCGAAGTCCTGGGCCAGCTCGAATCCGAAGGCGTCATCACCCGCGTCCCCGGCAAGGGCACCTTCGTGGCCGAGCGGGTGGCCCGTTCCCGGCTGCACATGGCCTCGTTCACCGACGACATGCGCCGGCTGGGCCGCACCCCGAGCACGGTGGTGCTGCACACCGATCATGCGGTGCCGCCCCCGGCCTCGGCGACGGCGCTGGGGCTGACCGCGAATACCAAGGCGTACCACCTGGTTCGGCTGCGGCTGGCCGACGGGCTGCCCATGTCCATCGACGACGGCTGGTACCGCGCCGATCTGCTGCCGGAACTGCTGGATCACGAACTGACGCAGTCGCTCTACGCGCTGTTCTCCCGCGAGTACGACTGCCCGATCGACCGGGCTGAGCAGAGCGTGCGCGCGGTGGCCGCCGACGAGCGGCACGCGGGCTGGCTGGGCACCGAAACCGGTTCGCCGCTACTGGCTTTCGACCGGATCTCGTATTCGCGCGACCGGGCCGTGGAGCACGCGCAGTCCTGGTACCGGGCCGATCGGTACCAGGTCTACATGACCGTCTCGGCCGAGGACAGCTGACCGGCCTGCCGACAATGAACGAGCCGCCGCCCGATCGGGCAGCGGCTCAATTCTTTTCCGGTCTGGTGCGGAGTCTTTCCCGTCTCACATCGAGAACAGCACCGAGCCCGTGGTGACCGCGCCGGTAAGTGCGTCCCGCGCCGATCCCGGGCTGCTGTCCATGACCACCACCGGCACGGCCGCGCTCAGGCCGAGGCGGCGAACGGCGTTGGGGGAGAAGACGATCAGCGGATCACCCGCGGCGATCCGATCGCCCTCGGTGGCCTTCACCTCGAAGAGATCCGGCTTGCCGACGGTGTCGATGCCGACGTGCAGCAGCACGCCGGTGCCGTCGTCGGTGACGATGACCGCGGCGTGCGGGTGCAGCTTCACCAGCGATCCGGTGACCGGGGCGACCACGGTGGTGGCGGCATCGGTGTCGAGGGGTTCGATGGCCACGCCCGCGCCCACCATCTCGGCCGAGAAGACCGGATCGGGAACTTCGGACAGGGGCATGGCACGGCCGTCGAGCGGTGCGAGAATCTCGGTGCTCATGGCGGTCAGATAATGTCGTTGATGTCTTCGGCCAGGGCATCGGCGCTCGGCCCGACCACGACCTGAACCGCGTCACCCATCTTGACAACGCCGTGGGCGCCGGCGGCCTTCAGTGCCTTCTCGTCGACCAGGTTCGCATCCTTCACCTCGCAGCGCAGGCGGGTGATGCAGCCTTCCACCTCGACAATGTTGTCAGCCCCACCCAGTCCGGCGATGATCTGATCCACTTTCGACATTTTTCCTCCGTGCGTGTCGAGTAGACAAAGCTGGTTATAACCAGTATATGTCTGGTTATAACCAGTGACGCTAGCTGATCGTGAACAGTACGCGTGACTCCATTCACAGACTGAGGACCATCCATGGCCGATGCCGTCGAGAGCTCCCGCAAGAAGCTCGATTTATCCGGACTGCAGAAGCTCGGCCGCAGCTTGATGCTGCCGATCGCCACGCTACCCGCTGCCGGACTGTTGCTCCGACTAGGACAGGACGACATGCTCGGCCGGTTCTCGCCGCTGCGGTCCGCCGCCGCCGTGCTCGCCGGGGCGGGCGGCACCCTCATCGACAACCTGCCGCTGCTGTTCGCGGTCGGCATCGCCATCGGCTGGGCGAAAAAGGCCGACGGTTCCACCGCGCTCGCGGCGGTGGTCGGCTACCTCGCCTTCACCGGTGTCCTCAAGGCCATGTCACCGGTGGTGCTGGACGGCAGCTGCGGCCCGGTCCTGGGCTGGCTGTTCCGGGCGGCGCACTGGAACTGTCCGGTCGTCGACGTCGCAAAGGCCCCGGCCGCACAGCTCGTCAACTTCGGCGTCCTCGGCGGCATCGTGATGGGCCTGACCACGGCCGCGCTGTGGCAGCGCTTCCACCGCACCCAGCTACCCGACTACCTGGGCTTCTTCTCCGGGCGCCGGCTGGTGCCGATCCTGACCGCGTGCGCGGCCGTCGTGATCGGGGTGCTCATGTCGTTCATCTACCCCGCCTTCAATTCCGCGCTGACCTGGCTGGGCACCACCGTCGCCGACAACTCGGTCGCGGGCGGCGGCATCTTCGGCTTCGCCAACCGCATGCTGCTGCCGCTGGGCCTGCACCACATCATCAACTCGGTGGTCTGGTTCGTCATCGGCGACTACCACGGCGCGCACGGCGACATCCCGCGCTTCCTGGCCGGCGACCCCTCGGCCGGCACCTTCATGACCGGCTTCTTCCCGATCATGATGTTCGGCCTGCCCGCCGCGGCCATCGCCATCTGGCGCCACGCCCGCCCCGAGCACCGCAAGATGATCGGCGGCATCATGCTGTCCACCGGTCTGACCGCGTTCCTGACCGGCATCACCGAGCCGCTGGAGTTCTCGTTCATCTTCGTGGCCTGGCCGCTGCTGGTGATCCACGCGTTCTTCACCGGTACCTCGCTGGCGCTCACCAATGCGCTCGGGATCCACGACGGGTTCACCTTCTCGGCCGGTGCCATCGACTATCTGCTGAACTTCGGCAAGGCCACCCATCCGCTGCTGCTGATCCCGATCGGACTCGGCTACGCGGCCCTGTACTACGTCACCTTCAGCTTCATCATCAAGCGCTGGAACCTGCCGACACCCGGCCGGGAACCGGACGAGACCGAGTTCGAGAAGGAGAACATCGCAGCATGATCACCCGCACCGCCGTAGTCGCGTCCGAGACCGGACTGCACGCCCGTCCTGCTGCCCTGTTCGCCAAGGCCGCCGGGGAAGCCGGTGTCCCCGTCCAGATCTCGGTCGGCGACAAGGACCCCGTCGCCGCCAACAGCCTGCTGCAGGTGATGACCCTGGGCGTGAAGCAGGGCGACACCGTCACCCTGCACGCCGAGGACGGCGCCGACGCGGCCCTCGATACGCTGGTCGCGATGCTGGAGACAGATCTTGACGCGTGAGGTGCGCGGTGTCGCCGCCGCTCCCGGAATCGCCGTCGGATCGGTGAAGTGGCTGGCGCCCGCGCCGGTCACCAGCCGGGACGACGCGCCCGGGAGTGACGTCGAGGCCGAAATCGCCCGCGCGGAGGCCGCTTTCGAGACGGTCGCCGGCCGGTATTCCGCGCAGGCCCTCGACGCGCAGGGCCCGGCGGCGGACATCCTGTTCATGACCTCGGCGCTGGCCGCGGATCCGGCACTGCTGGATCAGGTGCGCGCCGAGATCCGGGGCGGGACGCCGACCGCGCACTCGGTGACCGAGGCGGTGGCGCATTTCGGGGCGCAGCTGGCCGCGCTCGGCGGCATGATGGCCGAACGGGCCTCGGATCTGCGCGATGTGGGCCAGCGGGTGGTGGCCGAGCTGCTCGGGGTGGATCCGCCCGGGATCCCGGACAGTGCAACGCCTTTCGTGCTCGCCGCGCAGGATCTGGCGCCCGCCGATACCGCGACGCTGGACCCGGAGCGGGTCATCGGGCTGCTCACGGTGGCGGGCGGGCCGACCTCGCACACCGCCATTCTGGCCAAGGCGCTGGGTATTCCGGCCGTGGTCGCCGCACCGGACGCGGCCGGGATCGCCGACGACACCGAAGTCGTGCTGGACGGCACGGCCGGCGTGGTCGAGGTCGAGCCGCCTGCGGCGCGTCGCGAGGAAGTGCTCGCGCTGCGCGCCCGGCAGGCGGCCGCGCCGACCGGTCCGGGCCGGACCGCGGACGGGCACGCCGTACCGCTGCTGGCCAATGTCGGCTCCGTGGCCGATGCGCGGCTGGCGGTCGAACTCGGCGCCGAGGGGGTCGGCCTGTTCCGGACCGAATTCCTGTTCCTGGACCGCAAGTCGGCACCGACGGTGGCCGAGCAGACCGATCAGTACGCCGAGATCTTCCGAGTCATGGGCGACCGGCCCGTCACGGTCCGCACCCTCGATGCCGGATCCGACAAACCGCTGCCGTTCCTCGACCTGCCCGATGAGGAGAACCCGGCACTGGGCGTGCGCGGTCTGCGGTTGAGCAGCGTCGATGAGGGGGCGCTGCTCGACCAGCTCACGGCCATCGACACCGCGGCCAGGCAGGCCGGCACGCCGGTACAGGTGATGGCGCCGATGGTCGCCACCGCGGAGGAGGCGGGGTACTTCGCCGGCCGCGCCCGCGACGCCGGGATCGGCACCTGCGGCATCATGATCGAAATCCCCGCCGCCGCACTGTGTTCGGAGCAGCTCGGCGCGGAGGTGGACTTCTTCTCCATCGGTACCAACGACCTGTCGCAGTACCTGTTCGGCGCGGACCGCATGGCGTCGTCGCTGGCGGCGCTGCACAATCCGTGGCAGCCCGCGCTGGCCGCGACCGTCGCCACGACGGTGACCGGGGCGCGCAAGCACGGCGTCAAGGTCGGCGTCTGCGGCGAATCCGCGTCGAATCCCGAATTCGCCTGTGTGCTGGTGGGTCTCGGCGTCGAGACGCTGTCCATGGCACCCCGCTCGATCGCGGGCGTCCGGGCCCAGCTCGGCGAGGTCACCCTGGAGCAGTGCAGAGCGGCGGCGGCGGCGGTGCTGTCGGCCCGCACCGCCGACGACGCGCACCAGGCCGCGCGCCGGGCATTGGGGCGAGATACGTGACGACCACCCTGCGCGGCCGGGTCGTCACTCTCACCGAGGCGGGCGAGCTCGCCGACGGGGTGGTGTCGTTCGACGGGACGCGCCTCGACTATGTGGGCCCGGCAACGGGATTCGGCGGTGACCTGCCGGACCTGCCGGACGAGCCGCCGATCATCCTGCCGGGGCTGATCGACGTGCACTGTCACGGCGGCGGCGGATTCGGCTTCCCGGAAACCGATCCCGAGGGCGTGGCCGCTGCCGCGAACTTCCATCGCCGCCGCGGCACCACCACGCTGGTCGCCTCCCTCGTCTCCGCCACCGAGGCCGAACTGCGCGACCGTATCGACGTGCTCGGCAAGGCCATCGACGACGGCCTGCTGGCGGGCATCCACCTCGAAGGCCCGTTCATCAGCGAGCACCGGCGCGGCGCCCACGATCCCGATCGGATCATCGCCGGTGATCCGGCATTGCTGGAGCGGCTTCTCGACTACGCGGGCGGCCGCGTCGTGTCGGTGACCGTGGCCCCGGAGACGGCGAACTTCGACGCCCTCGCGGACGTGCTCGCCGACGCGAATGTGATTCTCTCCCTGGGGCACACCGTCGCCGACTACGCGCAGTCCGTGCACGCCATGCGCCGCGGCGGCCGGGTGTCCATCACCCACCTGTTCAATGCCATGCCCGAGCTGGCGCACCGCGACGCCAACTTCCTCACCGCCGCCATGGCCGCGGCGGGACGCGGGGATGTGGTGGCCGAGGTCATCGGCGACGGCGTGCACCTGGCCGACGGCACCGTGCGCATGGTCTTCGACACCATCGGTCCCGACAATCTGGCCCTCATCACCGACGCCATGGCCGCCGCCGGGCAACCCGACGGGCGCTACCAGCTCGGCAGCCTGGACGTCGTGGTACGGGAAGGCATCTCGCGCATCTACGACCCGGATGGGGAGGGCGCCATCGCCGGCGGCACCGCCACCGCCGCGGAAGTGCTGCGCCGCACCGTCTTCCACGCGGGCGTCGAGCTCACCGCGGCGGCCACCGCCGCGTGTGTCACCCCGGCCCGCCTGCTCGGCATGGCCGACGACATCGGCGCGCTGGCTGCGGGTATGCGCGCCGACGTCCTGGTGGCAGACCATCACCTCAACCCCGTGACCGTGTACAAGGATGGAGCGCCATGGAACTCGTGATCACCGACAACGCGGCCGAGGCCGGCGTGCTGGCCGGCCGCATCATGGCCGACCACGTGCGCCGGGGCGCCCGCGCCATCGGGCTGGCCACGGGCTCCTCACCGCTGGGCGCCTACCGGGAGCTCATCCGGCAGTATCGCGAGGAGGGCCTGAGTTTCGCGGGCGTGCAGGCGTTCCTGCTCGACGAGTACATCGGCCTGCCGCCGGGACATCCGCAGTCCTACCGGCGATTCATCCGTGACGAGTTCACCGCGCACGTCGACTTCGCCGACACCGACGTCCACAGCCCCGACGGCAATGCCGCCGACATCCCGGCGGCCGCGGCCGCCTACGAACACGCCATCGCCGAGAACGGGCCCATCGCCGTGCAGATCCTGGGCATCGGCGCGAACGGGCACATCGGCTTCAACGAGCCGGGCTCCTCGCTGCGCTCGCGCACCCGGGTCAAGACCCTGACCCCGACGACCCGCGAGGACAATGCCCGCTTCTTCGACGACGACCTGGCGCAGGTGCCCACCCACGTCCTCACCCAGGGCCTCGGAACCATCGGCGACGCCGGCCATCTGCTCATGATCGCCACCGGCGCGGGCAAGGCCGAGGCGGTCGCCGCCGCGGTGGAGGGCCCGCTCTCCGCGTTCTGCCCGGCGTCGATCCTGCAGATGCACCCGCACGTCACGGTCATCGTGGACCCGGACGCGGCGGCGCGCCTGAAGGCCGCCGACTACTACCGGTTCGCGGTGGCGAACAAGCCCTCCTGGCAGAGCTTCTGAACCCTACGCGCCCTGCTGCAGGGCGGTGAACGGGGCCATGTCGAAGTAGTCGCGCCACGCGGCGATCCGGCCGTCGCGGACCTCGAACACGCCGGTCACCGGCAGCTCGATGTGGTTGTCGCCGAGGGTGAACCGGTCGGTGCGCTCGTTGAGCACGACAGTGCCGGTGACGGCCTGGTGGTGGATGGTGAAGTCGATGCCGCCGAACGCGCCGATGAAGCCGCGCAGGAACTCCAGGATCGCGGCCTTGCCGACGAACGGTTGCATCGGAATGTTGTGGTAGACGGCGTCCTCGGTGAAGAACTCGGCGATGGATTCCGGTGTGCCGGTACGCCATTCGGCGCACAGCGCGGCGACGACCTCGGCGGGGGACAGGGTCGTGTGGTCGATGCTCACTGCGGTGGGAGACCTTTCGTGCGGGTGACCTGAACTGCAGGGTCAAATTTCCGGGCGGCCCCGACGGTGTCAAGGGTGTTCTCGCAGTGAGACTTTCACCCGTCCGTGTCTCGGTGTTTCAGGACGTCAGCGCGCCACCCAGGATCGCGGTCACCATGGCGTGCACTGCCTCGGTCTCGGGCCGGGCCGCGGTGCGGTCGGCGAAGAGCAGGTGTCCCGATCCGATCAGCGTGCGAGCGAGTAGATCGGTGTCGCAGGTGGCCGCGAGGCGGCCGGTGTCGACCTCGGCGGCGAGGTATCCGGCGATCAGCTCGGTGGCCTCGGTCAGGACGGGGACACCGACCGGCCGGCGCTGCCGCAGCCGGGCGCGCAGCTCGTCCCGATAGGTGACCAGGCTGACGATGGCCACCGCCACCGTCTCGAACACCGCGGTCAGTGCCTCGGTGAGGTTGCCCGGCACCGTGGCCTCCCCGGCTCGGTCGCGCAGTGCGGCGCCGAGCCGCTCCACCCGGACGATCCGGTCCTCGACCAGCTCGGCGAGGAACCCGTCGAAGTCGGCGAAATGCCGGTGTAGTACGCCTTTCGCGCACCCGGCCTCGGCGGTGACCGACCGGCTCGTCAGCCCGCTCGGCCCGTCTCGCAACAGAATCCGCTCGGCCGCGTCGAACAACTGCTCCCGTGCATTCCGAATGGCCACCCCGGTGGGCACCCCGCACTCCTTTCATGTCGGCCGGACCCAATCCATTTGCGGAGTGGGCAAGCGCCCACTTAGAGTGGGCACATGGTCACTCTACCGCCCTCTGGCCCCGAACCCGCAGACCAGAGCCCCCATCGAGCCCGGCACATCGCGGAGTCGTTCGGTATCGACGCCGCCCGCTATGACCGCACCCGCCCGGCGTATCCGGCCACCATGATCGAGCGCATCCTCGCGGCAAGCCCCGGCAAGGACGTCCTCGACGTCGGCTGCGGAACCGGCATTGCGACCAGACAGTTCCGCGATGCCGGATGCTCGGTGCTCGGCGTCGAACCCGACGCCCGCATGGCCGATTTCGCTCGCGAAACCGGCGTCGACGTGGAGGTCGGCACCTTCGAGGAGTGGGATCCGGCCGGCCGCACCTTCGACACGGTGATCGCCGGAACCGCGTGGCACTGGGTCGATCCGGTGCGGGGCACGGCCCGGGCGGCGCAGATCCTGCGCCCCGGCGGCCGGCTCGCCGCCTTCTGGCCTCTCGCCCAGCTGCCGCCCGACGCGGCGGCCGCCTTCGCCGCGGTCTATCGCCGCCTGCTGCCGGACACACCCGTCGCGCGGGTCGCGGACCGCCCCGCCCTCGAGATCTACCAGCCGATACTCGACACGGTGGCCAAGGGGATCCGCGAATCCGGAGCCTTCACCGACCCCGAGCAGTGGCAGTTCGATTGGCGCCGCACCTACACCCGCGACGAATGGCTCGACCAGATCCCCACCCACGGCACCCTCACCCAGGCCCCACCCGACACCCTCACCGCTGTCCTCGACGGCATCGGCGCGGCCATCGACGCTCTCGGCGGCACCTTCACCGCCTCCTACGCCACGGTCGTCGTGACAGCCGCACTGCGACCCGGCCGATCCGCCCCGGCCGGACCGAGCTGATTCGGAAAAGCCTGCGCGGGTTCGTGATCGAGCAGCTCGACGCAGTCCGGTCACGTGCTCGGCTGTGCCCCGCGACCCTCCGGCCTGCGTCCGGGAGTGCCCGCGTTGCCGGGTCCATGCTCACCGTGCCCGTCTGCGTGCCCCCGCTGCGGTGGCCGTCCGGCGTGCCCATCAGGTGATCCGGGATAGCTTGTGCGGGTTGGTGATCGAGTAGATCGTCTGGATTCGGGTACCGGCCGGGTCCAGGTCGACGACGACGGCCGCCAAGGGGCTCTCGTCGGAGAACACCAGGACGCAGGGGTCTTCGGCCACCCAGCGGTAGCGAATGGCTAGGTGCCCGGCGGGGAGGTCGGCGGCCACCGCCATGAAGACCGCGGCGACCCGGTCGCGGCCGTGGACGGGTTCCAGGCTCTGGGCCCGCCCCGCGCCGCCGCTGTCGGTCCACAGGGTGACATCGGGGGCGAGGACCTCGAGCATGGTGGCGAGGTCACCGCGCAGGGTGGCCTCGGCCAGGCGCTCGCTCAGCCCGGCCGGGAAGTGCTGATCTCGCCGGCGAGGCCGGCGCTCGTGGATGTGCTTGCGGGCGCGGGAGGCGAGCTGGCGGACCGCGGTGGGGGAACGGTCGAGCATGGCCGCGATCTCGGGGTGGCCGAAGCCGAACACATCGTGCAGGACGAAGACCGCGCGCTCCAGCGGGGACAGGGTTTCCAGGACCACGAGGACCGCCATGGACAGCGATTCCTTGCGTTCCACGACGCCGGACACCTCGTCCTCGGTGGTGACCAGCGGTTCGGGAAGCCAAGGGCCGACATAGGTTTCGCGTCGTTTGCCGATCTCGGTGCGCCGCGCCAGGGCGTGATTGGCGACCACCCGGACCAGGTAGGCGCGGGCATTGTCGACCGGTGCCGCGGCGGGGTCCCGGTGCCGCGCCGCCCACGCCAGCCAGGCTTCCTGGAGCACGTCTTCGGTATCGGCGACGCTGCCGAGCATGTTGTATCCGACCGCGAACAGCAGTTCACGGTAGTCGAGAAAGCGCGCGGTGACCTCGTCGGAGGCCGCGTGCGGTGGCTGTGCCGTCATGATTCGTCTCCCTTCTCTCGCCACCGAAGAGCCGGGCGGCCCGGAAACTGTGACATGGTGGCCCGGATCGTGTTCCGTGTCACCGAAACCCGCACCCATGTCACAGTTCGCGGTCACCGTGCCTCTGTTGTGTCGTCCGGGGAGGGTCCCCGGGGCCGAGGAGACCGACCATGACCACCACACCCTCCGGCGCGGACCGCGCCCTGTTCATCCGGGCCGGCGAGGCCGAACAGCTGCCGGGCCTGGGCGTGCACCTGTATGCCGACCACGATATGACCGGCGGAAAGCTCAGCGCCAACCGCGCGGTCCTGCCCGCCGGTACCGACGGCCCGCCGCCGCACTTCCACACCACATCCGCGGAACTGTTCTTCCTGCTGGGTGGCACGCTGCGGGTGCTGGCCGGGGAGGAGATCCTCACCATGGGCGAGGGGGATTTCCTGCTGGTTCCGCCCGCCATGGTGCATGCCTGGGCCGCCCCCGCCGATTCGGCGGCCGACGTGTTGATCGTGTTCACGCCCGGCATCGAACGCTTCGAATATTTCCGGATGGGTGAGCGGCTCCGCCGCGGCGACGGCGATCCGCTCGAAATCCTGCGCACCCAGGAGCGTTTCGACAATCACTTCGTCGACAGCCCGCTCTGGCGCGAATCCCGGATCGACCCGGCGGCGGGCGAACCATGGCCGCAGCGCCGATAATGAACCGGTGACCGAGCGTGCAGCGAGTCGGACAGCGGTCCTGGTCTGCCAGGGCCGCGCCGTGGCGGACGGGCGAATGGGCGTCGGGCGGTTCTCCGACCCGGTCGCGGTCGAACTATTGGTCGACGGCGAACGTGAGCTGGTCGATCTCGTGCGCGCGGGCGCGGTGCCGAAGGGATTCGGCGCGCGGATGGAGTACGAATTGCTCTCCGCCACTTCGGAAGTGCTGGCGGCCCGCACGGTCGCCATCGATGATGCGGTGCGCGAGAGTGCGCATCCGCAGCTGGTGATTCTCGGCGCGGGGCTGGACGCGCGTGCCTGGCGCATGCCCGAACTGGCGGGAGTCGCCGTGTTCGAGGTGGATCATCCGGCGTCGCAGGCCGAGAAGCGGGAACGGCTCGGGGAGCGGGAAGCGCTGGCTGACGTCCGTTTCGTCCCGGTCGATTTCGGTAAGGACTCCCTCGGCGCCGCCCTCACCACCGCCGGCCACGACGAGACACGCCCCACCACCTGGATCTGGGAGGGCGTCGTCCCCTACCTGACGCCCGCCGAGGTCGCCGAGACCGTCACCGAGGTGGCGAAGCGCAGTGCCCCCGGCAGCCGCTTGATCATCACCTACCCGACCCCCAATCGGGTGTACCACTACGGCCGCAAGGCCATGGAGCTGTTGCTGTCCGTCTCCGGCCGCACCAATCCCATGGCCGGTGAACCGCAGCGTTCGAGCTGGACTCCCGCGGCGATGGCCGCATTGCTGGCCGAGCACGGCTTCTCCGTCACAGCCGACCGCGACCTGCAATCGGTCGCGGTCGAGGCGGGAATCGAGGGCAAACGCACCTCGGTCCGCGCCGACGGTCATATCGTCATCGCCGATCGGCGCTGACCCTGGTCAGTTCAGGGTGACGACCCAGGAGCCGTTGCAGCCGCGGTTGGTGTCGCGGTTGGGGTCGTAGTTCCACACCGTCTGCAGGTCCGAGTCCTTCTGGATGTTGAAATCACCCGTCGGCGACTGCACCGGCTCACCGTTGTACAGCAGCAAGCTCAGGTCGTTCGGGTAGATCGTCCAGGACCCGTTGTAGCCCGCCGGGTAGTTCATGGTCACCGTGGTGGTGCGGCCGGCGTGGTTCTGCACCACGATGCACGAATTCGGATGATTGGCCTGAGCCTGGGCCGGTGCCGCGGCCAGCACGATGGCCGCCACCCCGACCGCGGCCGCGGCCACCGGTGCCGCTGCCTTCGCCACCAGACCACGCCCGCCGTTGGGAACGTTCCACATGATGCCTGACCTCCGTGTGAATTCCACCGCCCGAATGGCTGATTGGGTGAGACGAAGTTATCCACCGCACCCAGCGGGTCTCTTATGAAATCCTTGTCGCCGCGGCGAGGCGGTTGTCGTCCCCTTCCATCGGATCCGCAGCGATCAGACCCAGCCGTTCCCGCACCGCGCGCACCGAGATATCGACGTGCCCAATCGCGATCGCGCGAATCTGTTCTTCACAATCCGTGAGACATTCGACGGCCCGGCCGCGCGGGAATTCGGCCGAGAGGCGGCTCAGCGCCTCGGCACACCGGATCCTGAGATAGGAGTAGACAGTGGAGTCGAAGATCGCCTCGACGACAGGGACAGCGGGCACATGGTCGAGCCGGGTCAGAGCATCGACCAGACTGCACTGGTCATAGATATAGTCGTTGCCGCCGCCATGGGCGGCCTCCAGATGATCGAACAACCTTGGCGCATCTGACTTTTCGCCGATATCTGTGAGCAGTGACAGCGCTGCGCTACCGATCGAGCCGTCCAGGTCGGCATGCGCCCGGGCCCACGCCAACGCCAACGCCCGAGGTGACCGCAGCCGCCGCAACTGCCGGCGCACCGCGACCCGCACAGCCGGCGTGGCGGCCCCCTCCGCGAGCACCGTGGGTGCGACGTTCCAGAGCACCCCTTCCCAGAGCTCATCCGTGATCCCGGCCGGTGAGATCTCTTGAACGAGACCGGATTCCGCGGCAACCCGAAGGATCCTTTCGCGCTCGGCGGCATCGCGCGCCGCCGGCCCGGACGGCCCTGTCGGCAGGCGTGCCCGCTTCCGCTCCACATCGGAAATCACCCTGTCGATCCGTGCGCTGGCGCGCTTCCACACCGGCCAGGGTCCGGCCGAGAAATCCTGATCCCACTCGATCGCCCAGTGAAGCTGCTCGTCATCGGCCACTCCCAGCGCCTCCTCGAGTAGCCCCTCGGCCTCCGGATGCTCGAAGAACGGAACGAGGGCGCCGAATGCCACATCGAAGTCGCGACCTGTCCGCAGATAGCGCCGCAACTCGGCCACGCTGCCCAGCACCCCGCGGCGCGCAAGCAGCTCGAACACCCGGACCGCGAGCCATGCATCCGAATCGCCGCTCGGATCGATCTGCCGCGCGTACGCGGCGCGCAAGAGCCGCAGATCGATCCCCAATTCGGCGACCAGCGTCGCGTAGAGCCACTCTCGATGCTCGACCTGATGGTCCCACCGCGGATCATCCACGATGCAGCCGATCACATACTCCGCAGCCAACTCTCGCTGATCCAGCGCCGCCGCATACGCTGCACCCCGCCCACGCTGGATCATCCCCAGCAGCGAATCAGGTTCCGCCCAACCCGCTTCCACGATCGGCACACCGTCACTGTTCTGGATGGCAGGGCAGGCTCAGCAGCAGCGTGTCAGCCGACAGCGCCGCCAGATGGTCGGCACCGTGGTCACAGCCCGCGGCGAAATCAGCTTCGCCCGGCGTGAACCCGAGTTCGAATGGCGCCAGCGCTTCCGCGAGGGCCGCCTCCACGTCGGAGGCATCGCACGCGGGAGTACCCACAGTGATTCTCGAACCGGCCATCCCGACATCAGATCATCCGTGCCCCGGCGTGGCCCAGCGATATTCCACCGCGAGTCAGGGTCTGGACCGTGGGCAACACCTTCAGTTCGCGGGCCTCGGGCGCGGATGTCTACATGAGCAATGCCGGCACCGATGTGTTCTGCGATGTGCTGGCGCTGGCCGGCTGCGCGCCGGCCCGCACACCGTGGCAGCAGAACCTGATCCTGCACTTCTGTGACACCGAACGGCACGGCCACGGCTTCGACCGATCGGCTGTTCTGGTGAACCGGGATGTCGATCGTCAGACGGGGATTGTTCGGCGGGGCCGGAGGGGTGTGCGGTCGCGGAATGCTTCGATTGCCGCGGCGACTTCGAATGGTGTTGTGGCGTGCGCGATGTCGTCGCGGTAGAGCACTCGCTCGGCAACGGTGTCCAGGTCGAATCCCCAGACCATCGACATGAGGGGGTTGATGAAGAGTTCGGCGCTTTGGGCGCGGGTGCGGGCCAGGGAGTGGTGATCACCGAATTCGCCGCGGGCGGCGTCGGTGATCGACGCGCAGACGATGCTCTCCTTGCCGGGGGTGTGCTGCTGAACCCAGTCGACGGCCGCCAGCCAGGCATCGACGGCCGCGATGCCTGGTGTGAGAGCGAAGACGCCGTGATACGCGCCGAGTCCGGCAAGTGCGGCAACGTTTTCCAGGAAATGCGCGTGGCAGATGCCGTGGTGGGCATCGACGCCGAACCCGACACATATGGCCAGCTTGACGGGCAGGTCGAGCGCCTGCGCCGCCAACAGGCTGGTCACATCCTCGACCGGTGTACCCAATCCGGCCTCATCGCCGGTCATCAGGAGATCCGTACCCCCATCGACCAACACCAGCCCGTCCAGTCGAAGCTCGCGAGCCAACCACGCGTAGGCCGTCTGGACATCGGCGGGCCCACCCTTGCGAATCAGGAACACCCGATCCGGAAATCCGTGGTCGCGCAACCACATCGCGAGGTGCTTCTCCGGAAAGTACGCGTCCGCACCCTCGGTCTCCGCGTCGATTTCGAACAGCCCGGGCGCGACCTGCCGGGCCGTGGTCCGCGTGACCGGTGTGAACGTGAGATTCGCCAGCACCACCGACTTGCCCTGCTCCTGCAGCGCGAACGCCACCGGCAGGCCACTGAGCACGTCGAACCCGCCCCCAGCTCCAGCGACCAGGACCCGCTCGCAATCCCGCAGTCGATGCAGTGCCGGTGTGTCGAACAGCGAGAGCGCACCCATCCGTCGAAGTATTCAGTACTTCCGCCGTCCGCGCCCGATCTCGCGGGCGGATCAGTCGACCGCCGTACCCGAATTCGACTGTGCGACTCCGCTGCTCACCCGTCGGCTCGTATGCCGACGACGGATTCGAAACGGGGGGATCGATGACACCGGCGATTCGGCTGCGTTTGCAGGCGTTCTTACGGGCCGCCGAGGCCGTCGCAGCAGCCTCCGAACTCGATAGCGCCCTCACTGAACTTGCCGCGGACGCCCAGAATCGCCACGTCACTGTCTCCACTGGGCAACAGCGCGAGTCCAGGCGCGCACAGCCTTCGAAGGCTTGATCCACTCCGCACGCCGCGAACTCTCCCCGCCCGCCGTATCCGCGACTCTCATCATCGGCGACTGACAGAGCGCACCGGCAAGATCAGGGAGCTCCCACCGTGGCGCTCCGGACAAAACTCCGCGCTGAGCGCTCCCTGATCTTGATGGGTGCCGCGCTTCACTTCGTCGACGGGCTGGCTCCCGGTGTCGCGTATGCGGATTCGATGAATGGGCGGACGACGTCCAGGAACTGCTCGGGGGCGGAGGAGAAGGGCAGGTGGCCGGTGGGGAGGGCCTGGAGCTCGGAGCCGGGGATCAGGGCGTGGGCTTTCCTGCCGTAGCGGAGGGGAAGGACCGGGTCGCGGCGGCCCCATACGATCAGGGTCGGTGCCGCGATTTCGGTTGCGCGGCGCGTGAGGTCGTAGCGGGGATCGTTGAAGCTGTGCCACAGGGCGGAGTAGGTGGCACGGCCGATATCGGTGCCCGCCACGCGGATCGCGCGCTCTACGACGGCGTCGTCGTGCGGGGTCACGGGTTTCATGTAGTTGCGGATGCTGTGCGGGAGCCAGCGGCGGGCCATCAGGTGAGAGCCGTAGAAGTTGCAGTAGGCCCGGGTCAGCGGCGTCTGCCGGACGAAGCCGCCGGTATTGACGAGGACGAGCCCGGCGACGCGCGTGGGTTGTTCCAGCGCCAGGCGAGCGGCCGCGAATCCGCCGACCGAACTGCCGATGAACACCGCGGGTTCCAGCTCGAGTGTTGTGACCACCTCGGCGAGCGTGTCGGCGATCGCGGCGGCGGTGATGGTCGAATTCGGTTCGGACGCACCGTGTCCCGGCCAATCGATGGCGATCACCCGATGCTCCGCGGCCAATGCCGGGAGGATCGGATCGAAGTCGTGGTGGTCGTGCAGGGTGGCGTGCAGCAGGACCACGGTGGGCCCCGTGCCGATGTCTTCGTAGGCCAGTCGTCCGGCCGACGTGCGCATGATGTGCATACGCAACAACCCTTCATTCGATTGTGGTGACCGAACGGTCGTTCACTGACCAGTCGGTCGGTCAAGTATGATGTGACCATACAATCGGTCCCAAGCACACGCAAGGGGGACGCCGAATCGCCTGTCGCGCAACACCGGGTGAGCCGGCACAGCCCCCGGTGAGGGTTGAATCTGATGAATCTGCGGGAGGATTCCGCCGCGCGCACTCGCGCCGCGCTCGTCGACAGCGGCCTGCTGCTGGCCGAGCGGCTGGGACTCGGCGGTGTCAGCGTGAACGTCCTGGTGGCCGAGCTCGGCGTCTCGAAAGGCACGTTCTTCCATCATTTCGGCACCCGCGCCAACTACCTGCTGGCCCTGCATCGCGAATTCCACGAGCGCCTGCAGGCCGTGATCGACTCCGCCACCTCCGGGCTCGCCCCGGGGCGGGACCGTCTCCTGGCCGGAGCCACCGCCTACCTCGACGCCTGTCTGCGCGACCGCGGCGTCAAGGCCCTGCTCCTCGAAGCCCGAGCCGAACCCCTGATCGTGGACGAGGTGACGGCTCGCAACACCCACAACGCCGCGCTGATCGAACCCGATTTCAAGGTCCTGGGCTGGCCGCACCCGGAGGCAGGCGCCCGGTTGTGGGTCGGCTTGGTCGCCGAAGCCGCCCTGCTGGAATTGCAGGCCGGTCATGAGCAGGGGTCGGTGCGAAACGCCCTGTGGCAGTTCCTCCCCGCCTGAGCCCCGCCCGGCCCCGGTCTCGCCCTCGCCGCGGTAGTCCGCCCCGCAATAGCAAACTCTCTGCAATCCTGAGTGCAGCTCTGGCGCTGTGCGGCGCGGGCCGATCGGCTCGGAACTCAGTCGGCTGCGCAGAGCGCGGTGTCGAACGCCGTCTGGAGGGCAGCGGTGACGGTGGGATCCGAGGGCCGGAGATTGGCGATGAGGGTGACCGCGCGGCCGTCCGGGGTGACGGCATTGAAGGTTCGGAAGCCGGGGATGGAACCGCCGTGCCCCCACACCTGGATGCCACACGGTGCGGTGGTGGTGGTCAATCCGAGGCCGTACGAGTAACCCGGGCGGTTGGTCAGCGGTTTCGGATCGCTGCGCATGGCGGCCACCTGGGCCGGGGGCAGCAGGTTCCCGGTGAGGAGCGCACTGAAGAACCGATTCGCGTCGGAGCCGGTGGAGATCAGCGCGCCGGCACTGCCCGCCCAGGACGGATCGAAGCGGGTGACATCGGTCGGCTTCCCGTCGACCGCCTCGTAGCCCTGCGGATGCGGACTGCGGAGGTCGGTGTCGCCGGCGGCCGGGAAGTAGGTGTCGCGCAGCCCCAGCCGGTCGATGACGCGGTGCGTGACTTCCTCGCCCACCGGGTGCCCGGTCACGCGTTCCACGATCATGCCGACGATAAGGTAGTTGGTATTGCTGTATTCGGCTTTCGCGCCCGGCTCGAAGCGCGCGGGCAGGGTCATGGCACGACGGACCAGGTCCGCCGAGTCGAAGTGCATGGTCAGCAGATCGGGCGAATCACCCTGCAGCTCGGGCAGTTCCAGATACTCGGGCAGACCGCTGGTGTGCTGCATGAGATTCCGGACCGTGATCCGGTTGCCGTCGATGCCCGCGCCCTGGACGACGCCGGGCAGATAGCGCTCGACAGGTGCGCCCACATCCACCGCACCCTCGGTGACGAGCTGCATCATGACGGTCGCGACGAACGTCTTGGTATTGCTGCCGACGCGCACATGCGCGCCCTGCGGAAAGGCGGCGCCGGTAGCGACGTCACCGACACCCGAGGTCGCACTCCACTCGCGGTCGTGCTCGGTCACGACCACCTGCAGCCCGGGAACTCCCGCCGCCACGGCAGCGTCCAGGGCGCGCCCGACCTCCGTACGCGCATCGGCCGACAGCGGCCCTCCCGGCTGTCGCGCCGCATCATCACCGCAGGCCCCCACCGCGCAGACCACTCCGGCGACCGCGACCGCAGCGGCGATCCGGCGAACGAGCCTCATATGGTCTCCTTCTGGCGTAGTGGCCGCGAGCGCTCGGCCGGAATGCGCTGCTGCGTAGCCGGGTTCGCGCCTCGCGGAGGTCAATAACCGGATGGTAGCTCCAAGCTGCGATCCGGGCATCACCCGCAGCGCTCACCCGAGATCATCCCTGAGGCGTAGCGTTGGTCAGGGAAAACCCGCTGTCCCGTGCTGCGGGGAGCGAGATCACCGTCAGAGCCGGTAATGAGAGGCGACGGCGTCCTGGCCGGTGTAGTTCGGGCCGGCGTGGGCATCGGCGCCGGCGTAGGTGAATTCCCACCGAGGTAGGGCCCGGCCGCTGCGGGTGAGGCGGTGACTTCGCGCGGTGTAGGTGAATCCGTTGTGACGCAAGGCGGTTGTCACACGTCTACCGAGTGGAGCGCCGCCGGTGTCACGGATCGAGACGGCGTCGAAGTTCGCGGCGAACAGGCCGTCCGAGGTGAGCCAGGAGGACATGCGGGTGAGAGCAGTGAGTTTGTCGCCCACATAGTGCAGGGCGTGGACGCTGGTGATCAGATCCACGGGTTCGTCGGGATGCCAGGTCAATACCGACCCGGTGACGAGGTCGATGCCCGCTCGCGGCGGCCCACGGAAATAGTCCACCAGGTCGAGTCCGATGATCCGGGCGTGACCGGACAGCGTTTCGTCTGCCTCGAACAGGGCGTGAGCGCTGCCGCATCCGACATCCAGCCAGCGCTGGGGTGCGGGACGGGCCGCCAGCCAGGCAACGGGGTCGAAGCCGAGTTCGCGACGGTAGGCGGGCAGTCGGCGGTCGCGGTTCATGGCGGAGTTCGCCACTACCGCGGTCCGTTCCAGGTGGGCGTCGTCGAGTAGCTCGGGCACACAGGACATCCTGCCCGGTGCGGTCGACGGCGGTGCGGAGCCGCCGACCGATTCAGGCAGCGGCCTTGTCCACGGGCGCCGGAGCCGAGGTGGGGAGGGTTTCGCGGGTGCGCATGGCGGCCCAGAGGGCGGCGGTGGCGGCGGTGCAGGCGGCGGCGCCGCCGACGTGGACGGCGACCAGGGCGGCGGGCACGTGGGTGAAGTACTGGACGATGCCGACCAGGGCCTGGGAGCAGACCAGGGCGATCACCAGGACGAGGCGGTTGCGGATGGTCTTGTTCATGCCGACCGCGGCCAGGCCGCAGGCGAGGCCGACGAGCAGGGCCAGGTAGGCGACCAGGAGTTCGGCGTGCAGGTGGACCAGGGTGACGATCTCGACCTGTAGGCGTTCGACCGGCTTCTCGACGCTCTTGTCACCCGCGTGCGGACCCGCGCCGGTGACCAGGGTGCCCGCGATCAGCGTTCCGGTGAGGGCCAGACCGGACAGGGCCGTCAGCAGCCGCAGCGGCTTGGGAACCTGAACCGTGTCGATGCCGTCGTCGGGTTCCCCGACCTTGGCCCACAGCAGCGTCGCCAGCCACACCATCAGCATGGACGCCAGCAGGTGCACCGCGACCGTCCACCACAGCAGCCCGGTGCGCACGGTGATACCGCCGATCACCGCCTGCAGCACGGTGCCGCCGGGCATCAGCCACGCGTACACCTGGACTTCGCGCCGCCGCCGCGCCCGGGTGACCGCGAGCACGATGGCCGCCGCGGCCAGCGACACCACGAAGGTGAGCATGCGATTGCTGAATTCGACCACCTGGTGCAGCACCGGCACCTCGGCCACCGCGGTCGGCACGAAGCTGCCGGGGAAGCACTGCGGCCAGGTGGGGCAGCCCAGGCCCGAGGCGGTGACGCGGACGACCGCGCCGGTCACCGAGATTCCGGCCTGGGACAGGATGACCAGGAAGGCGAGGAGTCGCTGCACCCGCAGGGAAGGCATCGGGAACAGGTCGGCAAGTCGCTGGAAGGCGCGAGACAGCACGCACCGATGGTAGCGGGGCCGCATTTCGCCCCGTCACCGGCCCTACTACAGCGTGTCGTTAAACACCCGGGCGGGCGCGAACTTTCGAGGTGACCGCCGCCCGGACGGCCTCAATCGAACTTGAAGAACCGGGTGGCCAACCACCCCGCGAGCCCGCCCCAGCCGGCCAGCACCGCGAGCCCGTACCAGTCGATACTGGTGCGCATCGCCTGCTCCAGGCACTCCGACAGCGCCCCGGACGGAATGATCCGCGCGATCAGGCTCACCGCGTGCGGCAGGTCGTCGGACATGAACACCAGGCTCGCCGTCCCCAGCATGACGAACCACAGAATGTTGGCGAGCGCCAGCACCACCTCGGCCTTGAGCGTCCCGCCCAGCAGCAGTCCCAGCGCCGCGAAGGTCGCGGTCCCGAGCGCGATCACCACCGCGCCCAGCAGCAGTCCGGTCAGCGACGGCCGCCAGCCGAGCGCGAACCCGATGGCCCCCAGCAGGATCGACTGCAGCACCACCACGATCAGCACCGCCGAGCACTTCCCCGCGACAATGCCCCACCTCGGCAGCGGCGTCGCCCCGAGCCGCTTCAATGCCCCGTACCGCCGATCGAAGCCGACGGCGATGGCCTGCCCGGTGAACGCGGTCGACATGATCGCCACCATCATCACCGCGGGCACCACCCGGTCCACCCGGTGCTCGCCGAGCCCGCTCATCGGCAGCAGGGTCAGCCCGATCAGCAGCGTGATCGGAATGAACATGGTCAGCAGCAGCTGTTCCCCGTTGCGCAGCAACAGGATCAGCTCCATGCGCGTCTGCGCCGCCAGCATCTTGGCGCGCGTGGTCGGCTGCGGCGCGGGGGAGAAGGTACCCGCCGCGAATCGGTTCACGGTCTCGGTCATCCTCGCAGCTCCCGCCCGGTCAGTTCGAGGAACACGTCTTCCAGCCGGCGCTGGTCGATGCGAATGTCGGTGGGCAGCACGTCGATTCGCGCGCACCACGCGGTCATGGTGGCCAGCACCTGCGGGGTGATGTCGCCCTGCAGCAGGTACGAGCCGGGCGCGGTCTCGCGCGGGGTGAACCCTTCCGGCAGTGCGGCTTCCAGCAGCGACAGGTCGAGTTTGGGTGGTGCGGTGAACGCCAGCCGCCCTTCGGCCCCGTGCGAGGTGACCTCGGCGGGCGTGCCCTGCGCGACGACCTGCCCGTGGTCGATGATCACCAGCTGATCGGCCAGCTGCTCGGCCTCGTCCATCATGTGCGTGGTCAGCAGTACGCTGACCCCGTCGCGGCGCAGCGCGTCGATGAGTTCCCACACCAGGTGCCGTGCCTGCGCGTCCAATCCGGCGGTCGGCTCGTCGAGGAACACGATCTCCGGCCGCCCCACCAGCGCGCACGCCAGCGCGAGCCGCTGCTGCTGCCCGCCCGAGAGCCGCCGATACGGCGTCCGCCGAGCGTCTTTCAGTCCGAGCGTGTCCAGCAGCCACGCCGGGTCCAGCGGATTCGCCGAATAGGAGGCGACGAGATCGAGCATCTCCCCGGCCTTGGACCCCGGATACGCGCCGCCGCCCTGCAGCATCACGCCGATGCGCGGTCGGAGCTGATCGGAGTCGGCGATCGGGTCCAGGCCCAGCACCCGCACGGTCCCGGCGTCGGGAGTCACGAAGCCTTCGCACATCTCGGTGGTGGTGGTCTTGCCGGCGCCATTGGGTCCGAGCAGGGCCAGCACCTGTGCGTGTTCGATATCGAAGCTGATGCCGTCGACCGCGGTGGTCTCGCCGTAGCGTTTCACGACGCCGTCGACGCGTACGGCGGGTCCGGAAGCTGCGGTCACGATGAGACACCGTAAGGCGTGGGCTGCTGTGACCGAGCCGACACCCCCGGCTGATTGCGCCACGGCAGCACATTTCGGGTGAGGAAGATCAGCGACAGGCCCACGATCACGGTGGCGATGGCGGATTCGACTATCTGGAAGACGTAGAAGTCCGCGCCGCGCGGCATGACCATCACCGACACCACGACCGACAGCACCACCGCCGGCACCCGGAACGCGGGCCGGTTGGCCCACGCGGCGAGGGGCACGATCGCCCACAGCAGGTACCAGGGTTGCACCACCGGGAAGAGCAGCACGATCGCGCCCAGCGAAACCCCCAGCGCGCCGATCGCATTCAAGCGCCCCGTCCAGGCGGCGATGAGCATGCGCAGGGTCACGAAGCCCGCGACGAGTTCCGCGATGGGCCGGGTGATGTCGAGCAGGGCGGTGGTGTGGTCGCCGAGTCCGAGCAGCACGCCGCCGAACCCGGTGATGATCCCGACGGCGGTCGGCAGTGAGAGGTAACTGCGCACGGTGGTGGCGGTGCCGACGGTATTGACCCACCCGAATCCGAGGCCGCTGGCATAGCTCACGAAAAGCGTCGTGACCACGGCTATGGCACCGAGCACGCCACCGGCGACGAGTACCGGTTTGAGTCCGCGCCCCCATCGCCGCGCCAGCGCCATGCCGACGAATCCGAGGCTCACCAGCGAGGTGATCTTCACCGACGAGGACAGTGTGATCAGCACGGCACCGAAAACCAGCAGCGCCCAAGCCCTTTGATTGAACTGCGGGCAATCGTCGATGGCGCGCAGGCAGAATTCCATTCCCGCCAGCATCAGCCCGAGCATGAGCGCGTCATTGTGCACCCCGCCCACCAGATGGAACAGCACCAGCGGGTTGGCCGCGCCCAGCCACAGCGCGCTCACCCCCGCGATTCCGCAGCGTCGCGACAGCCGCGGCAGCGCCCATACCATCAATGCCACGCCCGCCAATGCCAGCAACCGATGCAGCCACACCCCGAGAAGGATGTTGTCGCCGGTGATGTGCGCGATGCCGCGTCCCATCCACAGGAACAGCGGCCCGTAGGGCGCGGAGGTGTCCCGCCAGATGGTGGGGACATTGTTGGTGAGCACATTGTTGAGCCCGAGCCCGGCCACCGGGCCGACCGAATACGGGTCCATGCCCCGGGCCGCGATTTCGCTCTGTGCCAGGTACGAATAGACGTCGTTGCTGAACATGGGTGGCGCGACGCTGAGCGGAATGATCCACAGCAGCAGCGTCCGATCCATCTGCGAGCGGCTGAGCCGGTGGCGTGGATCTCCGCCCCACCCGCCGACGGCGAAGCGGCCCAGCAGCAGCCACGCCATGATCACCAGGATGGTGCCGATCATGCACATGGCCAGCGTCGAGGTGCCGGCCCGCGCGAAGAACCCGAGCACCCGCATGCCGGAGATCGGATTCTGGTGCACCGGTTGGGCTCCGACACCCAGCGCGGATACCGCCATGATCACGGCTCCGGTCGCGCCGAGCAGCCGGATCCGCATCAATTGCAGGGTTTCGCGCCGGTCCAGGCCCGGCCGGTCGGCGTCGATGCCGTGCAGGACGGCGACGGTGTGATCGGCGGCGGGAACGTCCAGGCCCAGGGCCCGGCGTCCGATATCGATGACTCTGCGCCGCGCGCCTTCCACTACCGCCACAGCTGCGAAGCCTAGTCCGGAGCCGCGGGTCGGACGCCGATCGCATGGCCGCAGCGGGGGTTCGCCCGGTGTGCTCGTGAGTTGCCGATCGGCACCCATACTTGCATCTGATACCCCGGGGGGTATAGTCGTGACATACCCCAGGGGGTATGGAAGGAAGTCAGATGCGAAGTACCACAGTCGGCGTCGCCGACGCTTCTCCGATCACGACCGCCCCCGGCGGTCTGCTGGGCCGCCTCGGGGCCCGCATGGCCGATCACGCCCGCTGGGTGTTCGGCTTCTGGTTGATCCTGTCCGTCGCCCTCGGCGCGGCCGCGCCCACGGTGTTCGACTCGCTCGCGGGGGCGGGCTGGCAGGCCAATGGATCCGAGTCCGTGCGTGTCCGCGAACTCGCGCAAGAGCACTTCGGCGGCAACTCGGCCGCGGCGGTGCAGGTGGTGATCCACTCGGAGACCGCGACCATGGACAGTCCGCAGGCGCACCGCCTGGTGGCCGATCTCACCGGAATCCTGCAGGCCGACAGCCGATTCGGCGCGATCGTCGCACCCGTGCCGGGCCAGTCGGTCAGCCGCGACGGCCACACCGGCATTCTGCTGGCGGGCGCGAATGCGAACACCGACGAGATGGTTGCCGCGGTCACCGACGTCGGCCCGAAACTGCAGGCCCTCTCATCCGACGGCTTCGAGATCTATCCGACCGGCGCCTCGGCGCTGTGGAGCGACTTCAACAAGGCCAATCACGAGGCCATGATGAAGGCCGAGATGTTCTCGTGGCCGGTCACATTGGCGATCATGGTGCTGGCCTTCGGCTCGCTGGTGGCGGCCGGACTGCCGCTGCTGCTGACGCTCACCGGCCTCATCGCCTCGGCGGGTGGTCTGGTGTTGCTGAACCATGTGACGCCGATCTCGGTGTGGGCCATGAACTTCGCCATGATGTTCGCGCTGGCGCTGGGTATCGACTACGCGCTGTTCCTGGTCTCCCGCTTCCGCGACGCTGTTCGCGGTGACACGCCACCGCGCACCGCCGTCGCCGTCACCATGGCGACCGCCGGCAAGGCGGTGCTGCTCTCGGGCCTGACCGTGCTGGTGAGCCTGTCGGCCGTGCTCGTGGTGCCCGCGCCCGCGGTGCGGACCATGGCGGTCGGCATCATGTTCGCGGTCTCGTTCGTGCTGCTGGCGACGCTGACCCTGCTGCCCGCCGTGCTCGGCGCGCTGGGCCGGCGCGTGAACGCGGGCTCGCTGCCGTACGTGGCCCGGCAGCAGCATCGTTCGCCGGTCTTCGCGAAGTGGGGACAACTGCTGCACCGCCACCCGTGGCCGTTCGCCATCGGCTCCCTGCTGGTGCTGATCGCGCTCGCGATTCCGGTGACGAGCCTGAAGGTGGCCATGCCGTCCATCCAGGTGGTGCCCGCGGACGCGTCCGTGCGTCAGGGCTACGAGCTGGTCCAGCGCGAATTCGGCCCGGGTGCGCCCGGCATGCTGCAAATCGTGGCCCCCGCCTCCGACGGCGCGGACGTGCAGCGAATCGCGGCCTCGGACAATCGGATTGCGATGGTCACCCCGCCGCAGCCCGCCGCCGACGACAGCGGCCTGGTCATGCTCCAGGCGACCCCGACGGTCGACCCCTCGGACCCGGCCATGGGCGATATCGTCCATTCGCTGCGCGCCGCGCTCCCCGCGGGTGCGCTGGTCGGCGGGGCGGTCGCCGAGAACCTGGACCTTCAGCAGGCCTTGAACGACTACCTGCCCCTGGTGGTCGGCATCATCCTGGTGCTGGGCTTCCTGCTCCTGCTGGTCGCCTTGCGCGCCCCGTTGATCGCCCTGCTCGGAGCGGGCGTCAGCCTGCTGTCGACCGCGGCGGCGTTCGGTGTGGCGAAGCTGGTCTTCCAGGACGGCCACGGTGCGGGCCTGCTCGGTTTCACGCCGCAGGGCTTCCTGGACGGCTGGGGTCCGGTGTTCTTCTTCGCCATGATCT
Source organism: Nocardia sp. NPDC004711 (assembly GCF_053601595.1). NCBI lineage: Bacteria > Bacillati > Actinomycetota > Actinomycetes > Mycobacteriales > Nocardiaceae > Nocardia > Nocardia sp. NPDC004711. The sequence continues at coordinate 57,495 of NZ_JBSGCB010000032.1, read as the reverse complement.
TCGCCATCGCCATGGACTACACGGTCTTCCTGCTGGCCACGGCGAAGGAGCACTACGAGCGCTCGGGTGATCCGGAGGTGGCCCACATCGACGGCATCGCCCACTCGGGCCGGGTGATCGCGGCCGCCGCGGCGGTCATGGTGGCGGTGTTCTTCACCTTCGCCCTGGCCGATCCGCTGCCGCCGAAGGAGATGGGCATCATTCTCGGTGTCGCCGTCCTGCTGGACGCCGTGCTGATCCGCCTGATCCTGCTGCCGGTGCTGCTGCGCCTGACCGGGCACGCCGCCTGGTGGTCGCCGCGCTGGCTGCGCAAGGTGCTGCCGGACATCAGCTTCGCGCACTGACGGGTGGGGTCGTGGGAAAGGGTGAGCCCTCTCCCACGACCCTTCCATACCCCTAGGGGTATACTGAAGTCATCGGACTCAGGGAAGGAAACCCCAATGATCGGCGACGAAGACAGCATCGCACTGGTCCTCAACCGGCTGCGCCGCGCGCACGGACAGCTTGCGGGCGTCATCTCCATGATCGAGCAGGGCCGCGACTGCAAGGACGTGGTCACCCAGCTCGCCGCGGTCTCTCGCGCTCTCGACCGCGCCGGATTCAAGATCGTCGCCACCGGTCTGCGGGACTGCCTGACCGGGGAGCAGTCCGAGAACTCCGAGCCGATGACAGTCGAGGAACTGGAAAAACTCTTCCTGGCGCTGGCCTGAAGCTTCTTCCGGGCGATCCTTTCCAGTAGATCACCCAGCGCCGGGAGCGAAAGGAAGTCAAGATGACCGCGATCCGCCACTGGTCCATCGACCGCATCGTGCCGGGCCTGGCCGGCACCGTGGTGCTGCTCAGCCTCGCGCTGGTGCTCGCGTTCTCGCCCTGGTGGCTGCTGCTGACCGCCTTGGTGGCGGCCAACCTGGTGCTCTTCGGGGTCGTCGGCTGGTGTCCGATGACCCTGCTCCTGCAACGCCTGGGCGTGCCCCGAACCGGCAGCCCGGCAACGGAAAGGAATTCGTGATGACCCTCGCCCTCTCGGCCACCCTGCGCACCGATTTCGCCGATGCGGTGCAACGCACCCGGAAGGCCCTGTCCGAGCAGGGCTTCGGCGTGCTCACCGAGATCGACGTGACCGCGACCATGAAGCAGAAGCTGGACGCGGACATGGAGGACTACCTCATCCTGGGCGCGTGCAATCCGTCGCTGGCGCACACCGCCCTCGGTGTGGACCGTCAGATCGGCCTGCTGCTGCCGTGCAATGTGGTTGTGCGCGCGGATCGTTCGGACGCCGGCACCATGATCGTGGAGGCCATGAATCCGGAGGTGATGGTGCAGGTCGCGGGCGATCCGGCGCTGCAAGAAGTCGCCGACTGCGCCACGGAGCTGCTGAGCGCGGCCATCGCGGCGCTCGGTTGATCCACCGCCCGAACACGATTCGCGCTGCCCCTGTCGGACCCCGCTCATACTCTGGATGAATGGTGTCCGATTCGAAACGGCGAATCGAGGTGGCTGCGGCCGGGCTACTCGCCCGGCACGGCTATCACGGATTCGGGCTGAAGAAGTTGAGCGAGGCGGCGGGGCTGCCGTATGGGTCGATCTACCACCACTTCCCGGGCGGCAAGGAGGAGATCGCCGTCTCGGCCATCACCGGCACGGGCGTGCTGGTGGGGCGCATGATCCGGCAGGCCCCGGGCGATGTGTTCGGCACCGCGGCAACGCTGTTCGACTTCATGGCCACGAAACTGGCCGAGACCGACTGGGCCGCGGGCTGCCCGGTCGGGACCCCCGCCCTGGACGGCGGCAGTGATGTCGACTCGGTCCGCACCGCGTGTGTGTCGGCCTTCGACGCCATGACACACGGTTTCGCCGAACTGCTCACCGAGCTGGGCGTGGCGCCGGGGGAGGCGCGTGATCTGGCCACCACGGTGGTCGCGGCCTACGAGGGCGCGACCGTCCTGGCCCGGGTGCGCCGCACCGATGAGCCGCTGCACACGGTTTCGGTGGCCATGGCCCGGTTGATCCGGCTGAGTCTCGCGGAAGTCGCTGCTGCCGAGGCGAATTCATCCTAGGGGGGTTGACTGGAAAGAACGTTCTAGCGACGATCGATGCATGAAGCGACTCGTGCTCGACGGCCCGCACGCACTGCGCTGGGAAGACGCCGCCGAACCCACCCTCGATGCCCCTGACCAGGCGCTGGTCCGCCCCATCGCCGTGGCCACCTGCGATATCGACCCCGCGATCCTGCAGGGCTGGTTCCCGCTGGCGGGCCCCTACCCCTTCGGCCATGAAGGGGTGGCCGAGGTGGTGGCCGTCGGCGACGACGTCACCACCGTCCGCCCTGGCGACAAGGTGGTGGTCCCGTTCCAGATCTCCTGTGGCGTCTGCGATTCCTGCCGCCGCGGCCATACCGGCAACTGCACCACCCACCCGTTCATGTCGAGCTACGGCCTCGGCCCGATGGGCGGGCTGAGCTGGGGCGGGCTGTGGTCGGACCTGGTCGCCGTCCCGCATGCCGACGCCATGCTGGTCCCGCTGCCCGCCGGAGTGGATCCGGCGGCGGTCGCCAGTGCCAGCGACAATATCGCCGACGCCTACCGATCGGTCGCCCCGCAACTCGCCGCCCGCCCCGGCGCCGAAGTCCTGGTCCTGAGCGGTCCGGCCGCACCGTCCATCGGCCTGTATGCGGCCGGTCTCGCGGTGGCGCTCGGCTCCGCCCGGGCCGTCTACCTCGACACCGACCCCGAAAGGCTCGCCATCGCAGCCGAACTCGGCGCGGAGCCCGTCGAGGGCAGGCCGACCGACCGGGTCGGCCGGTTCCCGGTCACCGTCGAAGCCGCGGGCGGCTCCGAAGCCCTGGTGGCCGCCATCCGTGCCACGGCCAATGATGGCTTCTGCACCAGTGTCAGCGTCCAGACCCAGGATGTCGCCCTGCCCATGCTCGAAATGTATTCGCGCTGCTGCACTTTCCACACCGGCCGGGCGCACGCTCGCCCGTCGATCCCGCACATTCTGGATCTGGTGGCGGCCGGGCGTTTCGATCCGAGTGTGGTGACCACCCGCACCGTGGCCTGGGAGGATTCGATCGACGCGCTGCTCGAGGCGCCGGTCAAACTCGTCGCTACGCGCTGAAGCCGGGTATCGAGAGTGGTAGTCGCGCCAGCGTTTCCGGGCCGGCGAGCACGTCGATCCGGACGATGCGATCGCCCTCGACAGTGAAGGCCATGACCGCCGGTGGCCCGTCGCGGCCGGCCACCGGCTCGGTACACCATTGGTGATCCGCCGGGGCCCGGCCGCCGATGAGGTGGCCCGGGTGATCGCCGAAATGTGACCGCCGGCCCGATTCACGGTGTGGCAATGATGCGGCAACCTTGGCTGTCCGATTTCGGTAGAGTGCGTCGGTGGCCTCCGGTCATGCTCGGTCTCGACACTGCGAACGGAGCGATCATGGGTCGGAATTCGGTCGCCAGTCAGTTGGTCGACGCCCTCGTCGCCGCCGGGGTTCAACGGGTGTATGGACTGGTGGGGGATAGTTTGAACCCCTTCGTCGACGCGGTGCGCCGGACCGAGGGCATCGACTGGGTGCACTGCCACCACGAGGAGAGCGCCGCCTTCGCGGCCGGCGCGGAATCGGTGCTCACCGGCCGGCTCGCGGTCTGCGCGGCCAGTTGCGGACCCGGAAACACCCACCTGATCCAGGGGCTCTACGACGCACATCGCAATGGCGCCTCGGTGCTGGCTATTGCCTCGCACATTCCCAGCCGTGAGATCGGCACCGGCTTCTTCCAGGAAACCCACCCCGAGCGACTCTTCGTGGAGTGCAGCCACTTCTGTGAGATGGTCGGCACCCCCGAGCAGATGCCGCGGCTCGCTTACATCGCCATGCAGACCGCACTCGGCCGGCACGGCGTCTCGGTGCTGGTGGTCCCCGGTGATGTGCTCAGCGCGGACGCCGAGAACCGCGGCTGGCAGTCGGATCTGGTGGCCGAAGCGCCGACCGTGGTCCCGCCCGCCGCCCAGGTGGACCGCCTCGCGGAGGCCCTCAACGACGCCGACACCGTGGCCCTGTTCGCGGGCGCGGGCGTGCGCGGCGCACACGCCCAGGTCATGAGCCTGGCCGAACGACTGCACGCCCCGATCGGCCACGCGCTCGGCGGCAAGGAATGGATCCAGTTCGACAACCCGTACGACGTCGGCATGAGCGGCCTGCTCGGCTACGGCGCCGCCTATGAGGCCACCCACGAAGCCGACCTGCTGCTGTTGCTCGGCACCGACTTCCCCTACGACACCTTCCTGCCGCAGAACGGCCGGATCGCCCAGATCGACCACGACCCGTCCCGCATCGGGCGCCGCGCCGCGGTCGATATCGCCGTCAATGGCGACGTGGCCGCCACCATCGACGCCGTTCTGCCGCTGCTGCACCAGAATCCGAGCCGCGCCTTCCTCGACGACATGCTCCGCCGGCACGCCTCCGCGCTGGAGAACGTGGTGGACGCCTACACCCGCGATATCGACCACCACATGCCCATCCACCCCGAGTACGTCGCCTCGCTCATCGACGAAATCGCCGACGACGACGCGGTTTTCACCGTCGACACCGGCATGTGCAATGTCTGGGCGGCGCGGTACGTCACCCCGAACGGCCGCCGACGCATCATCGGCTCGTGGCGGCACGGCACCATGGCCAACGCCGTCCCGCACGCCATCGGCGCCCAGACGGCCTACCCTGGCCGGCAGGTGATCTCGTTGTCGGGAGACGGCGGTCTGGCCATGCTCATGGGCGAGCTGCTCACCGTCTGGCGGCACCGGCTGCCGGTGAAGATCGTGGTCTTCAACAACTCCACGCTCGGCATGGTCAAGCTGGAGATGATGGTCGACGGCATGCCCGACTTCGGCACCGACCAGGAGCCGGTGAACTACGCCGATATCGCGGCGGCCGTGGGCATTCCGTCGCTGCGGGTGACCGACCCGGCCGAGGCGCGGGCCGTGCTGGCCAAGGCGTTCGCCGAGCCCGGGCCGATGCTGGTGGACATGGTCACCGACCCCAATGCTCTGTCCCTCCCGCCCCGGATCGACGCCGCGCAGGTCAAGGGTTTCGCCCTGGCCGCGGGCAAGATCGTGCTGGCCGGCGGCGTCGGCCGCATGCTCGACATGGCCCGCAGCAACCTGCGCAATATTCCGCGCCCGTAGCGGGTCGCGAATTCCCGCTGCTGGACCCCGACGGAAACCGGTCGGCCTGCTTCTGGAAGAAATAGGGGCATGGCTGTTCGACCGATCCTCATCGCCGGTGACCCCAGACTGTCCACCCCGGCCGTGCCCGTCACCGAATTCGACGCGGAGCTGGCCGCTTTCGTCGAGGACCTGTTCGAGACGAACACCGCGGCCCGGGGCGCGGGCCTGGCCGCCAATCAGATCGGCGATCCCCGTGCGGTTTTCGTGTACGACCTGATGACCGCCGACGGCCGCCGGCGCGGGTACGTCATCAATCCGAGCATCGAGACCTCCGAGATCCCGGAGACCATGCCCCACCCCGACGACGACGCCGAGGGCTGCCTCTCGGTGCCCGGCGAGTGGTTCCCGACCGGGCGTGCCGACTGGGCCGAGGTATCGGGCGTCGACATCCACAACCAGCCGGTCATCGTCTCCGGCACCGGCTACCTGGCCCGCTGCCTGCAGCACGAGACCGACCACCTACTCGGACATCTGTACCTGGACCGCCTCATCGGCCGTAATCAGCGCGCCGCCAAGAAGATGATCAAGGCCAACGGCTGGACCGAAGCGGGCTGCTCCTGGCTGCCCGGCCAGGACGCCGACCCGTTCCACGACTAGATCCTGGTCTCCGACCGGGTGTTTGCATCGGCCTCGACACCCAGGGGCGATCCCGGTGATCGCCGACAGCGCGAATCCGGCCAGGGCAGTAGGGAATACGCGCGCGGCCGAGCGCGGGGGCCGGATGGTCGGCGAAGCGTGAACCAGGCAGCGAAGACGACGACGTAGCGACTCACCCCCAGGCGATCAGGGTGAAATTGGCGAGATCGAACCGCCGGGCGCGACGAACCCGATCATGCGATGGCCACGCGCCGTCTGTGGCGCGGATCCGCCCGGAGGGCCGGCCCGCCCGCGTGCACAGGCTATTCAGCACCGCGACGACCGCGAAGACAGCGTTGTCCGGCGCCACGACCGAGAGGGACCACTCGGACGCGCCGAATCGAACCCTGTTGCGCCGCAGGAGTAAATAGGGGCTCGCGGTCGGGGAATCCTGTCACTACGGTCGGGCGGGCAATCTAAACCCGGGACCATGGGGGGTGCGCATGCCGTTGCCGGCCATCGATCAGGCGGCGGCCGCGAATCAGGCTGCGCCGCAGCGGCACTCGATTCCCCTGGTCGTGGTGTGGCCGGTAGCGGTGCTGGGCGCGCTGGCCGGGGCGTATTGGCTCCACCTGGCGATCGTGGCACCGCGGATGGCGCTGCACCTGGTCGACCTCGATGCCTATCGGATTGCGGCGGATCGGGTGGTGCACGGTGTTTCGGTGTACGACACACCGCTGCACGGCCATACGCGCGGGGTCTGGGAGTTCGTCTACACACCGTTCGCGGCACTGGTGTTCGTGCCCCTGGCGGCATTGCACGGAGCGGCGTTCACCTTGGTCGGCGGGCTCGCGAATTTCCTCCTGCTCACCGGATCGGTGTGGGCAGCCCTGTCGGTGCTGGGCTATCGCCGCGACCGTCGCATGCTGATCGTGGGACCGACCGCTGCCGGGCTGCTGCTGTTGTGCGAGCCGATCCGCGAGACCATGGCGTTCGGCCAGGTCAACATGTTGCTGCTGCTCCTGGTCCTGGCCGATATGGCCTTGCCCGATTCGTCACCCGTGAAAGGCCTACTGACCGGCATCGCGGCCGGTATCAAGCTGACTCCGGCGTTCTTCATTCTCTACCTGCTGGTGACCCGGCGATTCCGGGCCGCCGCCACCGCGACCGGCGCTCTGGTGACCACGATGGTGATCGGTCTGGCTGTGCTGCCGAAGGATTCACTGACCTTCTGGAGCGGCGGGTTCGCCGACCCCTCCCGCGTCGGCGCCCCCGAGAACCCGGACAACGAATCGCTGCGCGGCATGCTCGCCCGCTCGCTGGGTTCGGGTGGGGGCATCCAATTACTGTGGCTCGCAGCAGCTCTCGTCATCACTGCCGTCTGCCTTGGGCTGGCCCGCCGTCTCTCCGGAACCGGCCGCGAACTTCCCGCCGTGGTCCTGTGCGGCCTGACCAGCACCGTCGTCTCCCCGTACAGCTGGATCCATCACTGGGTTTGGCTCGCGCCCCTGCTGATCTACCTGGCCCACCTGGCGAATCGCCACCGCTCCGCTCCCACCGTCGCCGGCCTGCTCGCCGTCTTCCTCGTCTGTTCAGGCGGTATGTTCATCCTGTTCGGCGTCCACCGCGAGAGTGTCTTCGACTTCCCGAACCGGGGCCCTGTGGCCCTCTTCGACCACAATGCCTTCATCTGGCTCGCCCTGGCCCTGTTCGCTGTCACCGCCGTCGCTCTCCGGCGAAATACTCCGGCGGCGAGCGACGGGCCGGCATAGAGGTCGGCTGATGTCCTTCAGCGCGTGACGGATTCGCGTGCTTCCATCGCAGCACCGGTCAGCTCGATCGAGCGCACCCGGTCGTCGACGTTCTGGGCGTGATGCGCCGTGATGAGTTCGTCGGCCTGGATGCCGGCCGCGAAATCCTCCAGGTACGCCACGACGTCGGCGGGCGTGCCGACGGCCGTGTACGTGGTCATCCTGGCCAGGTGACGGCCATTGGGCGAGGCCAGGAAGGCGTCGATCTCCTCGTCGGAGAAGTCCATGCCCGCCGCGCCGCGCTTGATGAACGCGCGGGTGCGCGCCCGGTAGGAAATGGTCTTCTGCTCCTCGGCCTGCGCGCGATCCTCGGCCGCGAACACATTGACCCCGGCCATGACATACGGCTCGGCCAGTTGCTCGGAGGGCCGGAACAGGTCGCGGTATTCGCGGACGGCCTCGTGCAGGGAGTCGGGCGCGAAGTGCGAGGCGAAGGCGTAGGGCAGGCCCAGGTGCGCGGCCAGCTGCGCGCCGAACAGCGACGACCCCAGAATGTAGAGCGGCACAACGCCTTCGGCGCGCGGCACCGCCTGAATGCCCGGAATTCGCGAGTTCCCGGTCAGGTACCCCTGCAACTCCAGCACGTCCTGCGGGAAGGTGTCCGCCGAGGACGGGTTACGCCGCAGCGCCCGCATGGTTTCCTGATCGCTGCCCGGCGCGCGACCCAGCCCGAGGTCGATGCGACCCGGGTACAGCGATTCGAGGGTGCCGAACTGCTCGGCGATCACCAGCGGCGAGTGGTTCGGCAGCATGATTCCGCCCGCGCCGAGCCGGATGGTCTCGGTATGCCCGGCCACGTGGCCGATGAGCACGCTGGTCGCGCTGGACGCGATCGACTTCATATTGTGGTGCTCGGCGTACCAGACCCGCCGGTACCCGCTGCGTTCCGCCGCCTGCGCCAACGCGACGCTGTTCTGGAAGCTGTCACGCGCGGTCTGACCGGGCGCGATCACCGCCAGGTCGAGGAGGGACAGTGCGATGGGCATGCTGGCACCGGCTTTCGAGTTTGTCGTGTTCTGGACGGCGGGCGCTGTTGTACCCGCACCCCAGTGATAATTCGATTGTCATCGAACTTATGCCCGCGCCGCACCGAGCCGCCATCGGGCGACCGGTCGGCTACCGGAATTTCTCCACATGCTCCGCGGCCCAGTCCCGGACGTCCCGCGCCGGCCGCCCGGTGAGGTCGGCCACCGTCGTCGTGACCAGATCCGAGCGTGGCCGGAATTCGGCCATCGACAGCAGTGATTCGATCAGCCGCGCCGGCAGTCCGGCCCCGGTCATCGATTCCCGCGCCGCCTCCAGCGGCAGCGCCTCGAACCGCAGCGAACGACCCAGCACCTCGCCGATCGCCGCGACCTGATCCGCCCGCCCGACCACCTGCGGCCCGGTCACCAGGTATTTCCGCCAGGTATGCGAGTGATCGGTGAGCAGTCGTGCCGCCACGGCCGCGATATCGCCCTCGTGCACCACCGCGCTCGGCGCGACCTCGGTCCCGCGCACCACGTCACCGGCGCGAATCTGCCCCGCCCAGCCCAGCGCGTTGGAGGCGAGGGTGTCCGCGCGCAGCACGGTCCACGGCAGCCCCGAGGCCTCGATGAGCGCCTCCATCTCGGCATGCAACTGTGGAATCAGATCCGATTGCGGCCCTTGGTCGTTCACTGTCGTGGACGACAGATACACGACGCGCTGGGCGTGCCCGGCGAGTACCTTCAGTACCTGCGCCGCGCCCTCCGTCCCATGGAACGGCCACACCAGGAACACCGAGTCGACCCCGGCCGCGGCCGCGGCCAGCGATTCCGGCTCGGCCAGATCCCCGGCCACCACCTCGACTCCGGGCGGCAGGCCGGCGGTCTCCGGATCGCGAGCCAGCGCTCGTGTCCGGACCCCTGCCGCGACCAGTTGGGCAACTACCTGCCGGCCGACGTTTCCCGTCGCACCCACCACGAGCACACTGTTCACGTCTTCGGAAACCCACCGTGACCGGGTCGAATTTCCTAAATGCCCGGATATATATGGTGGTCCGAATCACACCCGAACCCATCGCCCCAGGTCGCGAAGATCAGGTCAGGTGACCCTTACTGGAACGTGGGATGGAATTCCGTCACACTGATGTTGTGAAAACCGTGGGTTTGCGGAACGCGGAACAGGCCGGGCACCAACACGAGGGTGCCCGGTCCGTTGTCGTGCCCGTGCCGGCGGGTGAGGGCCATACCCGGGAAGCCGTCATCAAGCTGCTGCTGGAGGAGGGCCCGATCACCGCGACCGCTATCGGCGAACGCCTGGGCCTGAGTCCGGCGGGCGTGCGCCGGCACCTGGACGCGCTCATCGAATCGGGCGAGGCCCGCGCGATGCAGTCGGCGCCCTGGCAGCAGAAGGGCCGTGGTCGTCCCGCCAAGCAGTTCCAGCTGACGGCCACCGGCCGTGGCCGCCTCGGGCACGCCTACGATGACCTCGCCGGAGCCGCCATGCGGCAGCTGCGGGAGATCGGCGGGGATAAGGCCATCGCCGAGTTCGCGCGCAAGCGGGTGGCGACCATCGTGTCCGGGGTCGACGAGCTCGCCGGGCACACCCCGGCCGAGACCGAGGCCAAGGCGGAGGAGATCGCGGACGCGTTCACCGACGCCGGATTCGCGGCCTCGACCCGGAAGGTCGGTGCGGGCGTCCAGATCTGCCAGCACCACTGCCCGGTCTCGCATGTCGCCGAGGAGTTCCCGGAGCTGTGCGCGGCCGAGCTCGAAGCCTTCCGGGAGATTCTCGGTACGCACGTGCAGCGCCTGGCGACCATCGCCAATGGCGACTGCGCCTGCACCACGCATGTACCGCTCGTCGCAGTGCCCCCCATATCGAATACCGCTCAAAAGAATTCCGCATCGACCCCCGTTGCGCAGCCCGCAACGACTTCTACAGATGACTCCGGAAGGAGTGCCGAATGACGACGACCACCGACCAGGTGCAGCCGCTGTCCCAGGAAGAGACCATCGCGTCCCTGGGTACCTACGAGTACGGCTGGGCCGACAAGGATGTCGCCGGTGCCAGTGCCAAGCGCGGCCTGTCCGAGGACGTCGTACGCGACATCTCGGCGAAGAAGAACGAGCCCGAATGGATGCTCGACTTCCGTCTCAAGGCACTGCGCATCTTCGACAAGAAGCCCATGCCGAGCTGGGGCTCCAACCTCGGGGGCATCGACTTCGACAACATCAAATACTTCGTGCGCTCGAGCGAGAAGCAGGCCGCGTCCTGGGAAGAGCTGCCCGAGGACATCAAGAACACCTACGACAAGCTGGGCATCCCGGAGGCGGAGAAGCAGCGGCTGGTCGCGGGTGTCGCCGCGCAGTACGAGTCCGAGGTCGTCTACCACTCCATCCGTGAGGACCTGGAAAAGCAGGGCGTCATCTTCCTCGACACCGACACCGGTCTCAAGGAGCACCCGGAGATCTTCCAGAAGTACTTCGGCTCGGTCATCCCGTCGGGTGACAACAAGTTCTCCGCGCTGAATTCGGCGGTGTGGTCGGGTGGTTCGTTCATCTACGTGCCGCCGGGCGTGCACGTGGACATCCCGCTGCAGGCGTACTTCCGGATCAACACCGAGAACATGGGTCAGTTCGAGCGGACGCTGATCATCGTCGACGAGGACGCCTACGTCCACTACGTCGAGGGCTGCACCGCGCCGATCTACTCCTCGGATTCGCTGCACTCCGCGGTGGTCGAGATCATCGTGAAGAAGGGCGGCCGCTGCCGCTACACCACCATCCAGAACTGGTCGAACAACGTCTACAACCTGGTGACCAAGCGCGCCAAGGCCGAGGCGGGCGCGACCATGGAGTGGGTCGACGGCAATATCGGCTCCAAGGTGACGATGAAGTACCCGGCCGTGTGGATGACCGGTGAGTACGCCAAGGGCGAGGTGCTCTCCATCGCGTTCGCCGGTCCGGACCAGCACCAGGACACCGGCGCGAAGATGCTGCACCTGGCGCCGCACACCTCCTCGACCATCATCTCCAAGTCGGTGGCGCGCGGCGGCGGTCGTGCCTCCTACCGCGGCCTGGTTCAGGTGAACAAGGGTGCGCACGGCTCGAAGTCGACCGTGAAGTGCGATGCGCTGCTGGTGGACAACGTCTCTCGCTCCGACACCTACCCTTACGTCGACATCCGCGAGGACGACGTGACGATGGGCCACGAGGCCACGGTGTCGAAGGTGTCCGAGGACCAGCTGTTCTACCTGATGAGCCGCGGCCTCACCGAGGACGAGGCCATGGCCATGATCGTGCGCGGCTTCGTCGAGCCGATCGCCAAGGAGCTCCCGATGGAGTACGCCCTGGAGCTGAACCGCCTGATCGAACTGCAGATGGAAGGAGCCGTCGGCTGATGACGGTCGAGAATGTTGCCGTTGCCGCCGAGGGCCGTGCGCCCGCCGTCAACAAGGGTGAGGTTTTTGCGTCCTTCGACGTGGACGCCTTCGAGGTGCCGTCCGCGCATGACGAGGCGTGGCGCTTCACCCCGTTGCGTCGCCTGCGTGGCCTGCACGACGGCACCGCCGTTCCGGACGGCCGGGCCGTCGTCGAGGCGAACGCTGTCGAGGGCGTGACGGTGGAGACCGTCGGCCGTGACGACGCTCGCCTGGGTGTCGCCGGTACCCCCACCGATCGCGTTGCCGCGCAGGCGTACTCGGGTTTCGAGCAGGCGACCATCGTGTCGATCGGCGCGGAAACCGAAGTGGCCGAAGCGGTCGTCGTCACCATCACCGGTCCGGGAGAGGGCAAGACCGCTTACGGGCACACCCAGATCCGACTGGGCAACTTCGCGCACGCGAACGTGGTCCTCGACCAGCGCGGCAGCGGAACCTACGCGGAGAACGTGGAATTCGTGCTCGGCGACAGCGCCAAGCTGAATGTCATCGTCATTCAGGACTGGGCCGACGACGCCGTGCACGCGACCGCGCACCACGGCAAGCTGGGCCGGGACGCCACCCTGCGGCACACCAATGTCACCCTCGGTGGCGATCTGGTGCGCCTGACCGCGACTGTCCGCTACGACGGTCCGGGCGGCGACGCCGAGCTGCTCGGCGTGTACTTCGCCGATGACGGCCAGCACTTCGAACAGCGCCTGCTGATCGATCACGGGGTGCCCCACTGCAAGTCGAACGTGCTGTACAAGGGTGCGCTGCAGGGCGATCCGTCCTCCAGCAAGCCGGACGCGCGCACCGTGTGGGTGGGCGACGTGCTCATTCGCGCGGCGGCCGAGGGCACCGACACCTACGAGGCCAACCGCAACCTGGTCCTCACCGATGGCGCGCGCGCCGACTCGGTGCCGAACCTGGAGATCGAGACCGGCGAGATCGTCGGCGCCGGACATGCTTCGGCCACTGGGCGTTTCGATGACGAGCAGCTGTTCTACCTGCGCTCGCGCGGTATCACCGAGGAGGCGGCGCGGCGTCTGGTCGTGCGCGGCTTCTTCTTCGAGATCATTCAGAAGATCACGGTCCCCGAGGTCCGGGAGCGGCTGGAGGCGGCCATCGAGGCCGAGCTCGCCGCTGTCGGCGCCTGACACCAACTTCCCATCCCCGCAAAGGAATTCGAATTCGATGACCACCCTGGAAATCAACGACCTGCACGTCGAGGTCGCCAACCCGGACGAGAACGCCGAGCCCATCAAGATCCTCAAGGGCGTCAACCTGACCGTGAAGTCCGGTGAGACCCACGCGATCATGGGCCCCAACGGCTCCGGCAAGTCGACCCTGTCCTACGCCATCGCCGGGCACCCCAAGTACACCGTCACCCAGGGCACCATCACCCTCGACGGCGAGAACGTGCTGGAGATGTCGGTCGACGAGCGGGCGCGGGCGGGCCTGTTCCTGGCCATGCAGTACCCCGTCGAGGTCCCGGGCGTCTCGGTCTCGAACTTCCTGCGCACCGCCGCCACCGCCGTCCGCGGCGAGGCCCCCAAGCTGCGCACCTGGGTGAAGGAAGTCAAGGAGGGCATGTCCGAGCTGGACATCGATCCGGCCTTCGGCGATCGCTCGGTCAACGAGGGTTTCTCCGGCGGTGAGAAGAAGCGCCAGGAGATCCTGCAGCTGAGCCTGCTCAAGCCGAAGATCGCCATCCTCGACGAGACCGACTCGGGTCTGGACGTGGACGCGCTGCGGATTGTTTCCGAGGGTGTGAACCGTTACAAGGAGCGGGAGACCGGCGGCATCCTGCTGATCACCCACTACACCCGCATCCTGCGCTACATCCAGCCGGACTTCGTTCACGTGTTCGTGGGCGGCCGCATCGTGGCCGAGGGCGGCTCCGAGCTGGCCGAGGAACTCGATGCGAATGGCTACGTGCGCTTCACCTCATCCGCGGCGAGCCGCGAATCAGATTCTGTCGTAGGAGCCTAAATGACCAGCACCGTGGGGACTCTCGACATCGCCAGGATCCGGGCCGACTTCCCGATCCTGAGCCGGACCGTGCGCGACGGAAAACCGTTGGCGTACTTGGATTCCGGTGCGACGTCGCAACGTCCGCTGCAGGTGCTCGACGCCGAGCGGGAATTCCTGCTCGAACACAACGCGGCCGTGCATCGCAGCGCGCACCAGCTCGCCGAGGAGGCCAATGAGGCCTACGAGGCGGCGCGCGCGGCGATTGCGGCGTTCGTCGGCGTCGGCGCGGACGAGATCGTGTACACCAAGAACGCGACCGAGTCGCTGAACGTGGTGGCCTACGCCTTCTCCGACGACCGATTCCCGTACCGCGTCGGGCCCGGCGACGAGATCGTCATCACCGAGCTCGAACATCACGCGAATCTCGTGCCGTGGCAGGAGCTCGCACGCCGGACCGGTGCGACGCTGAAGTGGTACGGCATCACCGACGAGGGTCGCATCGACCTGGACTCGCTGGAGCTGTCGCCGGCCACCAAGGTGGTCGCCTTCACCCACCAGTCGAACGTGACCGGCGCGGTCGCGGATGTCGCCGAATTGGTGCGCCGCGCAAAGGAAGTCGGCGCGATCGTGGTGCTGGACGCCTGCCAGTCGGTGCCGCACATGCCGGTGGACTTCAAGGCGCTGGGCGTCGACTTCGCCGCCTTCTCCGGCCACAAGATGCTGGGTCCCTCGGGTGTCGGCATCCTGTACGGCCGCCGTGAGCTGCTCGAGGACACCCCGCCGTTCATCACCGGTGGTTCCATGATCGAGACCGTGTACATGGATCACTCGACCTTCGCTCCGCCGCCGCTGAGGTTCGAGGCGGGCTCGCAGATGATCTCGCAGGTCGTCGGATTGGGCGCGGCTGTCCGGTATCTGAGCGAAGTGGGCATGGAAGCCGTTGCGGCGCACGAGCACTCGCTCATCGGCGCGGCACTGGAGGGCCTGGGCGAGATCGACGGCGTCCGCATCATCGGCCCGACCGAGAACGTGAACCGCGGCGGTGCGGTGTCGTTCCTGGTGGACGGTGTTCACGCCCACGACGTCGGCCAGATCCTCGACGACCAGGGTGTCGCAGTCCGGGTGGGTCACCACTGCGCGTGGCCGCTGCACCGGCACTTCGGTATCGCCGCGACCGCGCGGGCCTCGTTCGCGGTGTACAACACCCTCGACGAGGTCGATCAGCTGGTGGCCGCGGTGCGGAAGGCCCAGAGCTTCTTCGGAGTTGCATAGAACATGCGCATGGAGCAGATGTACCAGGAAGTCATCCTGGACCACTACAAGCACCCGCACCACCGAGGGCTGCGCGAGCCCTTCGGCGCCGAGGTGCACCACGTCAACCCCACCTGCGGTGACGAGGTGACGCTGCGTGTGCACATCGACGGCAACGGCGACGTCAAGGACGTGTCCTACGACGGCCAGGGTTGCTCGATCAGCCAGGCGTCCACCTCGGTGCTCACCGACCAGGTCATCGGCCTGCCGGTGCAGCAGGCGCTGAAGGTGGTCGAGGCGTTCGACGAGATGGTCACCAGCCGCGGCACCGTCGAGGGCGACGAAGAGGTGATCGGCGACGGCATCGCGTTCGTCGGCGTCTCCAAGTACCCCGCCCGCGTGAAGTGCGCGCTGCTGGGCTGGATGGCGTTCAAGGATGCCGTGGTGCGGATAGCCTCGGCCGAGGAAGCCAAGAAGACGATGGGTAACGGGGAGTAGAGATGAGCGAAACCGACCAGCAGGCCAAGGAACTCACCCCCGAGGAGATCCAGCACCTCGAGGATATGGAGGAGGCGATGCGCGACGTCGTCGACCCCGAGCTCGGCATCAATGTCGTCGACCTCGGCCTGGTCTACGGCATGACCTTCGAGGACGGCATCGCCAAACTCGACATGACCCTGACCTCCCCGGCCTGCCCGTTGACCGACGTCATCGAGGACCAGTCCCGCAACGCCCTCGTGCGCTCCGGCCTCGCCGAAGACCTCCAGATCAACTGGGTCTGGATGCCCCCGTGGGGCCCCGACAAGATCACCGACGACGGCCGCGAACAGCTGCGCGCCCTCGGCTTCACGGTCTAGCGGGACCAGCAATCCGCCGACGATGCGGGCCGATCCGATACGGATCGGCCCGCATCGTCGTTTTCGGCTCGAGTCCATAGTCATTCGGCTGACCGGAACCACTGTGTGATAGTCGGATCCAGCAGGGAGTGATCCCTGACGAGGCCATCGACCTGCCTCCCGCCGCCGGCTTCGACCCGTCGCGCTACCGGGTCGGCCCCGGCCATCCGCCCGCCACATCATCGCCCGCCTCCGCGCTGCGGCATCATGGACGACTGAGTCGTCCGGCTACCGAGCCATGACGCTGAACCGAAAGAATGGTCGGCCCACCGTGTTACGGTCGGCCGACGTTTTCACTGGGGGAGGAAGCCTTGTCCTACGGAATCATGCCCCTATGTCGTTGACCTGGAAGGGATTCGGCGATTCGGTTCGTACGGTCCGGAATTCGTGGACGACGCACTTCCCGATCACTGGTCGAGGCCTCGGTCGAGGGGGTAGCGGTCGGCGAGGGCCGTGCGATCGTCGTAGAAGAAGTTGAGGACGAGATCGTCGGCGACTCGGAACAATTCGTCGCGACCCTCGACGGCGGCCACCCATTCCATGGGCAGGGCCTCGAGGCCGTGGATGGCGCCGATGAGGTTGCCTGCCACCGCGCCGGTGGAGTCGGAGTCGCCGGAGTGGTTGACCGACAGCAGGAGCCCGGCGCGGATGTCGCCGGTGCGGTAGGTGTGCAGTGCGCAGTACACGGCGATGGCCAGGCACTCCTCGGCGCACCACCCCGCGCCGATTCGCTCCAGCCGCTCCGGGGTGGGGTCACCCAGGTGCGCGGTGGTGAGGGCGGCGGCCAGGGCGGTGATCGTCTCCGCGCTCGCGGGCATCGGGGCGAGCCGGGAGATGGTGTCCTGCACCGCGATCGGTAGTTCGGTTCCGGACAGGACGCTGTCGATCAAGATGGCGAGGGCACCCGCCGCGAGGTAGCCGGTCGGGTGGCCGTGGGTGAGCTGGGCGCATCGCATGGCGGTATAGAACGCGCGGTCGGCGCCGAATCCGGCCAGCCCGAACGGTGCCGACCGCATCACGGTCCCGCACCCCTTCGACTTCGGATTCACCGGCCCCGGCTCCCCGAACTCCAACGGCGGCACGAACCCCTCGGCCTGCCGCCGCAGCCCGGTCAGGCAGGCATTGCCCGGAGACCGCATGGCATACAGGAATCGATGCCCCGCCAGCCACCCGTCCACATCGGCCGCAGGTTTCTCCTGCTGTTGAGTATCCCGCCACCGCAGGTAGGCGCGTCGCAACACCGGCGCGGGGTCCGCACCCCGCGGACAGCGCAGCAGCCCCTCTGCGGTGAACAGCGTCATCTGGGTGTCGTCGGTAATCTGCTGTGGCGCGGCCGGATCCGGGCCGGGCAGGAATCCGGTGACCCCCGCCGCCCCGTACCGCCCCCGGATCTGCTGCAGCGACAGAAACTCGATCGGCCACCCCAGCGCGTCCCCGATCGCCCCACCCAGCAGCGCCCCGCGCACCCGGTCGAACAGCCTCTCGTGATCTTGCACGCCACCCACCCTATGCGCGTCGCCCGCAGAGCTGTCACCATGCGTTGCATCCGTCGCGGGCAGGACCTGGCGACGGCGGCCCGGCAAGCAGGTCCCTCTGGCTCGTATCCCGCTGCCGGACAGCCTTTCCGAGTCGGTGGCCGTCGGTCGTCCTGACCGACGGCAGTGCCGACTACGCCTGCCGCACCGTCCAGATCCTGGGCGCGAAGGCGTGGCCGCGCTTGTTCTGACCGGTGTCGCCGCGGGCGTGGCGCTACCGTGGGAACCGGCGTGGGCGGCTCGCGGCCACGCGTTGGTGCGGAAGCGGAGGGGCCCATGGCATTACGCAGTGCGTTCACCGAGCTGCTCGGGGTGCAGTGTCCGATCGTGTCGGCGCCGATGGGTGGGTCGGCCGGTGGGGCTCTCGCCGCAGCGGTGTCCGAGGGCGGCGGGCTCGGGATGGTCGGGGGTGGCCGTGCCGATGCGGAGTGGGTCGAGCGGGAGCTGCGGATTGTCAGTGAGCGGACCGGAAGGCCTTGGGGGATAGGGTTTCTTGCCTGGGGTGCGTCCCGGTCGGTGGTGGAACTGGCGCTGACCTACCGGCCGCGGGCGGTGATGCTGTCGTTCGGGGATCCGCGGCCCTTCGCCGGGGCGATCCTGGCGGCGGGCGCGGTTTTGATTGTCCAGGTGACCGATATGGCCGAGGCGGAGCGGGCGGTGGCGGTGGGGGCGGATGTGATTGTGGCGCAGGGGACCGAGGGCGGTGGTCATGGTGCGCGGCGGGGGCGTTCGACGTTGAGCTTCGTGCCGGCAGTGGTCGATCAGGTTGCGCCGGTTCCGGTGCTCGCGGCGGGCGGCATTGCGGATGGGCGGGGGCTGGCGGCCGCGTTGACCCTGGGGGCGGCGGGGGCTCTGATCGGTACACGATTCCAGGCCAGCATCGAGACGCTGGCGGATCCCTTCGTTGGCAAGGCCATTGTCGAGGGCCGGGGCGAGAACACCGAGCGCAGTAGCGTGCTGGACATCGTGCGCGATGCGAACTGGCCGCCGGAATACACCGCGCGCACGCTGCCGCACCCGATTCTCGACCAGTGGCGCGGGCGCGAATCCGAGCTCATCGGTGATGAGGATGCCCGGCGGGCGTACCGCACGGCGGTGGCGAGCGGGGAGCTGCCGCCGACCCCGGTGTGGGCGAGCGAGGCGGTCGATCTCATCGACAGTGTGCAACCGGCGGCCGACTTGGTCGGCGCCATCGCCGCCGAGGCCGAGGCGGCACTCGCGCGGGCCGCGGCTGGTCGTTCCCGGGAGTGACACTGCCGGTAGTCGCCGGCAATGACACGGCCGGTAGTTGGCGGGAATGACGCAACCGGTCGTCGCCGGAATGACGCAGCCTGTCGTGACCGGGAGGGACACGGCCGGTCGTGGCCGGGAACAGCCGGTTCGGACCGTAGGATTCTCCGGTGACCTATGACGACTTCGACGGGTTCGAGCATCTCGACACCTCCACATTGCCGGAGCGGCAGCAGCGGATTCTGTGCAGTATTCGCGATTGGGTGCAGCGGCACGGGTATTCGCCGAGCACCCGGGAGATCGGCGATGCGGTCGGACTGAAGTCGGCTTCGTCGGTTTCGCGGCATTTACGCGAATTGGAGGAGCGGGGGTTTCTCAAGCGTAGTGACTCGGTGACCCGGCCCATGGATGTGCGGCTGTTCCTGCGGGCGGCCGGGCCGCAGCGGCAGCAGGACGAGAATTCGGTGCCGGTGCCGGTGGTGGGCGATATCGCGGCCGGTACGCCGATTCTGGCCGAGGAGCACACCGACGACGTGTTGTCCCTGCCGCGCGAGCTGGTGGGCCGCGGCACCGTCTTCGGCCTGCGGGTTCGCGGTGACTCCATGGTCGACGCCGCCATCTGTGACGGCGACATCGTGGTGGTGCGCAAGCAGCAGGAGGCGCACACCGGCGAGATCGTGGCCGCCATGATCGACGGCGAGGCCACGGTCAAGGTCTACCGCCGCGCCAATGGTCATGTGTATCTGGAGCCGCGCAATGCGGCCTACCCGGTGATCGATGGCGACCATGCCCAGGTGCTGGGTAAGGTTGTCTCGGTCATGCGCAGGGTCTGAGCGTCTGGCATGATGACGGCCGTTATTACCTTCCATCCCCGGGGAGTATCGAATGTCGTTGCTGCGCAAGGCCGGTGTAGGCCTCGCCGTTACGTCGATGGCCGCGATCGGCACCGTGGCCGCCGGAACCGCCTCCGCGGCGGACAGTGAACCGGTCTTCGTCGCCACCTCCGGTGACCTGTACGGCGCGCTTGCGCTGTCCAAGAGCACCGGAAACGTCGCCTATGCCGTGAACTACGGCAGTTGGGACAGCGCGGACAGCACCGCCGTGGACAAGTGCGGCGGCGGCGATTGCGCGGTCGTCGTGCACTTCGCCAATGCCTGCGGCGCGGTCGCACAGGGCGCCGACACCCGCTTCGGCTGGGCGTGGGCCCCGTCCAAGGTGGAGGCCGAGTCGGCCGCCATCAACGTGCTCGGCAAGAGCGCCCCGGGTTTCCCGGACACGGGGTCGTCCTCGCCGCGCCAGGCCAAGGTCATCCTGTCGGCGTGCACCGACAACGCGAGCTGACCGATCGCGAATCACCCAGGCGCCACACCGGATTCGTCCGGTGTGGCGCTGTTTTGTTTGCCGGACCCCATTTTCCAGCAACACTCCCGGCCGGACGGAGATGATTTCCCCGTGGACGACATCACCTACGAGGACACCCGGTTCGCCATGCACGCGGCGGCCGAACTGCTGATCGCCGGCCCGCAGTACCGCCGATTCGGCAGTATCCGCATGCGTATCGTGCTGGGCGGCTTCACCGGCATCAAGTGGCCGGTGTCGGTGACGGGCACCGATCTGGTGTGGCCACAGGGCCGCATCCGCCTGCACGGCACCTACAGTGACCTCGCTTCGACCGCCGGGTTCGCGGCCGACGCCCCGCCCGCGGGCCTGTATGCCGATGGCACCCGCATGGATCCGGACGAACCCTTCAGCGTCGACGTCGACGCCGCTACCACGGTGCACGACTGGTTCGCGGTGGGAGACATTGCATTACGGCGCTTCGCCGAGGAACAACCGGTGCTGTGGCCCGAGCACTTCGATCTGTCCGCCGCGGTCGACGAGGTGAATTACGGTGTCTCCCCAGGGGATTGGGACAACCCGCAGCCCTACGCGTATGTCGGGCCGTGGACCCGGCGCCAGGGCGAGTTCTGGAACACGTCCTTCGGGGCGATGCGCCCGCGCGCCGAGGTGGCGACGGTCGAGGGCCTGCTGGAGTTCTTCCGGGAGGGCAGAGCCCGCGCCGCGCAGGACAATTGATGTCAGCGCAGGTGCGCCTTCAGCACATCGCCGCCCTCGGTACCGAGGATGAAGGTGTGGTCGTCGGACGGGTCGACGGCCACGGAGGTCAGCGGCTGGCCCGACAGCAGCGTGCAGCTGGTGTGGGTGACCGGATCGGCCCGCACGAATTGCCCACTGCCGGTGGCGATGTAGAGCAACCCATCGGCAGCGATCGCCAGATCGTCGGGGAGCAGCGGTGCGGTGAGCGGCGCGGGCGCCAGATCGACGGCGACACCGGCCCGGGCCGGATCGTCGATGGGCAATGCGACGATGCGTGCCGTGGGGCTCTCCAGCAGCGTCACATAGAGGATGTTCCCGGCCGCGGCGATCCCGTCGGCGCCGGATCCCTTGGCCGCCAGCGCGTTCCGGGCCCGCTCGGTCCACTCGGTGTCGAGGGTCCCGTCCGGCCGGATCCGCTCCACGGTATTGGCGGTGGTGTCGGCGACGAACAGATGCCCGGCCGCATCGAAGACGGCCCCATTGGCCTGGCCGAGCCCGGAGACGAAGACTTCGGGCCGCGGGACGGCCGCGGCGGGATCGAATCGGAGCACGCCGCCCTGCCCGGTGAGCCCGGCGAACGGTGAATTGCCGTATGTCACGTACATCAGCCCGTCCGGGCCGAGCCGGACCGCGCCCGGGCTCGACACCGGCACGCTGACGACGAGGTGACCATCCCGGTCGTACCGTTCCACCGCATTGCGGTAGGTGCGCGCGACCCAGACGTCTCCGGCCGCGTCGAATCCCAGATTCTCCGACCAGTCGCCCACCGGCGTGCGGGTCGGCAGGCCCATCGCCAGCTCGGCGGGGGAGCAGGAAACCGGGGTGGCCGTGCCGGGTACATCGGCGG
The DNA here is from genome assembly GCF_053601595.1 of Nocardia sp. NPDC004711. Taxonomy (NCBI): domain Bacteria; kingdom Bacillati; phylum Actinomycetota; class Actinomycetes; order Mycobacteriales; family Nocardiaceae; genus Nocardia; species Nocardia sp. NPDC004711. The sequence continues at coordinate 35,674 of NZ_JBSGCB010000032.1, read as the reverse complement.
CGACCGGGCCGGCCATCGCGACGGGTCCGCCCGCGGCGATGGCCAGCACGAGGGCCATGCCCAGTCCGGCGCGTCGTCCCCTGGGATCCGCTTGCGGCGCAGCTACTTCCGATCGCGGCTCCGGCATCGAGGCGTTCCCTTCCCTGGGCGGTGGTCGCGGCCAGCGTATATCGCTTGGTCCAGCCCGGCAATGATCTCTGGGCCGACATTTTCGGAGGTCAGGCGGCCGTTACGACGCGGCGGGGTGGGTGGGTAGCTGTTCGGTGGAGCGTTCCGCCAGTGCCGCTTCGACATTCGCGATGCCGGCCCGCACTCCGAGCCCGTAGCCGTCCTCGTCGAGGGCGTCGAGCCGGTCGCGGGCGTCGTCGAGGTGGCGCTGGGCGGTGTCGAACGCGCCCAGGCGGCGATAGTTGTCGGCGAGATTCAGGTGTAGCGACGGATAGAAGCCCCGGACACTCAACCCCGCATGGTGGGCCTGGGCCCGCTCGTCGGTCAGCGTGTCGGCGGCATCGAGGGCCCGGATGTCCCAGGTGAGCGCGTCCGCCGCATGCGTCTGGAGGTCGGCCAGGAAGTGGGCGAGCGAGACCCGGTGCAGCGGGTCGCCGCCCGCGCCGATGGTGTCCCACAGCGCGGTCAGCTGCTTCCGCGCCGTCGCCGTATCACCTTGGCGGCCAAGGGTTACGGCGTCGTTGATGGCGGTCATGGTCTCGTCGACGGCGGTCATGCCCGCGACCGTAGCGTCAGGGTCCGACAACTAGCGGGCGGGCCGCCCGTGCCGGCCGTCCCCGGTGATCCGGCCGCGCCGGATGAGATCGCGCTTGGTGCCGGGTCCGAGAGTGACCTGCTCGTCGGCCCCGGCCCCGGCCACGGCCTCGTCCGGATTGGGCCGCACGAACAGTGTCACCGTGGTGCCCTCGGTGAACCCGTTCCTGCGCATCATGGACGCCGAGGCCGTGTTGTGGTTCTCCACGTCGGTCACGATGCGGGCCGCGCCGTGCCGGAACAGCAGATCGCAGCACGCGGTCATGAGCCGGCCCGCGACACCGCGCCCCTGCATATCGGGCGCCACGGCGATCCACTCCAGGTATGCCCAGTCCTCGCGCAGCTCGAATTCCATGGAGGCCAGCACGAATCCGACGACCCGATCCGAATCCACCGCCACCCAGCAGGACCGGCCGGCACTGTCGAGGTGCTCGGCCACCGAGGTCAGCGACCACGAGGTGTAGGGCTTGGCCTGGGTGTCGAACACCTGGTAGCCGAGGTCGATGACCTGACGCAGATGCCCGAGTCCCATGGGCACGACGGCGATGTCCGGATGGCTGGATATGTCGGAATCCATGCCCGACAGTTTGCCAGGTGGGTGCTGGCTACCCGGGCGCCCGCCGGGTAGCGAGGCCGCGCGGGTGGCGTGCTATCACGCGCCCTTGCGGGTCTGTTTGGCCGGAGCCTTCTTCGCGGCTTTCTTGGCGGGCTTCTTCTCCGCGGTCGCCTTCGCAGCCTTGGTGGCCTTGGCCGGCGCGGCCGGTGCGGTACCCGCCTTGCGTCCGGAGGCTTCGAGACTGCGCTGCAGGGCCGCGACCAGGTCCACGACCTCGGCATCCATAGCCGGAACCGCTGCCTCGGGCGCCCGGGTGACCTTGCCGGAACCGCTGGCGATCGCCTCGTCGAGCAGCTTCTTCAATTCGATCTGATATTCGTCCACGTACAGACTCGGATCGAAATCGTCGGACAGCGTGTCGACGAGCGTCTCGGCCATCTGCAATTCCTGGGACTTGGGCTCGGTCACGTCCTCGAGCTTGTCGAACGCCACCGCCCGCACCTCGTCCGGCCACAGCAGCGTCTGCAGCACCATTACCCCGTCACGCACCCGCAGCGCGCCGAGCCGGGTCTTCTGGCGCAGGGTGAAATGCACCAGCGCCACCCGGTCCACTCGTTCGAGGGTCTTCGCCAGCAGCACATAGGCTTTCGGCGTGGTCGAATCGGGTTCCAGGTAGTAGCTCTTGTCGAAGAGGATCGGATCGATCTGCTCCGACGGCACGAATTGCAACACTGGAATTTCGTGTTTCTCGGCCGCCGGAAGTTTGGCGAAATCCTCGTCGGTGAGAATCACCCGATCCCCGTCGGGTGATTCGTAGGCCCGGTCGATATCGGAATACTGCACCGGCTGCCCGTCCACCGTGCACAACCGCTCGTAGCGAATGCGCCCGCCATCGGCGGCGTGCACCTGGTGGAACTTGATGTCGTGGTCCTCCGTGGCGGTGTAGACCTTCACGGGGACATTCACCAGTCCGAACGCGATGGAGCCCTTCCATATGGACCGCATTCGGCAAGAGTACGTCGTCCCAGGTCAGCGTTCTACCGCACCGCACCGGGACCTGCGGATTTGCCCTGGTCGTTGGTGGTTGTTGGTGAGCGTTAGGCGGCTTGAGCTCGCGGGCCCGATGACAGGTGCCGCTACAACGTGCCGTCCGGCCTGCGTGCTCGCAGGCTCTCGAGAACGGCTCGGAACCCGGTCCACTGCGTGCGGTCATGCACTGGTTGCGGCTCGAGACACGATGCGCTACATCCGGTACGAAAAATGCGCGACTTCGGCCGTTTCCATCAGCAACAGGAATTCGCGCTGCGCCATATGGATGAGCGCCTCGTGATCGCCGGCCTCGAAATAGACCTCCGGCTCCAGCGCCAGATCCTGCTCGAGGAACGTCTGCATGCCGTAGGCCATGCAGATCGGCGGCAACGCGCCTGTATCGCAGTCCGTGAACAGCTTGTGCAGCTCGGCTTCCTTCGCGAGCACCAGATGCCGTCCGGTCCGCGCCCAGAGATCGGCCAGGCGCACCGCTTGCGTCGCCGGTAGCACGGCTGCGACATAGCCGTTGTCGTCTTCGAGCAGCACGGTTTTCGCGAGGCGATCGCCGGGGATGTGCGCCGCCGCGGCCGTCTGCAGGCTCGTATCGCTATGAGGGTGGTTCACGACTTCGTACCGCGAGGATTTCTGACGCAGGCAATCCTGCAGGGTGGGAGACATGGACATGGCACCCCTCGTCTCGACGTCTCGGGTGAATATTGTGTTTGTGCCGGTGTCGTTCAGCATAGATCGCATTCGCACGTATGGAATCACGTTGCACCCTTTGCCTTCACATCGGCCCAAGCCTGGCGATCAACCCCGACGCCTGGATTATCGAGGGCGGCCAGCAGCCTTGCTCGGGCCTGCGACCCCGCTCACCCCGAATCTGCCCCGGATCGCGTCGAGCCCTTCGGCCGGAGAATCGAGAGGCGATGAATCGTGTGTGTCGTGTGCGCATTTCGCCTCGAAAGCGAGTCGTGTGCAATTGGCTGTCGTATGGTCTCGGTGACTCGCGGGGAAGCGCGTTGGCAAGGCATCTTGCAAATCTGCTTATGGGTAGCTGACTTCGCCTGATTGAAGTGAATTCATATCGGGACGCCTATGTCCATAGGGAATGCTGCGAATGGCACGAATCGGCATATTTTAGCGGGCTAATGTTTCTGCACCCCGAGCTCGCCCGCTACACCGCCGCCGAACTCATGGCCGCGTGAGCCCGCTGGTACCGCGAGCCGGCATACAACTTCATCGACTGCCTCCGCCGCTACGACCGTCCCTTCGCCGACGTGCAGACCACGTGGCCCTCTACTCCCCGAAAGCCGAAGCAGCATGACCACCACCGAACCCTCCTACCCTGCCCGCCGGCTGATCGCCCTGCTGGTGTCAGCCCTGGGTGTCCGGCGTCGAATTCATGCACTGCAGGCGATCGGCTACAGCTACCGCGACCTCGGCGACCATTCCGGAATCCGACCCGAATCGTTTCGACGCCTCACCGATGTCCCACAAGTGCTGGGACGCAGCGGGTTCCTCATCGCCGAGCTCTACGACCAATCCGGTACACCCGGACCGTCTCGCCTGAGCGATCGCCGGTTGTCAGCAGTTGTTGGGTTCGCCATATTTGACGACGGACAGGACTGCGTCGCCCTCGCCGAAAGGGGCTCCCGGGGAGCCAATGTGGCGCGTATCATGAACTGTTGCAAGGAGATTCACCTCTCCTATGTCATCAACAGGGTCATCGACATGAGCTGCTCCCGACGCAGAAGGGTCTGCCGCCACACGGCGGCCGATATCGCACCCGCGTTACCCCGAATGGTCTGTGCTCCAACACATCTCAAGCCACCGAGCATGTGGCTCGTCCCACACGATCAGCGGTTCGGGGGTGCGGCCTGGACGCGCGGGTGCATCCAGGCCACCCAGCCCCCCCGCAGGCGTGCCTGCCCAGGTGCGCCGGGGCGCGTGGGTGCCGGTCACCGGTCGGGGGTATGCGTGTCGCCGCCGGTGACAAGGGGTGCAGCAGTTCCGCGCGGCAGCCGAGCCCTGGCCTGCACCACACGAGCCGAGCTGACACCGGCGCCGGAGAAAACGTCGGTAAGCAAAGATTGTGAAACACCGGTCGCCGCTACGCATCCCGAACGGTGCCGACAAGCATGGACGGTCATCGATCCGGCAGAGGCGGTCTGTGGCCCGCCCGGCCTCCGGGAGAAGAACCGGGCGGGGGTGCCTGGGTATGCACTCCACAGATGGCCGCCGCGGAGAGGTGACCGAGAAATATCGTTGGCGCGACGGCCCCGATCCGGCCATTCACCACGCCGCTGCGGAAGTGGTGGCCTGCCTCGAGCCGGGTTGAGACAACGATGGCCGACCGCCCGCGGCGGAAGGTCAGTTGTGCTCGGGCACCGATATTTCCGCTGGTGAGCGGTCGAAGCGGAGTCCGCGCCAGGACGGGTGGCGCAGGCCGGTGGCGGTGCGTTCGCGGTAGGCGACATCGCCGACCAGATGCGGTCGCGCGGCGGACGGGGCTGGCTTCCGGCACGCTGTATCCGATTCTGGCTCGGCTATCCGACGCTGAGTTGCTGGAGACCCGGTGGGAGGACGGTCCGGCGGCGGGGCGCCCACCTCGGCATCTGTACCGGTTGACCGCCGCGGGTGCGGAAATCGCGGCTGAGTCAGCCGAGTTCACCAGGGAGGCCGTGCGGCGGCCGCTGGGGCGGCCGGCGTTGGGGGAGGCGTGATGGCTCAGTGGAGTCGATGGCTGATGCGGCTTTTGCCGCCCCGGCGAAAGGAATTCGCCGAGGCTCTGCTGGCGGCAGCGGAGTATCTGCCCGACACCGAACGGACCCGTTGGCGGGCCGGAGTGGTGCGGTTCGTTATTCGAGAGGTGATCATGCACAGGATGCTCTACCCGATCGAGCTCGTTGCGGCGGCTGCGATCGTGATCGCTACCAACTACTTCGCGACCTCCGACGACTCGTCCCAGGTGGTGGTGCTCGTGCTGATGGTCGCGGCGTTCACGCTCGGGCTCGCGGTGCCACGGCGTGCCTGGCTATCAGGTGCCGTTCTGGGTTCGACCCTGGCGGTCGCCGTTATGTCGGCGCTGATCGTGGACCCGCGGGCGACCGTGCCGCAGCCGGGCGGATTCGCCGGTGCCGCAATGCTGTTCGTGCTGATCGTTCCAGCGCTCGCCGGTGCCGAACTGGGTGGCCTCATCGGCCGTCGTCGAACGGTGCATCCCTGACCGCGAGGTGCGGTCCTCTTACTACACAGGGCGCGCCCGGAAAACGATCAGTCGTTCTCCGGGACTTCGACTTCGGCGAGAGTGCGTTCCAACCTCAGGTCGCGCCAGGAGCAGTGACGCAGTCCGGTCACGGTAGGCGACATCTCGGTCATGACACCGATCGCTGGAACTGCGGGGTCGAGATGTGCTCGGCGCCCATGACGCTGTCCCACCAGGAGGCCAGCGGGCTCGGATCCGGCCAGATGACCTGTTCCTGACGCTGATTGCTGATGGGCCGGACAGTGGTGTCACTCATGTGGATCCTCCTGGCGCAGACGACGCTTCTGATGGGGCAGCCACCACTTTGTCGCTGCTGTTCCAAGATCGCGCGGCAAGCAGGCGCACCACAGGAGCCGAAAGTCCGCGCTCGGGCTCCCGTACGTCACACAGCTCCATCCGATAGGCGTTGGCGGGCAAGGCGTTCGCCGAGTTCGGGCATGGCACCGACCGGGCTGCCGGCCAAGTCGGACAGGCTCCATCGCAGTACCGATTCCACCTGCCGGCGCGGCGTGGTGCTCTCGAACTCGACGCACAACCGTGCGACGGTCCGCTCGAACATTCCGGCATCGATCGTCCGCGTCGGCTCCAGCTCACCAATCATGATCACGGTTCCGAGGCTGCTGGGCGCACCCACCCCCGCAGCAGAGTCGAAGGACTCCACACCACCTGCCTTGGCCACCACGCGCGAATGACAGCCGATATGGCGTAATTCGATGGTAGGTAGGGTTTTGCGGTTGGGCTGTGTGTCCGAGCGGTTCGTGCTCGACGTGTCTGTGGCGCACCCGCCGAGAGACAGCCCAGGTTTGATCGGACGCCGACGGGTGGTGACCTGGAGACGGTGTGGACCAACGGGATACGGCAGACGGGTGTTGTCGTCGCCGAATATGCCGGTGCGGCCGAGGGTGTCGGTGCCCGGCTTCCCCTCCGCCGCGATCATTGCCACCGGACACTGCTGCGCGGCGGCAGGGCGCTGGTTCCCGATACGAGGTGTTCACCCAGGATTGATTCGTACGGCCCAGCAGCAAAGGGGCCTTGGACCCTAGACTGGTCTGCCGACCAGGTGTCCGGTCGAAGGAAAGGGGTGCTGCCGTCATGTCAGGTTCGACCAACGCTGGCAATGACCACGGTTACACCGGCGCCGGCGGTGGCACGATTCGGGAGACGTTGTCACAGCTGCGATTGCGGGAATTGCTCGCCGAGGTGCGTGACCGCATCGAGCAGATCATCGACGCCCGCGACCGGGTCGACGGCCTGGTCGAGGCGATGCTCGCCGTGACCGCCGGCCTGGATCTCGAGGACACCCTGCGCCGGATCGTGCGCACCGCGATCACGCTGGTGGATGCCCACTACGGCGCGCTGGGGGTACGCGGCCCCGACGGGCAGCTGGCCCGGTTCATCCACGAAGGCATCGACGCCGACACCGCCGAGGCCATCGGGCACCTGCCCGAAGGCAGAGGCGTGCTCGGGTTGCTGTTCGCCCAACCCAAGGCGATCCGCCTGGACAATCTGGCCGATCACCCGGACTCGGTGGGATTCCCGCCAGGGCACCCGCCGATGCGCAGCTTCCTCGGCATGCCGGTGCGCATCCGCGGGGAGATCTTCGGCAACCTGTATCTGACCGAGAAGGCCAACGGTATGCCGTTCACCGAGGACGATGAGGTCGTCGTCGCCGCGCTGGCGGCCGCGGCCGGTGTCGCGATCGACAACGCCCGCCTGTACGAGACCGCGCAGGCCCGGCAGGCGTGGATCGCGGCCACCCGCGACCTCACCACCGCCTTCCTGGCCACCACCACCCCCGACAGCGTGCTCGGACAGGTCGTTGACCGCGTCCGTACCCTGTCCGACTCCCAATACGCTTGGCTGGCGGTCCTGCCCGACCCGGACCTGCCCGCCGGCGAGGCCACCGAACTGGCCATCGCCGAATGGTCCGGGCCCGGCCACACCCACCGCGGCGAGCAGATCCCGATCACGGGCACGATCCTGGCCCGAGCACTGGCCTCGGCGACACCACTTCACCTGGACACCACCGCAGACGCCGGTGCCGAGCAACTGCCGATCGGAGCAGGCCCCGCGCTGGTGCTGCCGCTGCACACCGGCGAGGCCACCCTCGGGCTGCTCGTGGTCCAGCGCGGCGACACCCGCCCCTACCCGCGCGAGACCGCGGAACTGACCGAAGCGTTCGCCGGCCAAGCCGCACTGGCCATGCAACTGGCCGCAGCCCAACAGCGGATGCGCGAGCTGGACGTGCTCGCCGACCGCGACCGCATCGCCCGCAACCTGCACGACCACGTCCTGCAACGGTTGTTCGCGATCGGCATGGCCGCCCAGGGCACCGCCGCCCGCACCCGCAACATCGAGATCCGCCAACGTCTCAGCGACCACATCGACGACCTGCAAACCGTCATCAACGAGATCCGCACCTCCGTGTTCGACCTGCACGACGGCAGCGGACCCATCCGGCTGCGCCAACGCCTCGACGAGATCATCCGCCAGCACACCGCCGACACCAGCCTGCACACCAGCGTCCGCGTCACCGGTCCCCTCGACGTCGTCGACGCGGCACTGGCCGACCACGCCGAAGCCGTCGTCCGTGAAGCGGTCTCCAACGCGGTCCGCCACTCCGGCGCCGACACCCTCACCGTCGAACTCATCGTGAACGACGATCTGGTGATCGTCGTCGAGGACGACGGATGCGGCCTGCCCGACGGGCTGACCCCCAGCGGCCTGACCAACCTCACCCACCGAGCCGAAACCGCCGGCGGGCACTGCGAAATCGGCCCCGCCACCGCTGCCGGCCCCCGCAGGCCCGGCACCCGCGTGCACTGGTCGGCACCGCTGTAACCCAGGGGCTGCACCGGCCGGTAAAAGCGAGGATGCCGGCATGCGGCGATGGGATACTCGGGCATGGCCGGAGCGAAGGTACTGGTAGTCGGCGCGGGCGTGATCGGCCGTATCTACGCCGCGCGACTTGCCGCCGCCGGCAACGACGTCGATCTCCTGGCGCGGGGAAGGACGCTGGCGAACCTCGCGGGCGGTGCCTTGACGTTGCACACCAACGGCCGATCGACCACCCAGCAGATTTCGCTGCTCGAGGCACCACGCGCGTACTACGACACCGCCTTCGTCACGGTGCGACGCGATCAGATCGACGCCGCACTGGATTTCGTCACGCATGTGCGCTGCGACCACGTCGTCCCACTCTGTAACAACCCTCTCGGCATCGACACACTGCGTGAGCGGATCGGGGCCGAACGACTGATCGCTGGATTCCCCGGTGTCGGCGGTTATCTCAACTCCGATGAGAGCGTCACCTACCTGCAGATCCGTCAGCAGCCGACGACTCTCGAGCGTCGACGCGGCGCGGAGCACGCTACCGCCGAACTGCTCACCGGGGCGGGGTTCACCGTCGCGGGGACCGACCACATAGCCGACTGGCTGGCTACCCATGCCCTGTTCGTCACCACCGTCTGTGCCGCGCTCGATCGCGCGAACTACGATGCGCCGACACTCGCCCGCGATCGCGCCGTCATGCGCGATTTCGTCCGGGCGACCCGCAGCGGCTTCCTCGCCCTGCGCCGCCGCGGGATCGCCGTCGCCCCGGCAGCTCTGGTCTTCCTGTTCACCAGAACTCCGACCGAATTCGCCGCCCGCTACTGGAGTCGGCTCCTGCGCGGCCCCCTGGGCACCGTCGCCCTCGCACCCCATGCCCGGGCCACCCGTGACACCGAGATCGCCGCCCTCCGAACCGATGTCCGGCTCCTGCTGCCTTCGGGTGCCGCTCCCGACCTGGACACCTTCGTCTATGCGGGCAGTGCAGTGCCGTAGAGGCCATCAACAGACGCTGCATCACGCTGCTCGTTACGACCCCGCCAGGACCGATCCCGTCGACGCGTTGGTCGAACTGCGAGCACATGATCGACGCGGTCGCGAGTCTGTCCGAAACGTTCATACGAGCGTGCCCACACCTGCGGATCCTGGCCACCAGTCGCGAGGCTCTGGGTATCGGCGGGGAAACGGTTCATCCACTACCGCCGCTCAACCTCGCCCACCGCGCCGAAACCGCCGGCGGACACTGCGAACTCGGCCCCGCCACCGCTGCCAGGCCCCCACGGGCCCGGCACCCGCGTGCACTGGTCGGCACCGCTGTCAGAGCCGCTGCTCAACAAGGTCCGCGCCGTCGTCGAAAGCGCCACCGGTGAGGCGGCCAGCATGGGCAAAACCGCCAACCACATCGCCGAGGCGTGGGACCAGCGCCGCGAGGCCCTCGCCGCCCAGCGCTCCCGTCAGACTCCGCCTCCTGCCTACGACAGCTCCGAGCGACGCGCCGGGCAAGAGATTTCGCGTGGGATTCATCCTGCGACCCTGTCGAGAGGCGGGCTGGTTCCGGCGTTGAAGACGCTGGCTCGCCGCTGTTCGGTCCCTGTCTACCTCGACCTTGTCATCGAGCGCCGTCTGCCCGAACCCGTAGAGGTCGGCGCGTATTACGTGGTGGCTGAGGCGCTGACCAATACTACGAAGCATGCCCAGGCGTCGATCGTGAACGTGCACGCGGAAACGGACGATGCGAACCTTTGTCTGCTGGTCCGTGATGACGGGAGGGGCGGAGCCGACCCCCGCAAGGGGTCGGGGCTCATGGGCCTGATCGACCGCGTTGAGGCTCTGGGCGGCCATCTGGAGATCGTCAGCCCGCCCGAATCCGGGACAGCGCTGCACATCTCGATGCCGGCGTAACAAGGAGGCTGTTGATGGTCACGCGCGCACGGTCTCTCGGACATGCCGCGCGGGAATCTACGCACGATCTCGCGGAGAAGGCGCTTCGTACAGTGAGATTCGCTAGCAACAGGGTCCGCCTCGTGGCCCGGCCAACCGAGGCTGATCTTGCTCCGCCAGATGGTGTTCGACCCGGTGGCGTTCGGTCAGCCCAGGTGGGCCTGCAGTAACCAGGCTGGTACCGAGCTACGGCCGTCCGGCTCGTCACGGACATCCTCGAACCAGATCGGTGTCCGATTGTCTCTCGGAAGATTGTTGCCGTGGATGCGTGCCGGGCGGATGTCGTCGATCACCCAGTATTTCGAGACCACCTCGCGCAGTTCGTCTTCGGTGACGGGATTGGGGCCGAACCCTGCGGTCGGGGTCGGGAGAGCTTTGCGGTCGAACACGAGCACGAAGTAGGACGCTGCCGGGGCGGCGGCGCGGACGATCGATTGCTGGTATCCGTCGCGCTGGTCCACCGGAATCGAATGGAACAGTGTGCTGTCGACGATGGTGCCGAAACGGCCGTCGTACCCGGTGAAGGAGGTGATGTCGGCGACCTCGTACGAAGCGGTGGTCAGCCCGCGCCGGGCCGCCTCGGCACGGGCCAGGTCGATGGCGGTGGGGGCCGAATCCAACCCCACCGTCGTGTAGCCGTGTTCGGCCAGATACAGCGAGATCGCTGCCTCGCCGCACCCCACGTCGAGCACGTCGCCGTGGAACTTGCCCAGCTCGATGAGCGCTTTGAGTTCCGGCTGCGGCTCGCCCAGACTCCAGGGGGGCTTGGCATCCGAGAACAGGCCGGCTTCGCCCTTGTAGGCGCTTTCGAACGTGAATTCGTTCGGTGTGGTCATGATTCCCTCCGAATCGGTCAGGGCTATCAGACAGGGGTGGTGCTGTCTCGATGCTACGACAGGCGGGTAGTTCGAGATTCCGGGCAAGTCCTGCCCATACCGGTGTTGGTTGCACGCGTCGCGCAGGCTGTTCCGCGGCGGCACTCGAGCGCCCGGGCGCCGCCGCGAGGGGCGTTGATCGTACGACGGTCCTGGACGGCCTGTAGGTCCGGATGGGTCGTCGGACTTGGGTATCCGTGGGGTCAGGCGGCCCGGCGTTCGGGCTCGCTGCGGTAGCGGGATTGGTCGCCGTCGATGTGCAGGAGCTTCCACAGCCGCTTGGTGACCGGGTTCATCAGGCTCAGGTCGCCGGCGAGGGAGCGCATGTCACCGAAGTATCCGGAGAGGATTTTCGACGCGGTGGGGGAGCGCCAGAAGGCTTCCTTGATGACCTCGCGGGGGATGTCGAAGGTGCGGGCGAATTCCGGTGGGGGAGCCATGATCTCACCGGCCAGCCACCGCATGGCGAGCGGGAAGGCGATACCGCAGACATTGCGATACAGCGGATTGAAACCCGGCACATGCTCTTTCAGGAACTCATTGGCAAAGGAGATGTGCCGGGCCTCCTCGGCGATATGGATCTCCATGCAGCGCACCACCGCGGGCGGCAGCTTCGCGCCATTGCGGATGACCGCCTTCTGATAGTGGTCGATCGGTTCCTCGCCGCCGAGAATGCCGATGAACAGAATCGGCCAGGCATAACCGCCGGCCACGCCGATGAACGGCGACAGCCTCCGGAAGATGGGCCGCATCCCCGGGACGTCCACGCCGATCCGGTTGACCAGCTCCTGGAACATCTGAATGTGGTTGCACTCCTCGGTCATCTCGTGGAGGCAGTAGCGGAACTCCGGCGACCCGTTGGGCAGCTTCATGATGTACTGCATCATGCCGCGGATCAGAATGCTCTCGAAGGCCGCGCCGACCTTGATGGCATTGGCGATCCGCCACCGCCCGATCTCGATCTGCCGTTCCAGGGGCAGGTTCTGATACCACTGCGTCGCGCCGAGCGGATCGATGTCCGGTTGCAGCACCCAGCGCGGGTCCTGGGGGTCGATCGCGAATTCGGGTGAGTCCCAGGCGATATCGAGATACGGATCGAATCGGCGGTACACCGATCCCTCCGACAGGGTGTGCAGCACATCCGCGTAGTCTCGTGCCGCCGGAACGGAGCCCGACATCGTCGTCAGAGCCATCATTGCCTCCTCGTCTCTGTGCCGCGCCGCCCGGGAGCCGAAGCCGAGGCCGCTCCTGTGCGGTGCAACACACTCCAAGGTAAGTGCTAACTAGGGTTACAGACAACCTCGGAATGCCCGCGTGTCCCAGGATTCGCCCGGTGCCCGCCCGTCACCAGTGCTGCCAGTGCAGGACCCGGTCGCGGGGGACGCGGACCGCGGGCTTGAACTCGGTGCCGAGGGTGAAGGCCAGTGGCAGGAACGCGGCGAGCATGACCTCGTCGTAGGGCACGCCCAGGATTGCCGACAGTTCGCGCTCGAGTGGAGCCTGGGCCGTGGTCCACACGGTCCCGAGACCGCGGGCGCGGGCGGCGAGCATGAAGCTCCAGACCGCGGGAAGGATCGATCCCCAGGTGCCGCACTGGATCTGGACCGAGGCGGCGTCGGTGCGGCCCTCGACGGCGGGGATCACGAACGCGGGCACGCGGTGAATGTTGTCGGCCAGATGGCGCACGCCGTCGAACACCCGCGCCATGCTGCCCGGCCGGACGTGCATGCGCGCGAGGTCGTCCCGCGACAGTGGCGCGGCCTCGCTCAGTGCGAGCGCCCGCCGGAAGATCTCGGCCACCTCCCGGCGCTGCGCGGCTTCGGTGACGACCAGGAAGTGCCAGCGCTGGCGGTTGCGCCCGGTGGGCGCCTGGGTGGCGAGATCGACGCACTCCTCGATGAGGTCGCGCGGCACCGGCCGGTCGAAGTCCAGGCGGCGACGCACGGCCCGGGTGGTCGACAGCAGTTCATCGGGAGAGAGATCAAGCGTCATGGCAGCTCCTGTGGCCCAACGGGTTCCGAGATCGTCTGCGCGAAAATCATCTGCGCCCAGACGATTGGACCGTAGGCGCGGCAATCATCTGCTGTCAAATGATCTGTGCACAGATGGTTTTGGTAAGCTGGCCGTGATCGAACGAGGAGACCATGCCTGCCGCCAGACCGTCCTACTTCCCGGCTCTCGCCGCTGAACGCCCCGATATCGCCCTCTGCCGCGCCTCCGCCGCGGTGGCCAAAGCCGGTGAAGCCCATGCCGCCGCAGCGGAACTGGGGGTCGGACAGCATCTGGTGCTGAAGATGCTGGACGCGGTCGGCGACTGCGCGCAGCAAACGCTGGCCGCCGAACTCCGCATCGATCGCAGCGTCATGGTGACCGTCTGTGACGACCTGGAGCGATCGCGCTACATCCGCCGGGAACGCAACCCGAAGGACCGGCGCTCGTACGCGGTCACCATCACCGCCGCTGGACGGGAGCGATTGCGGACCGCCGAGGCCGCGATCCCGGGCTTCCTGGCCGGCGCCTTCGCCGCGCTCACTCCCGAGGAGCGGGTCCAGCTGACGACGTTGCTCGGGAAGCTCCTCGCAACGGGAGGGGCATCCGAGTAGCAAACGTTCCACCGCCGCGCGCATGCGCGATTCGCGCGTGGAGGGAAATCCGTTGAACCGGGTTGCCCGAGGCGCTGAATTTCCCTGTCCCGGACCGTCTTACGAGGTAGGTGGCGCAAACACCGTGCCATCGGAACGGGAAGGAAGCCGGCCATGTCGATCCGGAAATCGTTGCAGCAAGCACTGCGCGTGCACTCGAAACTGATGCAGGCCCATCGGGGTCGGGATGACGACCGCAGCGCCCTGCACCGCCGTCGGGTGGCACAGGACGCGTGGCGTGGCGCTCGGTGAGAGTGGTCCGGTCGGCTCAGTTCTGACCGGCGACAGCGAGGGTCGGCTCCGGCTCCGCGGTGGCCGGGGTGGGGCGGGGTCGCAGGGTGAAGGCCAGGACAGCGGCTCCCGCGAGCGCGAAGATCATGGTCCAGACACCGCCGACGTGCATGGCGTGGATGAAGGCGTCGTCGGCGGCGTGGGACAGGTCGGGTCGGTTGATGGCGGCGGCCACATGGCGCGCCTGTTCGGCGGATACCTGGGCGGGTTCGCGGGCGGTGTCGGGCAGGCCGGTGAGCGCGCCCTGGATGCCGGTCCGGTAGGTGATGGCCATGATGGTGCCGCCGAGCGCGATACCCAGGACACTGCCGGTTTGCCGGACGGTATTGGTGACGGCCGATCCCGCGCCGGCGCGGTCGAGTGGGAGCGTGCTCATCAGGGCGCTGGTGACCGAACCGATCACCATGCCGATCGAAAAGCCCTGTGCCGCAGCCAGTGCCACGTTCCAGATGATGGGCGTGTGCAATCCGAAGAAGACCGCGCTGCCCATGCAGAGCGCGCCGACGGTGAGGGCGGTCGCGGTCACCGCGCGCAGGGAGAAACGACGGACCAGGCGGACGCCGAGCGGACCGCCGATGATGACGCCGACGGCGGCGGGGGAGTTGATCAGACCCGCGGCGAGCGGTGAGAAGCCGCGGGCGCCCTGGAGGTAGAACGCGCCGTAGAAGCCGGCCGCGGTCATGGCCAGGAACAGCAGGCCCAGGGCCGCGTTGCCGCCGCCGAAGACCCGCTGCGCCAGCAATCGTGGATCGAAACTCGGCTGTTCGGAACGCAATTCGACCACCACGAACGCGGCCAGCAAAGCCAGCCCGGCGGCGATGGGAGCCCACACCTGCACCGGTGTCCACGCGGCGACCTGGCCCGCCCGGATGAGCCCGTAGGCGAGGGCCGCCAATCCGCTCACCGACAGCGCCAGTCCGCCGAGGTCCAGCGGCCGCGGCGTCGGGCTGCGGAAATTCGGGACCAGTACCGCGATCCCGATCAGTGCGACCGCGACGACGGGCACGTTCACGAGAAACACCGAGCCCCACCAGAAGTGGTCGAGCAGCACCCCGGCCAGCAGCGGCCCGGCCGCCAGTCCGACCCCGGCGGAGGTCGAGAACAGCCCGATGGCCGACGCCCGCGCCGGACCGGTGAACGTCCAGGTCACCGTCGCCATGGTGGCGGGCATGATGAGCGCGCTGCCCACTCCCATGACCGCACGGGCGGCGATGAGCCCGGCGGGATCACCGGCGTAGGCCGCCCAGACCGAGGCGGCTGCGAAGACGATCAATCCGGTGACGAGCACGGTCCGGTGCCCGTAGCGGTCGCCGAGCGCCCCGGCGGTGAACATGAGCGCGGCGAACACGAGCGTGTAGGACCCTGAGGCCCATTGCAGCTGAGCGGGATTCGCGCCCAGCCCGCGCACCGGATCGGCGAGGGTCTCGAGCGCGGTGGCGAGGATGGTGTTGTCCAGCCAGATCAGCAGGGAGGACAGCAGGAGAACGGCGAGGATGAGCCGCTGCCGGGATTTCGGCAGCGTCGCGGGCACGGTCATGGATGCCTTCGATAAGATTGGTAGGAACCTGACGATCGCCAGTGTGCAAGATTGTCAGGAACCTGTCAATCTTTGGAAAGGGTTGTCGCGGTGAGCTGTTCCGGATCGCAGGATGGATCCCTGACCTTCATGGTCCGCACGGTGTGGTTGAGCATGCGCTCGGCCATCGGTGAGGAACTCAAGGATTTCGGCCTCACGACCTCGCAGTACGCGACGCTGATGATGACGCAGAAGCAGCCCGGGAAGTCGGTCACCGATATCGCCCGCGATGTCGGCAGCACCCGGCAGGCCGCGAACGAGATGCTCGGCGGCTTGGAGAAGGCGGGCCTGATCGAGCGCCGCCCGCACCCCACCGACCGCCGGACCCACCAGATCTACGTGACCGACGCGGGCCGCGCCATCTACACCGAGGCCCACGCCGCCGTCGGCCGCCGCGAAGCCGAACTGGAAGCCGGATTCACCCCCGCGCAGCGCACCGCGGTCCGGGAATGGCTCCGCGGCATGGCCGAAGCCTGCCGCTGACCCGCGCCGATCCGGCCGCGAGAAGCAAGCGGATTTCCACGATATGGAAAATTCCGCCGCCAAAGGATCGTCCTGATTCGAACCCTTCGGTGAGTACGACCGGCCGCCTTACCGTTCCGGACACCAACTCTCCCGGGAGGAACGTACCGATGAGCGAACCATGGCAGATCAGTACCGACGTGCTGGTGATCGGCGGCGGGCCCGCCGCGTGCTGGGCGGCGGTGCACGCCCGGGAAGCGGGCGCGGAGGTGGTGCTGGTGGACAAGGGCTACTGCGGGACCAGCGGCGCCACAGCGCCTTCCGGCACCGGCGTCTGGTACGTCGCGCCCGAGGCCGCAGCCCGCGCCAATGCCAAGGCCGCCCGGGAGGCGCTGGGCGGGCACCTGGCCGACCACTATTGGATGGACCGGGTCCTCGACCAGACCTACGCGAACATGAACCGGCTGGCCGTCGAGGGCCGGTACCCGTTCCCGGTGGATCCCGGCACCGGCGAGCCGGTGCGCACCGGTGTGCAGGGGCCCGAATACATGCGCCGGATGCGAGCCTGGGTGAAACGGCTCGGCGTGCGGATCCTCGACCATTCACCCGCGCTGGAACTCCTCGTCGATGCCGAGGGGGTGGTGCGCGGGGCGGCCGGCTATCGGCGGCAGGCCGAGGAGGGCTACCGGATCACCGCCGGTGCGGTGGTGCTGGCCACGGGCGGATGCGCCTTCCTGTCGCGGGCGCTGGGCACCAATGTCGACACCGGTGACGGCGCGCTCATGGCGGCCGAGGCCGGCGCGCGCTTCTCGGGCATGGAGTTCTCCAACGCCTATGCCATCGTGCCCAAGGGCTCGACCATCACCAAGACCGCCTACTACGGCTACGCCACCTTCTTCCACGCCGACGGCCGGGTGCTGGAGGGTGCCGGCTCCGCGAAGGGCCGATCGGTCATCGCGCGGACCCTGTTGTCGCAGCCCGTGTTCGCGCAGCTGGACCGCGCCGACGCCGAGGTGCAGGCGCGGATGCGGCTGGGCCAGCCCAACTTCTTCCTCCAGTTCGACCGGCGCGGGATCGACCCGTTCACCGACCGCTTCGAGGTGGATCTGCTCGCCGAGGGCACGGTGCGCGGAACCGGGGGCATCGATATCGTCGACGACGACTGCGCGACAACGGTTCCCGGTCTCTACGCGGCGGGCGACGCCGCGACCCGGGAACGAATCTGCGGTGGATTCACCGGCGGTGGCAGCCACAACTCGGCGTGGGCCATGTCCTCCGGAAGCTGGGCGGGCCGGGGCGCGGCGGCCTTCGCCCGGCGATCGGGGCGCGTCGATCCCTCCGCGGTCCAGGGAGCCGGGCGGGTCGGATTGCGGCCGGAGACAACGGAATCGGTGCCCGCCGACGAGGTCGTCTCGGCCGCGCAGCGCGAACTCATCCCGTTCGAGAAGAACTATCTGCGTCATGGTGACCGCATCCGCCCCGCCCTGGCCGAACTGGACGAGCTCTGGGAGCGGGCCGAGCGCGGGCTCGGCGGCGGAACCGGTGCCGAGCGGATCCGGGCCCGGCAGGCCGCCGCCATCACCGCCGTCGGCCGGCTGATGTACCGATCCACGCTGGCGCGCAAGGAAACTCGCGGCATGAGCAAGCGTGCCGACCACCCGGACCTGGATCCGGCGCAGCACCACCACATCCTGTCCGGCGGCCTGGACCGGGTATGGACCTCGACGGCCGCGGCCACCGGACTCACCTCGGCGGTGGCGTCGTGATCGAACTGGTCCGCGCCGACGACTGCATCGCCTGCGACAAGTGCGTCGACGTCTGCCCGACCGATGTCTTCGACCGCACCGACAGCGGAATACCGCTCATCGCACGGCAATCCGACTGCCAGACCTGCTTCATGTGCGAGGCGTACTGCCCGGCCGACGCCCTCTACGTCTCACCCGAGGCAGCGCCGCTCGCGGACCGCAGCGCGATCCCCGAATCCCACATCGGTCGCTACCGCGAGCAACTCGGCTGGGGGAAGGGCCGCGCGCCGGGCAGTCTCGTCGCGATCGGCCCGGCCCTGCCGCACGGCGCTCTGCCACCGCGGCTGATCGAGCCCGGTCGACTGGTTCGATGAGTGGCCGCCGCGCATACTCGACGCGCTGCTGCCCGCTCCTGTCTCCGGCCGAGACATACCCGCCGAGCTGGTGTGTCGATTACGTTGTCCGGCACAGTGATTGGCGATCGCGCCCGTCGATCCGGGCATACGCTCACCGCAGGGCGAGGGCGAGGAAGAAGTCGACGCGGTCCTCGAGCCGGGACAGGTCGCGGTTGGTGAGTTCCTCGATGCGCTGAATGCGGTAGCGCAGCGTATTCACGTGCAGGTGCAGCAGATCCGCGCACTTGGTCCAGGAGCCCGACACCTCCAGGAAGGTCTCCAGGGTGTGCACCAGATCGGCGCGATTGTCCTGGTCGTAGACCCGCAGCGGATCCAGCAGCCGCACCCGGAACATGCGCCGGACCTCGTCGGGGACGCTGGCCAGCAGCAGCATGTGGGTGGCGAGTTCGTCGTGGCGGACCACGCTGGTGGGCTGCTGCCGTTCGGCGGCCATGCGCCGGGCGTAGCGGGCCTCCTCGACCGCGCCGCGCAGCCCCTCGCCGTCGACCGCGCCGCTGATGCCGACCGAGAGCCGGCTCAGTTGCAATCCGGGTTCGAGGGCTTCGATGGCCCGGTGGATGCGGTCGTCCAGGGCCTTGTCGTCGCCGAGGGCGACCAGCAGGATGACCTCGCCGTCGACAACACCGACGGCAGGGCTTCTGCCGTAAAGGATTTCGCGCAATACGGCGCGCAACTCACCGGGCCGCACGGCCCCGGAGTCCGCGGTCGCGGCGACCGCGAGGTAGCGGTCGGACAGTCCCAGCCCGGTCAACTCCAGCCGGGAGATGATGTCGGCGGATTTGGCGTCGGACATGATCAGCTCGATCAGTTCCTGGGCCAGCCGCCCCTCGGCGCTGTGCCGATCGTCCTGCCGGGCTCGTTCGAGGGACACCACCGCGGCCAGTTCCCCGATGAGGGCCCGCCGCTCCTCGGGCCAGTCCTTGTAGTCGCTCTCGAACACCAGGAACCAGTCCGCGATGCGTGAGGTTCCGTCGGCGTCCACCGCGAACAGCGAGTACCGCACCTGATTGTGGGAAAGCACATGCGGCAGCCGCCGCGCGCCCAGGAACGCCGACCGCACCTGTTCGGGCAGGTCCCGGGTCGGCCCGGCCACCACGCGGCCGAGTGCCGACACCACCCAGCAGCGGGTGCCCAGCGTGCGATGCACCAGGTCGAGCACCGAATCCAGCCCGCCGCCGGACACGAGTTGCCGGTGCCGGTCCAGGATCGCGCTGAGGTCGGCGGCCCGTCCGGACGACAGTTTCCGGTTGATCTGCTCGGTGACGGTGGCGAAGGCGATCTGCTCCTCGACCCGGAACAGCGGGATTCGGTGTTTCTTGCAAGCCGCGACGAGATCGTCGGGCGCTCCGCCGTACAGCGCGTCACCCGCGGCGAGCGCGGCCACCCGGGCGCGGGCGAGCGCGCTCACGAAGGTCTCGCTGTCCTCGAGGGAATGCCGCCATTGCAGTCCGGTCAGGACGAATTCGCCGCCGGAGAGGTATCGACCGGGATCGAGCATGTCGGTGGTTACCACCCAGCGTACGAAGCGGTCCAGCTCGTCCTCTCCGGTGACGAGCCGCAAGCCCAGATCGTGCATGGTGAGCAGGGAACGTAACCGCATGATGCCCGAGGCTAACAGTCGGTGACGGCCCGGTTACCGAACTTGGATGTAACTACGAACGCGCCCCTGTGAAGCAGGCCACAGGTTCGGAGGTCTCGTCCTTTCGAGCATGACCGCCCGCCGGGTTAAGTGGTTGACACACGCCGAAGACGGATGGAGGTCGGATGTCGAGTCGCCTGGAATGGCTCGGTTCGCTGCCCCTGGAAGAGGCCGAGACGCACCTGCTGACCTGCAATGCGTCGCGGACCTGGGCACGCAAGATGGTGGCGAACAGACCGTACGCGGACGAGTCGAGTCTGATCGCCGCGGCGGTGACCGGGGTCACCGAGCTGAGTTGGACCGATGTCGAGGAGGCGCTGTCGGCGCACCCCCGGATCGGGGAGCGCACGGCCGCCGCCCACCAGTCCGAGCGTGAGGCGCAGTGGTCCGCCGACGAACAGTCCGGAGCCTCCGCCGCCGACGATCAGGTGAAGGCCGACCTGGCCTCCTGGAACGTGACCTACGAGGAACACTTCGGCCATGTCTTCCTGATCCGGGCCGCCGGGCGCAGCGCCACCGAGATGCTCTCGGAGCTCCAGCGCCGTCTCGGCAACTCGGTCGCCGATGAGCAGCTGACGGTCCGCCGCGAGCTCGCCGACATCACCGGCCTGCGGATCCGGAAGCTCCTGGAGGACGAATGAGTCTGTCCACCCACGTGCTCAATGCTGCGACCGGACGCCCGGCCGCGGGCATGGCGGTGCGGCTGGAGAGCGCGGCGGGGGAGATCCTCGCCGAGCGCCACACCGATGACGACGGCCGGATCAAGGATCTGCCCGCCCCGGGCGCCGGTGCGCACCGCCTGATCTTCGGCACCTCCGGTGTCAGCCCGTTCTATCCCACGGTGACCATCGATTTCCTGGTCACCGATCCGGATGAGCACTACCACGTACCCCTGCTGTTGAGCCCCTACTCCTTCTCTACGTACCGGGGCAGCTGAGTGCTGTCGTACCTGCGTCGAACCGATATCTAGAGGATTGCAATGGATTTCCTACAACCGGGAAGCTGGGCCGAAGCGCTCCAGCTGAAAGCGGAAACGCCCCGAGGCGGTTCCGATTCAGGGCGGCACCGACGTGATGGTCGAGCTGAACTTCGACCGGCACCGTCCGGCCGCCATTCTGGACCTGAACCCGTGCCGTGAGGTCTTCACCGTCGACGAGCAGGAGGACGGCCGGATCCGGCTGGGCTCCGGCGTCCCGTTCGTGAAGATCATCAACCGGTATCAGGACCGCCTGCCCGGTCTGGCCCAGGCGTCGCGCACTGTGGGTTCTCCGCAGATCCGCAATCGCGGCACCGTCGGCGGCAATCTGGGCGGCGCCTCGCCCGCCGGTGACGCCCACCCGGCCCTGCTGGCCGGCAATGCCGTGGTCGAGGTCGAGTCGGCCGCCCGCGGCACCCGCATGATCGACATCGACGACTTCTACGTCTGGGTCAAGAAGAACGCGCTCGAGCCGGACGAGCTGATTCGCGCCGTGTGGCTGAAGCCCGCCAGCGGCCCCCAGTACTTCTCGAAGGTCGGCACCCGCAACGCCATGGTGATCGCGGTGTGCTCGTTCTCCGTTGCGCTGCACGCGGATTCGCGGACAGTCGGCGCGGGCATCGGCTCGGCCGGTCCGACCCCGATCCGTCCGGTGGAGGCGCAGGACTTCCTGGCCGCCAACCTGGACTGGGACAACGGCGGCGCGCTGAACGACGAGCTGGCCCGCGAGTTCGGCCGTCTGGTCGGCGCCGCGGCCAAGCCCATCGACGATGTGCGCGGCACCGCCGACTACCGCCGGCACGCGCTGTCGGTGATGGCCCGCCGGACCCTCGGCTGGGCGTGGAACGACTACACCGCGGAGAGGAGGGCGGCCTGATGCGTATCAACTTCACCGTCAACGGATCCCAGGAAACCGCCGACGACATCTGGGAAGGCGAGAGCCTGCTGTACCTGCTGCGTGAGCGGGTCGGCCTCCCCGGCTCCAAGAACGCCTGCGAGCAGGGCGAATGTGGTTCCTGCACCGTTTATCTGGACGGCACCCCGGTCTGCTCGTGCCTGGTGGCCGCCGGTCAGGTGGAGGGCCGCTCGGTCCGCACCGTCGAGGGCCTGGCCGACGGCGACAAGCTGGACCCCATGCAGCAGGCCTTCATGGAGGCCGGCGCGGTCCAGTGTGGTTTCTGCACACCGGGTCTGATCGTGCAGGCGCACGACCTGATCGACCGGGTGCCGAACCCGTCGGACGTCGAGATCCGTGAGGCGCTCGCCGGAAACCTGTGCCGCTGTACGGGTTACGAGAAGATTCTGGATGCCGTTCGCCTGGCGGCCGAGCGGAAGGCTGCCGCCAAATGAGCAAGCTGGTCATTGAAAACGCTTATATCGCACCGGTTGTCGGTGCGGAGATCCCGAACGGCTATCTGGTCGTCGGCGACGACGGCCGGATCGAAGCTCTCGGTGCAGGACCTGCGCCGATGGTGGTGGGTGCTGAACGCCTCTCCGGCACCGGCTGCCTGGTGACCCCGGGCCTGGTGAATACCCACCACCACCTCTACCAGTGGGCCACCCAGGGCCTGTTCCAGGACGCCACCCTGTTCGAGTGGCTGACCGGCCTGTACCGCCTGTGGGCCACCATGGACGCCGAGATCGTCTACGGCGCGGCGTCGGCGGGCCTGGGCTGGCTCGCGCTGACCGGCACCACCACCTCCACCGATCACCACTACGTGTTCCCCAAGGGCCGTGGCGATCTGTTCGAGGCCGAGGTGCGTGCCGCTCGCGAGCTGGGCATCCGCTTCCATCCGTGCCGCGGGTCCATGGACCGCGGTCAGTCGCACGGTGGCCTGCCGCCGGACGAGGTGGTCGAGAACCGCGAAGAGATCCTCCTCAACACCGAGGAGATCATCCGCACGTACCACGACCCGTCCTTCGACTCCATGCTGCGCGTGGCCGTCGCCCCCTGCTCGCCGTTCTCGGTGTCCGAGGGCCTGATGGTCGATTCGGCCGCGCTGGCCCGCCAGCACGGCGTGCGCCTGCACACCCACCTCGCCGAGACCCTCGACGAGGAAGAGCACTGCATCGAGCAGATGGGTTGCACCCCGGTCGAATACATGGAGAAGCTGGGCTGGCTCGGCGACGACGTGTGGTTCGCCCACGCGGTGCACCTGCACGACAAGGACATCGCGGCGTTCGCGAAGACCGGCACCGGTTCCGCGCACTGCCCGACCTCCAATGCCCGGCTGGGCGCGGGCATCGCGCGAGTGATGGATCTGCTCGCCGCCGGTGCGCCCGTCGGTCTCGGCGTGGACGGCGCGGCCTCCTCCGAGCTGACCTCCATGGCCGGGGAAATGCGGCAGGCCATGCTGTTCCAGCGCGCCGTGCACGGCCCCCGCGCCATGACCGCGCGGCAGGCCCTCGAGGTCGGCACCCTGGGCGGCGCCCGGAACCTGGGCCGCCAGAACGAGATCGGTTCCCTCGAGGTCGGCAAGCTCGCCGATATCGCGGTCTGGAAGGTGGACGGCTTCCGTGCCGCCATCGAGGACCCGGTGTGCTCGCTGGTGTTCGGCCCGCAGCCGCCGCTGGCGCGCCTGCTGGTGGGCGGCAACACCGTCGTGGAGAACGACGAGCTGAAGACCATGCCGCACGACGCGGTCGGCCAGGCCGGCGTCGCCGCGCGCAAGCGAATCATGAAGCAGGAGAACCGATGACCATCACACGCACCACTCGGTTCCCCACGGATGTGGCGGTCCCGGGCAAGGGCGGGATCGGCGAGAGCCCGCTCCGCCCGGACGGCACCCTCAAGGTGAAGGGCGAATTCGCCTACTCCTCGGACCTGTGGATGGACGGCATGCTCTGGGGCGCGACCCTGCGCAGCCCGCACGCCCGCGCCAAACTCGTCAGCGTCGACACCAGCAAGGCCCTCGCCATGACCGGCGTGCACGCCGTGCTCACCCACGAGGACGTGCCGGGCCGCAAGGTCTACGGCCTCGACCACACCTGGGACCAGCCGGTACTGGCATTCGACGAGGTGCGCCATCACGGCGAGGCCATCGCCCTGGTCGCCGCCGACCACCCCGAGATCGCCCGGCGCGCCGTCGCCGCCATCGAGGTGGAATACGAAGTGCTGGAACCGATCACGGACCCGATGGCCGTCGTCGAGGACCCGGTCGGGCTGGCCGTGCAGTCGCGCGGCGGCATCGCCCGCTACCAGCCGGTGCGCTCCGGCGACATCGAGATCGGCAAGGCCCTCGCCACCGTCGTGGTCTCCGAGGAGTTCGAGGTCGGCATGCAGGACCAGGCCTTCCTGGGCCCGGAGTCCGGCATGGTCATCCCGAACGAGGACGGCTCGCTCGATTTCTATGTCGCGACGCAGTGGCTGCACTGGGACCTCACCCAGATCGGCCCGTGCCTGGGTCTGGACGAGGACCAGATCCGCATGACCATGTCCGGCGTCGGCGGCGCGTTCGGCGGCCGCGAGGACCTGTCCATGCAGATCCACGCCGGCATGCTGGCCATGCGCACCGGCAAGCCGATCAAGATGATGTACAACCGCGAGGAGTCGTTCTTCGGGCACGTGCATCGCCACCCGGCGAAGATGCGCTACGAATTCGGCGCCACCGCGACCGGAAAGATCACCTACGCCAAGGTTCTCATCGTTCTCGACGGCGGCGCGTACACCTCGGCCACCCAGAACGTGATCGGCAATGCCGCCTCGCTGGCGCTGGGCCCCTACGAGGTCCCGCACCTGGAGATCGACGCCTACGGTGTCTACACCAACAACCCGGTCTGCGGCGCCATGCGCGGATTCGGTGTCGTGCAGGCGTGTTTCGCGCACGAGTCCATGATGGACAAGCTCGCCGAGGCCCTCGACATGGATCCGGTCACGGTCCGTCAGGTCAATGCCGTCTCGCAGGGCTCCACGCTCGCCACCGGCCAGGTCGTGCACGCGCCGACCCCGCTGAAGGAGATGCTCGACAGCCTGCGCGACATGGAACTGCCGGAGTCCGTGGACACCTCGGACATCCGCAACCTGCCCGGCGGTGCGTCGCAGACCACCCACGGCGAGGGCGTGTACCGCGGCGTCGGCTACGGCGTCGGCATCAAGAACATCTGCTTCTCCGAGGGTTTCGACGACTACTCGACCGCCCGGGTGCGCCTGGAGGTGATCGGCGGCGAGCCGGTCGCGCTGGTGCACACCGCCGGCGCGGAGGTCGGCCAGGGTCTGATCACCCTCGAGGCGCAGATCGCGCGCACCGAGCTCGCCATCGAGCGGGTGGTCAGCCACCCCTCGGACAACAATGTCGGCAGTTCGGGTTCCTCGTCCGCGTCGCGTCAGTCGTACATGACCGGCGGCGCGGTGATGACCGCCTGCCGCGCGGTGGCCGACGAGCTGTTCGTGCTGGCGCGCAAGAAGTTCGACGTGCACGGCTTCATGCGGCTCGAGGGCGGCAAGGTCGTCAAGAACAACGGTGAAGTGGTCGCGGCCATCGAGGATGTGCTCGGCGACGACGTCATCGATCTGACCCGTGAATACCACCACCAGCCGACCACCGGTATGGACAAGGTGACCGGTCAGGGCTCCAGCCACACCCAGCTCGCGGTCTGCGTGCACCGGGCAGTGGTGGATGTCGACACCGAACTCGGACTGGTCAAAGTCGTTGCCCTGGACGCCGTTCAGGACGTCGGCAAGATCATGAACCGGCTTTCGCTGGAAGGCCAGATCCACGGCGGCTCCATTCAGGGCCTGGGTCTGGCGGTTATGGAGGAAATTCAGGTCACCAACGGCAAGGTGCGGAACCCGTCCTTCACGGACTATCTGATTCCCACCATTCTCGATACACCCCCGCAGAAGCTGGAGATCCTGGAGAACCCGGACCCGCACGCCCCCTACGGCCTGCGCGGCGCGGGTGAACCGCCCACTCTCTCGTCCACGCCTGCGATCGCCGCAGCGATTCGCGATGCCTGCCGCAAGCGGGGCGGCACAGGCAACATCAACCGCGTGCCCGTGCGTCCGGAAGACATCATCCGGAACAGTTGATTAACAGGGGCAGATCGCGCTGCTCGACATCGTGGAGCGCGATAGGGACCCCACAACAAGCATCACCGAATCCGCGGCCCGGGATACCCCAGCACCCCGGGCCGCTGGTCGGCTACGCCCATAGGAGGGCAGCCATGACCCAGACTCAGTCACCGATCACCACCCCGGAAACGCGGGGTTCTGCGCTCGAAAAGTTCTTCAGGCTATCGGAGCGCAAGACCACCATATCGCGTGAAATCCGTGGCGGCATCACCACATTCGTCGCTATGGCGTATGTCATATTGCTGGTTCCGCTAATTCTCGGCGGCGTCACCGACGCGCACGGGGACAAGCTCAGTATCGCTCAG
This sequence comes from Nocardia sp. NPDC004711, assembly GCF_053601595.1. NCBI lineage: Bacteria > Bacillati > Actinomycetota > Actinomycetes > Mycobacteriales > Nocardiaceae > Nocardia > Nocardia sp. NPDC004711. Next base: position 9,291 of record NZ_JBSGCB010000032.1, on the reverse strand, counting down.
CTGACCACCACGACCGCCTTCTCCGCCGGCCTGACCACCGTCCTCATGGGCGTGGTCGGCAATGTGCCCCTCGCATTGGCCGCCGGCCTCGGTCTGGTCCCCGTCGTCGCCTATCAGGCCGCACCCCATATGACCTGGCCGCAGGCCATGGGCCTGGTGGTGCTGATGGGCATCGTCATCGTCATCCTGGCCGCCACCGGCCTGCGGACGATGATCATCAATGCCATTCCGCTGGCCATGAAGAACGCCATCGGCGTCGGCATCGGCATGTTCATCGCCATGATCGGCCTGGTCTCCTCCGGCGTGGTGGGACACGGTGCGCCCGGCGGGCCACCGGTAACACTGGGAGTCGAAGGACATCTGGCCGGTTGGCCCACGGTGATCTTCGCGGTCGGCCTGTTGCTGATGCTCGCCCTGTTCATCCGCAAGGTGCCGGGCGCGATCCTGATCAGCATCGCCATCTCGACCGTGCTGGCGATCATCGTCAACGCCATGGCGACCATCGACCCCAAGGCGTGGGGCACCGTCGTCCCCGAGAAGCCGAAATCGCTGTTCGCTTCGCCGGATTTCGGTCTGATCGGTCACATCGACCTGTTCGGCGGCTTCGCCACCGCGGGTGCGGTCACCGCCACGGTGGTGCTGTTCACGCTGGTGCTGACCGGCTTCTTCGACGCCATGGGAACGGTTTTCGGCGTCTGTGACGAGGCGGGCCTGGTGGACGAGAAGGGTCAGGTGCCCGGCATGGGCAAGATCCTCACCACCGACGGTGTCGCCCAGATCGTCGGCGGCCTGTCCGGCGGCGCGGGATCCACGGTGTACGTCGAGTCCGCGACGGGTGTCGGTGAGGGCGCCCGTACCGGTCTGGCCAGCGTCATCTCCGGCGGATTGTTCTGTGCCGCCATCTTCTTCACCCCGATCGCGGCCGTGGTGCCGATTCAGGCCGCCGCTCCCGCCCTGGTGCTGGTCGGCGCGCTCATGATGACGCAGGCCCGCAAGATCGACTGGAACGATCTCGAGGTCGCCGTGCCGGCCTTCATCACGATCGTGCTCATGCCGTTCACCTACTCGATCACGAACGGTGTCGGTGCGGGCCTGATCGCCTACACGGTGATCAAGCTCGCTCGCGGTAAGTACCGCGAAATCCATTGGCTGGTGGCCGTGGTGAGCGTCGTCTTCGTCGCCTACTTCGGTATCAACGGCATCGAATTGGCGCTGGGAGGCTAGTCATGCGCGACATCGCGGCACAACTCTTGGAATGGCATGCGGCGGGCAAGGATTACGCCGTGGCCTCCATCATCGGGATCGGCGGCTCCGCGCCCCGTCCGATCGGCGCGGCCCTGGCCGTGGATGCCGACGGCACCGTCATCGGGAGCATTTCCGGCGGCTGTGTCGAGGGTGCGGTCTACGAGTTGTGCCGCGAGTCGCTGCGAACGGGAGAACCGCTCCGGGAGACCTTCGGCTACAGCGATACCGACGCTTTCGCGGTCGGATTGACCTGTGGCGGAACGATTCAGGTGTTCGTCCAGTCGGTGACCGAGTCCAATCGCGATGCGGTGGAGAAGGTCCTGCGAGCTGAGGGGGAGGCCGTGGCCATGGTCCGCGACCTCGACAGCGGCGCCGTCATGGCGCTGGGCACCTGGTGGACCTCCGGAGCCGAATTCGACGAACGGGTGGTGGCCGAAGCCCAGGCCATGCTCGACGCCGGCACGACCGCGGTGCGCACCGTCGGGTGCGGTGACGCGGAGGTCACGGTTTTCGTGGAATCCCATGTGCCGCCGCCGCGGATGATCGTCTTCGGGGCGATCGACTTCGCGGCCGCGGTCGCCAGAATCGGCAAGTTCCTCGGCTATCACGTCACCGTCTGCGATGCCCGGGAGGTCTTCGCCACCCGCGCCCGCTTCCCCGACGCGGACGAGGTGGTCGTGGAATGGCCGAACAAGTATTTGGCGCGGACCCAGGTGGATGCCCGGACCGTGCTGTGTGTGCTCACTCACGACGCCAAATTCGACGTGCCGCTACTGGAGGTGGCGCTTCGACTGCCGGTGGCGTTCGTGGGTGCGATGGGATCCCGGCGGACGCACGAGGACCGTCTCCAGCGGCTTCGTGCGGTCGGGATGACGAATGCCGAACTGGCGCGGCTGAAGTCGCCCATCGGACTCGATCTCGGCGGGCGGACTCCGGAGGAGACAGCCGTCTCCATCGCCGCCGAGATCGTGGCGGTCCGCCGTGGGGGCACCGGAATGCCTCTGGGCACCTACGGCGGACCGATCCATCGCGATGCGATCGCGGTACCGGAGGTGACCGTCCCGGACTCGCCGGACGCCCTCCGGCTCACCGCCTGACTGCTGTCGACCGAAAAGGGAACCACGGCAATGCCTTTGATCTTCCTGAACGGGGGTGCCATGCGCGGCGGACCCCTGAACCACCTGCTCGAGGGTGCGCCCTGCGCCGGGGAGGTCAGGACCGCGCCGCACTACCGCTTCTATTCGGTCGGCGACCGCTTCCCCGGCCTGCATCCGGTGGCCTACGGCGGCGCGCCCATCGCGGGCGAGCTGTTCGAGGTGCCGATGCAGGTGCTGCGCACCCGCCTGCTCCCGGCCGAGCCGCCGGAGCTGGAACTGGGTGTGATTGCCTTGGACGACAACCGCTCGGTGCTGTCCATGCTGTTGCGCCGCCCGATCATTTCCTACCCGCAGCTCATCGACATCACCGATTTCGGTAGCTGGCATACCTACAGGGAGGAAACGACCCGATGAAGTACACCGCCGACGGTGCTCTGCGGAAATTCGACGTGCACTGCTCGATCCTGTTCACCGATCTGCCGCTGCTGGAGCGTCCGGCGGCGGCGAAGGCGGCCGGGTTCGACGCGGTCGAGTTCTGGTGGCCCTTCGGCGAGAACCCGGTGCCCGGGGACAAGGAGGTCGACGCGTTCGTCTCCGCGGTGTCCGATGCCGGAGTGCGGCTGGTCGGGTTGAACTTCATCGATCTGGTGCCTGCCGGGCGGGGACTGGTGTCCGTGCCCGGGCGGGAGGCCGAATTCCGGGACAATATCGATGTCACCGTGGGCATCGCCGAGCGGCTGGGATGCCGGTCGTTGAATGCCCTGTACGGGAACCGGATTCCCGGTGTGGACCCGGCGGTGCAGGACGAGCTGGCTGTGGAGAACCTGCGACTGGCCGCGTGCGCCGCCGCGGGCATCGATGCGCAGGTGGTGCTCGAGGCACTGAATTCCATCGAGTCGCCGGACTATCCGATCGTCTCGGCGGCGCGCGCCCTACAGGTGATCGATGCGGTCGGCGAACCCAATCTCCGGTTCCTCTGCGACCTGTACCATCTCGCGCGCATGGGTGCGGACCTGTTCGGCGTGATCGCCGAGTACACGCCCCGGATCGGGCACGTGCAGATCGCGGATGCGCCCGCGCGCAGCCGGCCCGGCACCGGAACCCTCGATTTCGAGGCCCTCTTCGCCGCCCTGGACGCCGCCGGATACGACGGCTGGATCGGGCTGGAATACCAGGACCCCGACCGTGATTGGAGCTGGATCGAGTGAGCGTCGTGCTGAGCGGTCCGGGCTCGTGGACACCGCAGGGGCACTGTGCGTCGGCGCTGCCGCCCGGCTGGGTGGTGGAGCGGTTCACCGTGCAGTTGCCGGTCGTCGGACGCACGCGGCATCGCCACGAGCGAGTGGGACTGACGGCCACGAGCGAGTGGGGCTGACCTCGCTTCATGGCGCGGGAGCCGCTGACCGATGAGGGGCCGGCGGCTCCCGTGCGTCACTGCGTCAACGCCCGATCGATGACCACGGCGTACATCGCTGTCTCCCAGGGCTCCGGCTCGGCACCCATGAGGATCTCGTCCAGGAGTGGCGCTCGCGCCAGGCTTCCCGCGCCGTAGTGGCCGGAGGCGCGCGCACTGGCGATGACCGCGTAGATGACGGTGGCATACACCTCGGACCGTTCCGCGAGCACGACACCGTCCTTCGCCTCGAAACGCCGCAACCGATCCTCGACCGCGTCTATCACATCCTGCAGCGTTCGAATCTCGATGTCACTCTGGTCGTCCACGTCCCACCCCGTTCGTTCTGCGGTGCGATTCACCGAAAAGAAATGTCCTGGCCTGCAATTTGATCGGGCAGATTGTGATCGGGCATTCGGCGTGCGCTTTCTGCGCGGCGAGCGCATCAGAAACGGTCATCCTCGGCAGTGCACGGTGACTGGATCGTGGAAGGTCGAACATCGTTGGAACCTCCCCTATTCGGGATTGCGACCCCACCAGCAGACCATCAGCGACTGCTTTTGACCGGCAATTCGGGAGAATTCGTGTAGATCAATACCGAACGCGCTCCCGATAACCGTCGACCTACTGCGCTACGCGGGGCCCTCGGCGGATACGGGTGTGGCTCAGGAGGCGTCGGGTGTGCGGCGGGGCGGCCGGGCCACGGCAATGGCGAGTGTGCGCTGTACTCGCCAGGGGAGCGCCGCGAACAGCGACATCATGGCGGCGGCGGTGCCGCGCGGGTCGTCGCGGCCGGAGAGGTAGGCGCGCTGGGATTCGACGGGCAGAGCGAAGAAAGCCTCGAAGAAGAGGGGCAGGTCGGCGGGCGGCAGCGCCAGCAGAGCGCGTAATCCGGCCTGGCGCAGCAGGTGCACAGCGCGCGCCGGACCCGGCCAGAGGGGGTCCCCGGCTACGACGGCATCGGCCATCCGCAGGGAGGTCGCGACGCTGTATCCCGTTGCCGGATGCGTGAAAGCGCCCGCGGACCCGAACGTGCGGGCGTTCGGCCGGCCGCCGTGCACGGGGAACCTGACCCGCTCGACCGGTTCGGTGCCGGTGAGAGTGATTCCCCGGGAACGCAATCGGTGCGTCAGCCGGTCGTGCAGCGTCCGCTGATCCAGCGCCGGGAGCCCGGCCAGGCAGGTCTCCTCCAGCAGGACCCGCTCATCGTCCAGTGGCACCGCGTACAGAAACGACCGGGGCGCATCGGTTTCCGCGCCGTTGTCCGCACGCCAGTCCATGAAATATGTCTCCGGCTCCGGCAGACGGGCCCGGTCCACGATCACCCCGAATGCCGTCTGCTCGGCGAGCCTGGGGGAGCGGGTCACCCCGCGCGCGTCGATGACGCGTCCGGCCGCCAGCACCGAACCGGACGCGAGCCGTACCGACGGCAGATCCAGTCCGTCGTGCCGGTGGCGGGCCGCGGGCGCGATGTCGGTCACGCTGTCCTGCAGGAGCCGCGCCCCCTGCAGGTCCAGCGAATCCTGTAGGCGCGCTGTATCGAAGACGATGTAGCGGCGATCCAGTTCGATGCGGTGCTGCGCCCACACGATCGGGCGGTCGACCGTGGCCCCGACCGCCTCCGGGGCGATCCACTGCGGCAGCTCATCCGCCCAGGCCGCATAGGTGGCCGTCCATCGCCGCCGGGGATGCGGATCGACGATCGTGACCGAGAGTCCGTGCGCCAGCGCGCGGTGGGCGAGGGCTCGCCCCGCCGGGCCCGCACCGCAGATGAGGAGATCATCGGTCACCACGTGATTGGATCATGCCGGGTCGCCCGCCTACGCTTCGGGAATGATGCCGGGCCGGGGAGGGCTCGGGCAGGCCGCGAAAGGTGAGCAGATGACGTATCCACCCGCCGGATTCGGCGGCGATCCCACCGTGCACGGGCAGCCGCCGCAGGATCCGGATCCGGCGTGGTGGGACCACCCCACTCAGCAGGCCGGCAGCCAGCAGCAGGCGTCGCAGCCCGGCTGGCCGGGACAGCAGCAGGCCGACCCGGCAGGCTGGCAGCCGACGCAGACGAATTGGATTGGGCAGCAGGGATATCCGCAGCAGCCGGGGTATCCGCAGGACGCGGGTTACGCGCAGCAGCCGGGCTTCCAGCAGAACCCGGGCTTTCCGCAGCAGCCGGGCTTCCCGCCGCCGCAGCCGCCGAAGTCGAACACCGGCTTGATCATCGGTGTGGTGCTGGGCGCGATCGTGGTGCTCGCGGTCGCCGTCGGCGCGATCGTCCTGGTCTCGAAGAAGGACGACTCCTCGCAGGCCGACGCCACCACGACGACCACCACATCGTTGGCCACCAGCGCCCCGGCCACCACCCGTAGTGCGCCCACCACCTCCAAGTCCGCGCCCGGCGGTAGCCGCTTCAGCTACACCGAATTCGGCAAGGACTGGAACTTCAAACTGGGCGACGTCGCGCTGCAGGCCACCTACGTGTCCGGCCGCGACTACGACTCCTGCGCCCCGATCGAGGAGTCGGGCGCGCTGACCGGCCTCGGGTGCACGCGCGCCTCGGAGATGGCGTGGAAATCCGAGAACGGCGCACTCATGCTGACTCAGCTGGTGCTCACCATGTCCGACGCCGGCAAGGCCTCCAGTGCCGACGGCCAGTTCGATGACCAGGACGTGGTGCTCCCCGACGGCAGCTACATCAAGAACTTCGAAACCGGCAAATGGAAGGATGGTAACCAGGACAAGTTCCTGGTCATCACCGTCGGCACCGCCACCCCGGCCGTCGACGAGGCGACGGTCGAAAAGTACGTGAAGTACCGCCACAGCGACACCCTGGGCGCACTCGCCTTCCGCTGAGCGCTGCGCAACTCGCGCCCGGCACCCATTCCTGGTGCCGGGCGCGAGTTTTCGATGCGCCCAGTGTCAGATGCCGCCGGTGGCCAGCAGGCCGCCATCCACCCGCACGGTCGTGCCGGTGATCCACGACGACTCGTTCGAAGCCAGGAATCCGATCAGCGCCGCCACATCCTCGGGCGACCCCAGCCGCTTCATCGGATAGATGCCCGCCGCGGCCTCTTCGTCGGCCGAGTACAGCGCGTCCGCGAACTTGGTCTTGATCACGCCCGGCGCCACCGCGTTCACCCGGATCTTCGGACCCAGCTGCCACGACAGCTCCTCGGTGAGCCGGATGAGCGCCGCCTTGGACGCCCCGTACGCGGCGATCACGCCGGTGGACCGCAGCCCCGCGACGCTGGCCACATTCACCACCGCGCCCCCGTGCTCACCCATCCACGCCCGGTACGCCTCCTGCACATACCCCAGTGCCGCAACGACATTCACATCGAAGATCTTGCGCACGGCATCCAGATCGGCATCCATCAGCGCCCCGTACACCGGATTGATCCCGGTGTTGTTGATCAGCACATCCAGCGACCCGAACTGCTCGACCGCGGTGGCAACCTGCTCGGCCCGAGCCGCCGCATCGCCCGAATTACCGGCGACCGCGACCACCTTCCCCGGATACCCCAACGCACGCAGCCGCTCGGCCGCCTCCTCCAGCGGCTCCGGCTTCCGGGCCGAAATCACCACATTGGCGCCTCGCCTGAGCAGCTCCGCCGCCACCGCGAACCCGATACCCCGGCTGGCCCCGGTGACCAGCGCGCTCTTACCCGACAAGTCATCACTCATGTGACGGCACGTTACTCGGCAACCGGCGCGGCTTCTTGACCTGCAGGCCGGGTTGTCGTGGGGGTGAAGGATCCGATCCGCTTCGGCGTGGCGGTAGATGCAACGGATCGCGGAGATCATGTTCGTCGCCGCGCCGGGTCCGCCCCGGAATTGCGCCGAACGACGGCGTTCGACCGATGGTGCCGGACCAGCTGATCGATCTCGGTAGCCGTCGGCGAGCTGAGGGGGCCGGTCGGGCCAGGCCCTCTCGATGATGCTCCAGTACGAGCCGTAGGTACTGACTGTCGTTTCCGGCAGAGCCTCACGCAGATGCCGGATATACGCAGAAAAGGTCGGCACCGATACCGCGGCCTGGCTGCGACAAGTCAGATCATCGACTGTGGGCCCCAGCCGCGAGAGTATCTGCAGCGCTGCGTCGACATCATCGGACTTTACGAGATCCCCTGAAGGGGGCTTCGGAATAGTCCCATAGTGCGGCCAGCACCAGATGCGCGGAATACACCAGGATCATCTCGGAGTCTGTGACCGCCGCCATCAGAACTCGATCGTCCGGCATCAGACTGCATCGGGTCCTGACGGACGCCGGCAGGCCAAGGTAGCCGGTCGAGCGGATGGTCCAGCGGCTGTGGACGACCCGCTCCACGATGGCGACACCGTCGATCACGTCTATCGAAATGTACTGGCCGGGGACCCATTTCACGGCTTTGAGCGCAGACCTGTCGGACAAGCGGCCGTGGTCGTTGACTGTTGCGACCGACCAGTGGACCCTGCCGATGGGGCTCGGTGACGGTGTTCGGGGGAACGCGAAGGGTATCGGGGCAAGTACGCCCGCGCTGTGATCGGAGTGAAAGAACCGCTCGATCCCGGTATCTGCGTGGTGGTTTGGATCATCCCCGAAAGAGTTCATGCGCGACAGCTCGGCGTGTGCGGCAGGTGTATCAGAGGTCATGTGGCGACCTCGGTTGGCAGGCTTGCGAGGTCACATCGACCCATTCCGTCTCGAGAAGGCTCGGTACAGATCGTTGGCGCCGTGTCGGGTTGAGCACTCGGTAGACGTGCAGCTGAGGTATCGGATCAGGCCGGTCGAACTCGCTCTCATGGCTTCATGGAAGCGACTCGGCGGTTCGTTGTGCCGGCAGTATGCCGAAAAGTGTTGATGTGGCTTCTTCTCGCGCTAGGGGCGAGTTCGCGATTCCAGGTGGAGCATCGGACTGCCAGGAGAGGGCCTGTCCGGCCCGCACGAACGCCTGGCAGGGTTCTCGGGCTTCCTCAGTGGTCATATCCCACAAGCGCGACCTGTGAATAAGCCTGGGCTGCAAAGGCTGCGCCGTCCAAGTGGGGGCGGGCTTGCTCGGTTGTTGGTCGCGTCCGTTGTTTGTCTATCCAGCGAACGCGAGCGAGAGATTCTCACGCATTCGCGAAGCCGCCTGCGTTCCAGATGATTCCCCGAAACTGAGTCAGCGAGACAGCATGTCGTACAGGGACGCCGGGTGCGGGCTCGTAGGGCCAGAAGCAGTAGCCACACCGGTGGCAGTAGTGGCCAGCTCGCCAAACACTTTGAGCGAGGTTGAGGGGGTGCAACTCGGGGCATTGTGGGTTCGTCCGGATCGGGTTGCTCATACGCGTGACCGCGTGCGGACTGGCCAACTGTCAGCGGATATCAGCAGATCCCAGTTGGTCGGTTCGATGCCGAGCCGGAGGACATCAGTCTTCCGTGCCGGCGGATGCGGCGTATTCGGGCAGCTGGGCGTTGCTGGGTTCGGTGTGTCGAGCGTGGGGTTGTTGAGCGTCATTGGGGATGACGATTTCGGGGGCTGAGTCGTCGTTGGTGTTGCCGATGTGATGTTCGGCGTCGGGTTCGAGTTGATCGTGGTG
>NZ_JBSGCB010000031.1:0-119986 GCF_053601595.1 Nocardia sp. NPDC004711 | reverse complement strand
GGGGTCGATACGGGCGAGGATGTCGCGGCCGATCTTGGGCAGGTCATCGGGCCAGCCGATGCGGGAGTGATCGACCAAGAGGTGTTCGGCTTCCGTGCGAGTCTCGGCGGGGATGTCGGTGGGCAGGTGGTTCATCACGTCGATGATGTTGCGGACGTGATCGCGTGAGATGTCGCCTGTCTCAAAGGCTTCGGCGGTCTTCTCCAGCGCGGCCGGGCGCAAGTGTCCGCTGGGTTCGAAGAATTCCCCGCACTGGTGGGTGATCTTCACCCGCACCGACGCGTCATACCTCGACAACCCCAACGTCTGGCGCAGGAACGGCACTACGCCCTTCGCCCCACTGCCTTCGGGCAGCGAACGATTGCAGGCCTCGATGATCAGGCGTGAATCCAGCGCCGACAGTTGACGTTTGCAGGTTTCCAACCGCTGCATCAGCTCCACGACATCACTGTCGGAGAATGGGTTCAGGTTTCCGTGGAGGACGGAATTCGACAGGGCTTCGACGGCGGCTGCCAGGTCGGCGATGCCGCACGTGTCGAGTGTTACCCCCTTCGAGTCCATGCGCTAATTCTACCTCTCATATGATCGCGATATGAGCTGAATTCTAGTGTGATACAACAGTTTTCAGATATTGAATCAACTCAAATTCGATCCCGGCAGGGTACGGGACATGGAGGAATTCGATGTCGCCCTTGCCGTTCGAGCTGCGGAAGCCGCGACCGGAGTAATCCGGGATCAGTTCCGTGGCCCTGTCACCCGCTATGGCAAAGAGGATGACTTCGTCACCCAGGCTGATTTCGCCGGCGAGCGGACCATTCTCGATTCTTCGGGCCGCCCGTCCCGGCGACCGTTTCCTCGCCGGGGAGTCAGGGACCACCGGGGATCCCTCGGACCGCACCTGGTTGATCATCCGCTGTGCGGCACAAGGAATTTCGCTACGGGAGCACCGCTTACCGCGGTGAATATCGCGCTCCGCGCTGCTCCCCAATCCGCGAGCCGCCTGGCCGAAATCGACGCCGACAACCTGTCGCCCTACACGGCCTGGTTCTCGCTGACCGGCTCATGGCCGACGAAACCTTCACGGCCGCCTGCTATCCCCGCGTTCCGTCCACCTCATCGGCCCTGGTCCGGGTGGCAGCGGAAGCGGATCAACGACTGCGGCCCGGTCACCCTGGCCGAGCCGCCCGGCGGAGTTCAGGTCTGGTCGGTCACCAGTCAGGAGGTAGTACGCATACTGCCGCTCGATCCATGCGCATCCAAGGGTGCCCGCCACCACTGGCCTGCTTTCATTAAGGCGGGCGATGTTCGGCAAAGGGAGTGTCGATTCGTGCTGATACATCACAACTTTGCCGAAAATGGTTGATACCCAACGGTATTGACAGCTACGTTTGTCAGGGCATCAGAGGTCGAGGGGGCTCGGCACAAGCCCCCGTCTGCCGGTCTACGGTCAGAATGGAGTTCGCCATGGACAACCACACCGACCCCATCGTCATCGATCCCGAAGGTCCCGATATTCAGGGTGAGATCGCCCGCATCCGCGAGCGAGGACCAGTCACGAAAGTCGTGCTCCCGGGCGGAGTGCCCGCATGGTCGGTCACCGACACGGCCATGCTCAAGGAGATCCTCTCCAGCCCCAAGGTTTCCAAGGACCCACGCCAGCACTGGCCGGCGTTCCGGAACGGCGAGATCGGCAACGACTTCCCGCTCCTCAACTGGGTAAACACGCGTTCGATGTTCACCGCCTACGGACCAGAACACCGTCGGCTCCGCAACCCACTGGCATCGGCGTTCACCGATAGGCGCACCTCGATGCTGGAGCCCCGCATCCAGGCGATCGCCGATGAACTGGTGACGGGCCTGGATGCCGCGCCGCAGAGCGACCCTGTCGACATCCGCGAGCATTTCGCTTACCCGCTGCCTCTGCGTGTGATCAACGAGCTGGTGGGAGTTCCCGAGCGCTTGATCGGGCCACTGCGGAAATGCGTGGACGGCATCTTCGACATCGCTTTGAGCGAAGAGGAAGCCGTAGCCAACTACATGGCAATGATCGGGCTCCTGCAGGAACTCGTCGCGTATCGCCGCGAGAATCCCGCTGAGGACATGACCAGCACCCTCATCGCCCATGCGGACGATCCCGCAAAGGATTTCAGCGTCGAGGAACTCGTCGGGACGCTCTATCTGACGATCAACGCCGGGCACGAGACGACGGTGGACCTGATCGACCAGTCGATATACCTGTTGCTCACCAATCCGGACCACCTGGCTGCTGCGCTCGACGGCAGTCTGCCCTGGGCGGATGTGATCGAGGAAGCGCTGCGGTTCGAGCCATCGATCGCGCACGCCCCGCTGCGCTACGCGGTGTCTGATTTCGTCCTCGGCGGCGTGACGATCACCGCAGGCGATCCGATACTCTCGTGCCCCGCCGGCGCCAACCGGGACCCCAAGATCTACGGCGACAGCGCGGGCAAATTCGACCCGCACCGGACGAACAAGGACCACATGGCGTTCGGATACGGCGCCCACCGCTGCCCGGGCGCACCGCTGGCACGGCTCGAGGCACAGGTGGCCCTTCCCGCGCTCTTCCAGCGGTTCCCGCACATGAAACTCGCCGTCTCCCCCGACGAACTCGGCACGGTACCCGGTTTCATCGCCAACGGGCACAACCACTTGCCGGTATTCCTGAAATAGGCAACGGTATTCGGGGAGGAATCAAGCCGGCATAGGCCGCGGCGTGGGGCGGGTGCAGACGCTCCGGGTAACTCTCGAGGTCTCCGGTCGCAGTACCGGCCGTCGCCGCGACGAACTGCTGCCGATCGACGGCGGATAACCCTGGACGCATCGCCTGGACTCGAGTTTCTCTCGCAGAGGCGCCTCGCGAAACCTTGTGGGCCGCGCGCCGGCCGCGTTCCACAACCAATCAGCAGCACTCGACCGCGCTCCTCTGCAAGTCGGCCCCGGCTCCGCTGGTTTCGGGCAAGGAGCGATTCGCAGCCTCGACTATCAGGCGTGAATCCAGCTCCGACAGTTGGTGTTTGCAGGTTTTCCCTGCATCAACTCGTCGACATCAGCGTCGGAGAAAGGGGTGAGGTTGCCGTGGAGGACAGAATTCGACAGGGTCTCGACGGCGGTCGCCAGGTGGGCGATGCCGCTCGTGTCGAGTGTTACCCTTTCGAATCCACGTGCTGATTCCACCGGTACCGAGACCGCAATAGAAGTCTAATTGGGTTGTGATACATCAGTTTTCAGACATTGAACCATTTCCAACTCAGCCCCCAGTAAGGTGCCAGTTATGGAGGAATCCGATGTCGCCCTTGCCATTCGAGCCGCGGAAGCCGCGTCCGGTGTAATCCGGGATCAGTTCCGTGGCCCTGTCACCCGCTATGACAAGGAGGATGACGACTTCGCTACCCAGGCTGATCTTGCCGCCGAGCGGACCATTCTCGATATCCTCCGGGCCGCCTGTCCCGGCGATCGTTTCCTTGCCGAGGAGTCCGGTACCACCGGGGACCGATCGGACCGCACCTGGTTGATCGATCCGCTGTGCGGCACAAAGAATTTCGCTGCGGGGACACCGCTTGTCGCGGTGAATATCGCACTGCGCGCCGGGGAGGCCGTTACGGCGGCCGCGGTGGCGGATCCCTTCTCCGGGGAGATCTTCTGGACCGACGGGACCACTGCCGCCGTTCGCCGCGACGGCAATGACCACCCGCTGCTCCCCCAATCCGCGAGCCGGCTGGTCGAAATCGACGCCGACAACCCGTCGCCCTACACGGACTGGTTCTCCGCTGGCCGGCTCATGGCCGACGAGGCCTTCACGGCCGCCTTCTATCCCCGCGTTCTGTCCACCTCACTGGCTCTGGCCTGGGTGGCAGCGGGCCGTCGCGCCGCCTACCTCGTGGACCGCGATCTCCGCGACGACGTCCATTTCACCGCCGGCATCGCTGTGTGCCGGGCAGCCGGTTGCACGGTCACCGGCCTTACCGGGCAACCCCTCCACACTCCACCGCACGGCCTGCTGGCCGCCGCCGACCCCGTCACCCACGGCCGGTTGCTCGACATCATCGCCGGGACCCGCTAGAGCGAGGCGTGGTGCACGAGAGCGTCGGCGACCAGCGCCGCACCGGCCAGGAGCAGCAGGATGCGAACCGACAGGGGGCCGAAGCGCTTCAGCCCGCGGACCAATCCACGATAGAAGCGCCGGGCCCGCCTCGATTCGAGGGTCGCGGTGACCAGAACCAGCAGCGGCGGCAGGAGCGCGATCAGGCAGTATCCGATGATGATCAGCGGCCACATCGGCGGATGCGGATCCCGCGCCGAGATCATGGCCAGTGCCGCCAGGTACGGAACCGCCGTGGGCGCCTGCCCCAGTCCGATGGCGACGCCCACGAAACCCAGCAGCAAGGGCCTGCGCCGCGCCTCCAACGCCCACGCGGGCACCGCCGCCCCACCCTGCTCGGACATGCGCAGGCTGCCGAGTACCAGCAGCACCAGGCCGACACCCAACTCGGCCCAGTAGCGAACCGTCGGGGTGATGTCGAAACTGACCAGGTCGGTGAGGAATCGAAGGCCGAGCACGAAGGTGATGCCGAAAGCGGTTGTGACGGCGAACACTCCGGCGAGGAAGCTCAGCGCACCGGGCAGCGGCGAGCGACGGCTCAACCGGCTGTCATAGACCACCGCGGTCGTGACGCCGACCAGCAGGACATCGAGCGAGTCCAGGAAGGCGAAGCCCGCGAGCGCCAGCAGAAAGATCACCATGACCCCACCGAACATACGGGACCCATTCCCTGGCACCCCGTGACGAGCGGCGGGATGTCACCGCCCTTCGCCACAATTCGCCGCGCGCCGATCATGGCGGCGGATGGCCCCGCGGCCCGCCACAGGAAGATCCAAGCGGAGCTCGTCGGCCTGGCGTCGGTCGTCGAGGACCGGACGCTGACGTAGGTCAGTTGTCGGGGACCGGCCCATCGTCCAGAGGCGGACTGGCGGATTCGAGTTGTTCGGGCAGGAGCGGGGATACCGCGAAGACGGCGGCGGATGCGTCGGCGGGGAGTGCCTCGACGGCGCGAACTCCCGGGTGCGCGGCCAGCGTGCGGAGTTGCGCCAGCGCGCCGTGCAGAACGATGGCGACGACGCACGGGCAGTCGGCACCCAAGCGGCTCGCCACCAGGTTCTTCACCCGGGTGGAGCGGTCGTCGTAGGTGGGCGTCGACTCCATCTGGGCGGCAGCGGATTTCACCGACGCCACGGCCACGGCATCGCCCGCGGGGACACCGATGGAGATGATCGGCGTCGCCACCCGGTCGACGGCCACGTGATAGTCGATCTCCGAGATCCGCAGGCCGCCACTGAATTCCGGGATGCGGCCGGAGGTGATGCCCTCCGTGAACGACAGCAACGCCCAATGCCCGTCGGAGTCGGTGCCCTGCAACGACTTCTGGGCCCGCTCCAGGTAGTGCGTCACCGGCTCGCCGCTCTCCGGCCCCAGCCGGTCGGTGGAGATGATCGCCGACCGGGGCGGGATCGCCCAGCCCAGCACCACGATCAGGATCGCGAAAAGCACTGCGGCCACACCGATCCCGGCGCGGCGCGGCGTCAGCGCATCCACTCGAGACCCCGGATCAGTGCGCGCGCAGGACGTCGAGGGCGTGTTCCAGATCGGCGGGGTACTCGCTGGTGATCTCGATCCAGCGGCCGTCGGCGGGATGGTTGAAGCCCAGCTGGCGGGCGTGCAGCCACTGCCGTTCCAGCCCCAGCCGCTCGGCCAGACGCGGGTCCGCGCCGTAGGTGAGGTCGCCGCAGCAGGGATGCCGCACCGCCGAGAAGTGCACGCGAATCTGGTGGGTGCGACCGGTTTCCAGGTGGATGTCGAGCAGGCTCGCCGACTGGAAGGCCTCGACGGTGTCGTAATGGGTGATCGACGGGCGGCCGTCCGCGGTGACCGCAAACTTCCAGTCGTTGCCACGCGCGCGTCCGATAGGCGCGTCGATGGTGCCGCTGCTCGGATCCGGATGCCCCTGCACCAGCGCGTGATACCGCTTCTCCACGGTCCGGTACTTGAACGCCCGCTTGAGCTGGGTATAGGCGTGCTCGGACTGTGCGACCACCATCACACCCGAGGTGCCGACATCCAGCCGGTGCACGATGCCCTGCCGCTCATGGGCTCCCGAGGTCGAGATGCGGTAGCCCATGGCCGCCAGGCCGCCCACCACGGTCGGGCCGGTCCAGCCGACACCCGTGTGCGCCGCCACCCCAACGGGCTTGTCGACGGCCACGATGTCGTCATCGGCGTAGAGGATCTTCATCCCCTCCACCGGGGTCGCCTCCACCGTGAGTTCCCGCTTGGGCTCCGGGAATTCGACCTCCAGCCAGGCCCCGGCGGTCAGCCGGTCCGACTTGCCGGCCGCGATGCCGTCCAGCTGGACGCCGCCGTCCTCGGCCATCGAGGCCACGGCGGTGCGCGACAGCCCGAGCAGGCGCGACAGCCCGGCATCGACTCTCATACCGTCCAGCCCGTCGGGCACCGGCATGCTGCGGGTCTCCCTCATGCTGCCTTCCCCTCCGCGCTCGACGAAGCCTGCTGCCGATGCATGCGGGTGCCGTCGGGTTCGAACCCGAACACCGTCAGCGCCACCAGCAGAATGGCCCCGCACACGATCGACGAATCGGCCACATTGAACACCGGCCACCAGCCGACCGCCACGAAATCCACCACATGACCCTGCAGCGGGCCGGGCGCGCGGAACAGACGGTCGATGAGATTGCCGAGCGCGCCGCCCAGCACCATGCCCAGGCCGATGGCCCACGGCAGCGAGCGCAGGGTCCGGCCGATGCGTATGACACCGATCACCACGGCCGCGGCGACCAGGGTCAGCAGCCAGGTCATGCCGGTGGCCATGGAGAACGCGGCGCCCGGATTGCGGACCAGGGTCAGGCGCACGCTGTCGCCGATGAGATAGATCGGCTTACCGGGCGTCATGGTCGCGACCACGATGGTCTTGGTCAGCAGATCCAGGCCCAGCAGCACCACCGCGATGAGCAGGAGCACCGGCAGACGCAACGGCTGCGCGGGGGAAGTCCCGGCATCGGCCGCGGGGCTGATCTCCCCTGGCGATGTGTCTGGTTCCTCTGCGCCGGATTCGCGCGGCCGATCGGTACTCACCCTGACATCATTCCTTATTCATGTCGGGCGCCTCTGAACACCCCGAAACCACGGCCCCACAGGATCCCAGCTGTTTTTCAGGAACGCGCCGTAACCTGTTCGACGTGACGGTGTTGTCTTCCTCCCCCAGCTCGGCGAAAGCCACCGCACCCTGTTCCGGCACCCCGCGCCCGCCGCGGCGAGGCGCGGGCACGCGCACCGCGCGCTCGGGGGTCCTGCTCCTGGTGCTCGCGGTGACCCTGACCGCCTTCGGCGTCGGCTGCAGCGATCGGACGGAGACCACGGCCGAGGCCGACGGCACCGAACCGGTCGGCATCAACAAAGAGGTCACCATGCCCATCGAGGCCGTGACCGCCACCGTCGTCGAGCCGGGCGCCGAGCCCCGCTCGCCGCTGCGCCGCATCCTCGAGGCGGGCGCCACCCAGCAGGTCACGCTGAGTACCGAACATCACATCGAGCAGCAGATCAATCAGCAGGCGCTGCGCGACATCTCCCCGCCCGCGATGACCATTCCGCTCACCGCGGAGTCCGGCGCCGATGGGGTGGAACTGACCGTCGGCAATGCCACCTCCCCCGACCCGACCCTGGCCAAGGCGCTGCTGCCCGCGGACGGTTCCCACGTCGGCTTCGACGTCAGTGAACTGGGAGCGATCACCGCGCTCAAACTGGCGCCCAAGCCCGCCACCTCCGACTCCGCGCGTGCCGCGCTGGAGCAGGCGTTCTATCAGGCCGTGTACCAGTCCATCGCGTTCCCGCCCGACGCCGTCGGGGTGGGCGCGGTGTGGACGGTGCGGCAACAGGTTTCCGGCAGCGTGCCGCTGGAGCAGGTGACCACCTGCACCCTCACCTCCCGGAACGGCAACCAGCTCACCATCGAACTGAATGTGGTGCAGACGCCGAAATCCACTGTGTGGCATCTGCCCAACGAGGCGGGCCAGCTGGAGATCGTCGACTACCTCATGCACGGCACCGGCACCATCGCGGTGGATCTCGGTCTGCCGCTACCGGTTTCCGGTTCGGTCGAGGTGGGCGGCAACCAGACCTACCGCGACCCGCGCAGTTCGGTGACGCTGCGGCAGACCCTGCGCACGGAGGTGCAGTGGGGCGCCTGACGCGGCTCGCGCTGCTGGCGGGGGTCCTGGCGCTGGCCGCCACCGCCTGCGGCAGCCACAAGGATTCCGCGCCCGCGCTGCCGAGTCTGGGGCCGGCCGTGCAACCGTCCGGAACGCCCGGGGGCGCACCGGTTCTCGATCAGTTCACGCTGCGTTCGGAGCTGCTGGATGTGTCGGTGATGCCCGCGGGGTTCACCGCGCTCGACGATCCGCCGCCCGGGAGTTCCGGCGGGGCGGGTGCCAAGACCGATCCGGCGCCGTGCGCGAATGTGCTGGCGGCCATGGCCGTTCAGGCTCCGGGGTCGGCGGCGCAGGCCGCGGCCCAGTTCGGCGGGCCGAATTTCGCCAGCGTGGATATCGATGCGGCGTCGTATTCGAATGGCGGAGCGGCGCAGGCTTTCTCCACCGTCCAGTCCATTCTGCCGGGCTGCACCAAGTATTCCGGCAAGGATGCCGACAATACGAAAGTGGAATTCCGGCTGGGCGGTTTGAATCAGCCGCAGGCCGGTGACGGCTCGACCGCATTCCAGGTGCGCACCACCAGCGACGGGCTCACGCTGTACACCGATGTGAGCATCACGCTGGTCGGTTCGACGGTGGTGCAGATCGCCTACTCGGATGCGAAGGAACCCGATCCACAGCAGCTCAGCGCCATGACCGCAGCGCAGGTGCGCAAGCTGCAGGGGGCTGCGGGTCCGTAGTCGCGGAACTTTTCCCGCATATGCGGCAATTCGGATGATCATTCGGAAATTCGAGTAATTCTTGTCGGCACCGGGGCATAAGCTCGACGCGTCCGGCAACAACCTCGAACGGAGGTTTTCGATGTCCGATGTCAAACCCATTCCCGAGGGCTACCCGACCGTCTGCCCCTCGCTCGCCTGCAATGGCGCCGCGCAGGCGATCGACTTCTACAAACGTGTTTTCGGCGCCGACGAACGTTTCCGCATGCCCGGGCCCGACGGCACAGTCGCACACTGCGAAATGCAGTTCGGCTCTTCGGTGATCATGCTCAGCGACCCGGCACCGTCCATGGGGTTCCTGGATCCCAAGGCGGTCGGCGGCACACCGGTCAATCTGTACGTCTATGTCGACGATGTCGACGCCGCCCACGCCGCGGCCCTGTCGGGCGGGGCGCAGGAGCTACAGCCGCCCGCCGACCAGTTCTACGGTGACCGCACCTCGGGCATCGAGGATCCATGGGGTCACCGCTGGACCCTCGCCCTGCACGTCGAGGATGTCGAGCCGGAGGAGATGGCCAAGCGCATGGCCGACATGCAGGGCTGAGGCTCGGCATGCGGTCCGATAGCACGGTCTGAAAACGCCTCCGCACCCGTTTCGACGAGGAAACGGGTGCGGATCGCGGTCGCGACCCGGGCGGCTATCGCCGCCCGGTCACGGTGACTACTGCCAGCCGGTCACGTTGATCGGGCCGGGATTCCAGAGACCGCTGTGCGGGTCCGTGGTCACCACGGGCTTGGCGGTCTGTGCGGAACCATCGATCCGCTCGAGCCGTTGCAGCTCACCCCAATCCATGCGCGGGTCGTGGTCGAGATAGGTCGCCAGGGTGACCGGGCGCAGCAGCATCGAACTCCAGCCCAGGGCGCCGCCGCCGTCATGGCTCTGCCACAGCGTGGTCATGGCCGCGCCGCCGCGGTCGGGCATGATGCGGTAGTCGGGCACCTCGGCGATCCCGTCGAGGTGATCGAACGGCCGCTGGCACGGGAACTGCAGGCCCACTTCCCAATCCAGCAGCACCGGCTTGTCCCGGCCGACGTAGTCCTCCAGCGTCACCGTCTGCGGGATGCGCGGCGGGGTGAGCGCCACCCACTGCTTGGGATCGCTGTCACGGTCCTCGGCCACCACGCGAATCGCGGTGGCCTGCGCCGGAATATCGCTCAGCGGCACCCGCAGATTGCGCCAGGTCGGCGCGGGGCCGATGTCGATGGGCATGATCCGGCCCTGGGGATCAACCGCACCGTCGGAACCCGGCACCCCGTACTCGATCTCGACCTGCTGGCCGGGGGTGACGACACCGTCCTTGTCGGCCGAACGGATACGCCCGGCCGCGGTGAGGGCGATGATGCCGGACCGGTCCTGCTGACCGGGCAGCGCGTACCAGCCCGTCGTCAGGGTCGAGACCGCATCGGTGCTGCCGTAGCTGCCCAGCACCGGGGTGTTCGTGTCCAGGCCGAAAGGCAGTGGCGCGGTGGTCGTTCCGTCGACCGTGCCGTCGCTGCGGTTGCTGACCGCGCTGGCGACGCTACCGCCGGTATCGACATCGTCGTCGGGGCGCAGGTCGGTGGACACGCCCTTGGGCGAGAAGCCGACCGCATCCGCGGTGAAGGTGCCGAGCGCATCACCGTTGAGCGGCTTCAGCATGCCCTGGTTCGGGTTCGTCTCGACCAGCACGTCGCGGGCCATGCCGCACGGCTTGCCCAGCACCGCATCCACATTCGAGCGCGCCAGCGAGTAGGCGGGGTACTGCGCGACCGCGCCCTTGGCGAGCGAGCCCACCTCGAACAGCACCATGAAAGCGGCCGCCACGGTCAGCGGCGGAATCGCCACGAAGCGCCAGCCCAGCTTCGAGATCCGGTGCGGGCCGGGCTGTTCCGGCGCGCGCACATGGAACCAGCCGGCCAGGGCGAGCAGCGCCACCGTGAGCGCCAGGAAGATCTTGTCGACCTCGATCCCGGCCAGCACCACCGGCTTGTCGTGCCAGGGCACATTCCAGTTCGAGACGTACCACCAGCCATTGATGCTGGAGAACGCGACCGCGAGCGCGAACGCGATCACCGCAGCGAACAGCGCGCGGTTACGCGGGGAGCGCATCACCCGCGGGCCGACCGCCACCGCGGTCAAAACCGCGATGACTCCGGCCAATCCGGCGTAGATGCCGTTGTGGTGGGTCCACTTGGTGGGGGTGAACATCATCAGCGCGATGACGCCCACACCGGTGCCGAGCACCCGGCGCACCGGGCCGGGCGCGGTGAACGGGATCCGGCCGCCCTTGCGCAGCAACACGAATGCGCACACCAGCAGGCCGATCCAGAACGCGAACATGCCGAAGCGCCGCGCCAGCGAACCATCGATGGTGGGCATGAAAAGGTATTGGTAGCGAATGTATTCGCCGTCCCAGTGCACATCCGGGCCGACCGCGGTGTGCACCCGGCTCATCTCGAACATCGACGACAGCGGCTGATCGCAGAACATGATCGCCAGCACCACCGCACCGGCCGCCGCCAGCGGGGCGGCGAGGGTCAGGTAGGCGCCGAAGCGGGCCTTCAGGATGGTGAAGGCGCTCGCGCCGGGGGCGGTCGGCTTGCCGAGCACGGTCGCGTGCTTGTTGAGGATCCGCCAGGCCGGCCGGATGCCGGCCAGCAGCGGCGCGAAACAGATGATGCCGGACGGGCCGACGGTGCAGGTGAACGCGCCGATCATGATGGCCACGCAGTAGGGCAGCAGCCGGCCCGTCGCGATCGCCCGCTCCACCGAGACCCAGGTGAGCAGGACACCCAGCGCCACCAGCGGTTCCGGGCGCAGGCCGTTGTTGTACGGCAGCCAGACGGCGAGGAAACCCAGCGCACCGGTCCACACCGCGACGCGGTCGCGGCGGATCCGCGCGCCCAGGCGGGGAATCACCTCGCGGCTGAGCACCAGCCAGATCACGATGCCGGCCAGCAGGGCGGGCAGGCGCATCCACACGCTGGCCGGGCTGACCTGCGCCATGTGGCCGATGAGGTCGTAATACGGAGTGCCGACCGGGGTTTCGGGGACACCGAAGTAGCCGAAGTAGTTGGCCATGTACCCGGCGTGGATCGAGGCCCGGCCCATGCCGTACTGGTAGCCGTCGTCGGAGGTGGTCGCGCCGATGAAATGCCAGAGGATCAGGGTGCCCAGCACCACGGCGTCGACGGGTTTGAAGGTCCACCAGTGCTGCGGCAGGAAACGGCGCGCGCGGCGGCCGTCGAGGCGGTCCAGGCGGAACAGCGCGAACAGGGCGACGAGGGTGCCGAGGATGGCGGTCCAGATGGCGATCCGCTTGATCGTGCTCGGCGTCGAGGTGAAGCGGCTGTCCACCTGCGCGCTGACCTTGGCGCCGTCGGAGACGGTCAGGTCGCTGAAGATGCCGACCAGCTGCGGCCGGTAGTCACCGTTCAGGGTGACCGGGGCGGCCGTGGATCCGCTCAGGGTCGCGGTGGAGGAGGTGAAGTCCGAGTGCACGGTGAGCGCGCAACCCGCGCCGAGCTGGTCGACGGGCACGCTCACCAGCGTCTTGTGATGCAGGATCGCTTCCAGTTTGCCCGGCGTGGTCACACCATCGGTGGTGGATGCCGCTGTGACCCGGGCCACGAAGCCGTACTTCTCGAGGTCCGGCGCACCATTGGGCGCGGTGGCGGCGAGCGTACCGCCCTTCGAACCCAGCTGCGTCACAGCCGAACAGGGAATGGTGGCGTCGAAGTTCAACGGCGCGTAGGTCACCAGCGGAGCCTCGATGCTCTGCGCCGAATTCCCCTGCGGCCAAGTCAAAGTCGTGTGGTCCACCCGGACCGGCAGGAACGGCACCGCCAGCGCCGCCAGCACCGCGATCACACCGGCGATCAGAGCGGTCGGCCGCGCCCAGCCCCCTCGAATCCTTCTCTCGGGTTCAGCACCAGCACTCCCGGCGGCATCCTGCCCCGCCTTCTCCAACACGTCGGTCACGACCGCCGATCCTAAGCGGAACTCATCTTCCCCCGCTCCCCCCTCTCCACGATCGGCCCCCCAAACCCCCGGGACACCACCCCACCCGGTCGAATATCCATGCTCCCGCACCACTTACTGTGTGCCACCTCACATTTCCGAGCCCGATCCAGACCGGGCTACCGCTCCGCCCACAGTCCCGGCACGACCACCTACCCAGGATCCACACCGAGCCGCTGCCGTCCACCAGAACAGAGCTGGGGCCCCGTCCGGGCCGGAGCCGAGGCATAGCCCGTATCCGAGGCACAGTCCGGCCCCCGGAGCCGAGACACAGTCCGGTGCCCGGGGCCCAAGTCGAGGCCCGAGGGCGCGATCGTGACCTTGCGCTCGGCTCCCGGGCCTATTGACCATGACCACAACCGGCCCATGACTCCCCCTCTGGCCCACCCCCTGGCCCCGCCGTGGCTTACGGCTGTGTCCTGGGCCACCACCGTGACCAGGGCCCTTGCCTTGGCGAGATCGTGTCCGTGTCCTTGCCCACGCCCGGGGTTGTGTCCATGCCCGCTGCTCTCGGCCTATGGGCATCCAGGTCCGTGGCCATGCCCTTACCCCTGCTCATGGCTGTCTCCATGTCTCGGCCTACGTGGCGGGTGCGGCGGGGCCGGGGTTGGCGGGTGGGGATGCACTGGCTTCGGATCGGGCCCGGGGTGCGGCGGCGGGGCCGGCTTCGGCGGTTGCTCGGGTTCCCACACGCTCTCGGGCGGAGGTGCGGGCGCTGTGTACTCCGGAATCGGCGGGATCGAGAAGTACCGAGGCGTATAAGGAATCAGCGACGTCGTATCCGGCACATCGTCGTCGTGAGGCGGCCGCTGCAGCTCAACCGTCGGATCCTCACTTCCCGGCGGCACCCGCCACGTCAACCGCGGATCCTGCCCCGGGGCATGAGCACCCGACTCCGGCGTCGAACCCTCACCTTCCTCAGGCAACCCCCATGCCAGTCTCGGATCCTGACCCCGCACAGGACCGCCCGATTCAGGAGCCGAACCCTCACCCTCCACCGGCAAACGCCAAGTCAACCTGGGGTCCTCAACCCCCCTTTGCCGCTGCGGCTCCGGCGTCGAACCCTCACCTTCCTCAGGCAACCCCCATGTCAGTCTCGGATCCTGACCCCGCACAGGACCGCCCGATTCAGGAGCCGAACCCTCACCCTCCACCGGCAAACGCCAAGTCAACCTGGGGTCCTCAACCCCCCTTTGCCGCTGCGGCTCCGGCGTCGAACCCTCACCTTCCTCAGGCAACCTCCATGCCAGTCTCGGATCCTGACCCCGCACAAGACTGCCGGACTCCGGAGCCGGGCCCGCATCTTCGGCCGGTAAGCGCCATGCCAAGCGCGGGTCCCGGGCTTCGCCAGGTCGCGGGGATTCGGAGTTTCCGCCTTCGGCGGGCTGTTTCGCAGGGGCGGATTCCCCGCCGTGCGGGGGTTGGGCCGGGCCCGGCTCGGTGTCGCCGGACGGCTTCGACTCGGGTGCCGCATGCGTTGGGCCGTCGCCGACCTCACCTCCGAATTTCTCGGCGAACTGCCCGAAGTCGTCGATGAGCCGCCCGTAATCGCCATCCAACTCCGACAGCCGGCGCACAACGGCCTCCAGCCCGGCCCGCCGCAGCTGCTCCGAGCTCAACCCGTGGGGGTCCACGCCGAGCGAACGCACCTGTTCCTGAAGCGATTCCAGCGCCGGCTCGGATGCGGTCTTCGGCTCAGGCCCGGCCGACCCGTCGGACTCCGGCTTCGCGCCAGATTCGGGTTCCGGCTTCATGCCAGACCTCGGCTCAGGTTGCTGTCCCGGCTCGGCTTCGGGCGTGGGCTCGGGCCCGGCTTCCGGCGCGCGAGTCTGCCGAGGCTCGGTGGCCGAGCGGGGATCCGGAGCGGGACGGGTTGGGGTGGCAGGGTTTTCGGCCTGGCCGGCTCGACGGTAGTCGTCGAGGTCGGCGCGTAGTTGCCTGCGGATGTCTCCCAGATCGCGCATGCGCTGCTGGATGCCTTCGCGCTCCTCGAAGTACTTGTCCGGGCGCAGGTTCGCCTCGTCGAGGCGGGCCTGCGCATCCGACAGCTCGGCCGTGCGGCGCATGACCGCGTCCATACCGGCCCGGCCCATGTGCTCCGGGCTCATTCCTTCCGGATCGATGCCCAGCGAACGCAGCAGTGCGCGAGCCGAATCCAGCGCTTCAGCGGCCGTGCGCGGCCGCCCGGGCTGCGGCTCCGGGCCTGCGTTCTCCCCAGACTCCGGCGTCGATTCCGGTCCACGACTGGATTGCGGCTGCGGCTCGGGCTCGCCGCCCGAGACCGGATCCCTTTCGTGCGGGCGCGGTTCCGGCCCACCCGTGCCGCCGGACCCGGGCCGGGTTTCCGTTGCGGACCCGCCCTTCGGCTCGGTCCCGGACTCGTGCACGGCCACCGGTTCGGACCGAGTCGGGACCGGTGCGGAGCCATCGCCACGGGCCGGCGCGCCCGTGCGCGACTCGGCGGCAGGCCCGCCGGTTGCCGGGCGCGACGGGTTGGCGGGATCGGTACCCGCCCGGGTTCCGGGTTCGGTCGCCGAGGGAGAGCCCGCGCGCGAACCAGGTTCGCTGGTCGCGGGATTCGCGCCACGCCCGGTCGTATCGCCGCCCGAAGGGCTTCCGGCACGCGGGTTCGGCTCCGACGCGGCCGAATTCCCGGCACGCGAGTTGGGCTCCGACGCGGCTGGATTCCCGGCACGCGAGTTGGGCTCGGGCGCAGTCGAACCGCCAGGACGCGAATTGGACTCGGCCGTGGGTGAAGTGCTGGTGCGCGGGCCGGACTCGCCGGTGGGGGTTGTCCCGCGAATGCTGGACTCCGAGGCGGGCGAGGTGCCGCCGCGCGAACCCGGCTCGGCGGCACGCGAACTGGTTCCGTGCGTACCCGAGTCCGGAGCGGACGAGGGTTCGGTGCGGGTGCCGGGGCCGCCGAACAGATTGGTGAGGGGTCGGGGCGATTCCGTGGTGGAACTGGTTGCGGACGTGTGGGTTTGCGCGCCGGGGTCGCCGGTGAAAAGGCCCGTGGCCGTGGATTGGGGGTGCGGGGTCCCCGCGGGTGCGCCCGACGGATCGGGCGTGGCCGTCGGGTGGGAGGTCGTCGCCGGTTCCGGGTGGGCTGCCGGGGCGCTGCCGTCGCCCCCGGTAGGCATGTTCATGCGCGCGCCGGGGGGTGCCTCGAAGGAACCCGGGTGGACGCCGCCACCGGTCGGCAGGCGGAAGCCCTTGGTGGCGCCGGTCAGGACGCCGTAGGAGGTGGCGCTGGTGAGCAGCCGGGGGTCCCAGGTCCAGCCGTCCGTTGTGCCCTCGGTAATGAGGGTGGGGAGGCCGCCCACGCCCCACGAGGCGAAGGCTCCGGCGATGCCCGCGCCGGTGCCGACGAGAGCGCCGCGAACCGCATCGCCGAAGGGATTGCCCGCGAACGGGAGCCGGGTGGCGGCCTTGCCGAAGATCTCACCGGCGGGTCCGCCGGCCGCGCCCGCTGCGGCCGCCGTGAGGGCGGTCATGCCGACCCGTTCCCAGTCCATGCCCTTGCGGTGGCCCTCGGCGATCTGGAGACCCTGGATGGCGACGTCCTGACCAGCGCCCAGAGCGGTGCTGATGACGACATGTTTCGCAAGGAAGCGGGCCAGTGCGGCGACGCCCAGTTTCTCCGCGTAGCGGGCGATGGCGGAGACCGCGCGCTCGCCCAGCAGCCGCACGGCGGTGCGCGTGATCAGGGTGGCCGCGGCCTCCTCGGCGGGCGCGGTGGGCGGGAAGCACCACGCCAGTGCGATCTCCACGGCGAGCATGCCGAGAGAGGAGAGGATCATGATCTTCGTGTACTCGATCTCGGTGCCGAGGCCGTCGGCCGCCTCGGACACCTGATCGAGGATGTCGGCCAGCGCCTGGAAGGACTGCGGGCCCGAATCGAGGTTGTTCAGGGCCGTGACCATGGCCTCGACACCGTCGCCCCACGGGTAGGCCGCGATGGTGGCCTTCTTGGCGGCCTCCAGTTCGGGTATCAGGTCACGCAATTGGCGCGCGGCGGTGCTCCACTCGGAGGCGATGTCCCACATCGCGTCTTCGTCGCCCTGCGGCCAGGCCGAACCGGCGACCCAGCCCAGCCACTGCAGTTCGCCCGGAATATCGATGGACAATGGCGGCCGGTCTACCGGTAGTGGACAGCGTTGCCGTGGTCCATCCGCTCGAGAGTGTCCGCGGCCTCGTTCTGCCCGGACGCGTACGACCCCAGGGTCGTTGCCATATCGCGGAGTCCGTCCCGCAGATTGGCGTGGGCCGCGGCGTACCCCTGTCCGCCGTCGGCGAAGGTGCTGCCGTAGCTGTCGTCGCCCCACGCCGCGCCCTTGGCGGACAGCGCCTGTTCCAGGGTGGCGAGAATGCCGTTGACGCGGCTTTCGAGATCCTGCATCTGCCCTGCGGCACTACGCAACTGACCAGGAGTAACGCCGACTTTCGTTGCCACTGTTGCCCTTTCGCCGATGGACGGAAGATCAACGATGGCAACGGGTGCGGGTCGCGCAACAGGCCGGCGACCCCGAATTAACGCCGCCCTGACAGGTTTCGCGGTCTTCTTGACGAAACTCCGTGCGGGACAGGCAAAACCCGGTCCGGCATCCGCCGTTCGATGCCGGACCGGTCACACGGGACTAGCTGCAGGCCGGAGAGGTCTGGTTGGCCAGCGAGAGTGCGTTGCAGATCCATTCCTTCTGGACCTTCCACTTGCCGTCCTCGGCCACGAAGGGCACGACGGCCTGCTGCGGCGCGCCGCCGTTGATCGCGACCTGGGCGTCGGCGGTGATGGTGCCGTTGCCGAGATCGGTCACATTGGTGACGGTGATGGTGGCGTTGTTCTGCTTGTAGGCCTCCGCCAGCCGGGTGGGCAGGCTCGGGTCGGCCGAGACGCCCTGCAACATGTCGAGCTTCTCCGAGTCGGGGATGCTCGGGTCCAGTGCCTTCTGCAGTTCGGTGTTCAGGTCCGCCGCGGTCGGGGCCGGCGGGTAGTTCGTCTGTGCCGCGGTGGTCTTGGAGGTGGTGACCTTGGCGGGCTTGCTCTCCTTCTTGTCACCGCTCCCACACGCCGACAGCCCGAGTACGGTCACGACAGCCAGTGCGGCGACCGCGATGCGTCCAGTCTTCTGAAGCTTCAACTGCTCGTCCTTTGCGTTCGAGTAGGTCCGTTCGACAACGTGCCAGCTACACCCGACCGGCGGCGCTGCACGACACGCGACACTACCAACGCGGCGTCTCAGAAGCCGCCTTCGCGCCGGACGGCGCGGCATTTTCAGGCTGAATCCTCATAATTCACGCATTCGGGCCTTAGCGGTGGGACAAGCCCCGAAAGGTAAGGAAGACGGGCCGGCTCCCGTACCCCGGATGGCGCCGGAACCGGCTCAGCGCAGGCTGCCCAGTGGGTCGGCACGGGTGAGGTCGGGGTCGTCGGCGGGGAATGTGCGGGCAGGACCCGGCCCTGTGGACCGGGTTTCGAACCGGATGGTCACGACCCCGTGGCCCGCGCCCTGTACCCAGCCGTGCCCGAATTCGGGGTGTTCGACATCGAGTCCCGGGTACCAGGTTCCGACGGCGAAGGAGCGAGTCGCGGGCGGCACCACCGGATCCGGGCCCTCGGGCACCGCGAAGGTGGGTTCCTCGGAGACCGCGCCATCGGTGTCGACCGTCTGATCCAACTCGGGGAACAGCGATTCCTGCCGGATCTCCGAGAGTCCGGCGAAACCCACTCCCACCAGGCGAATCGGCCCGATCTCGGCCGGGTCCAGGGCGGACCGCTGCGCGGCGGCGGTGAGGGTGGCGAGATCCTCGGTGGCGTAGGGCAGCGTGGAGGAGCGGGTCACGATGCTCATGTCGGTCTTCTTGAGCTTGAGCACCACGGTGCGCGCCGCGCGGCCGTCGGTGGTGAGCCGCCGATGGGCGGAGGCGGCCATGGCGTCGATGGCCGGGCGCAGCTGGGCGAGGGTGAGAATATCGGTCTCATAGGTGGTTTCGGCGCTGATCTGCTTGGCCTCCGCGCGCTCGGCCACCGGCCGGTCGTCGATACCGCGGGCCAGCCGGTGCAGCGCCACCCCGATGCTGCCGCCGAGAATCGAGGACGCCTCCGATTCCGGCAGCGCCGCCAGCGCCCCCACGGTCTCGATTCCCAGTGAGCGCAACCGGCTTTCGGCCACCGGCCCGATCCCCCACAGCTTGCGCACCGGCAGCGCGGACAGGAACCCGTCCTGCTCGGCCGCCGGAATCACCCGCACCCCATCGGGTTTGGCCAGCCCGGAAGCGATCTTGGCGAGCTGCTTGCCGCTGCCCGCCCCGACCGAGGCCACCAGCCCGGTGCGTTCCCGCACCGCCGACCGCAGCTCCTCGCAGAATTCGAGCACCCGCGCCGGAGTGGCTCCGGACAGTTCCGCGGGTTCCCCGAACGCCTCGTCGAACGACAGCGTCTCCAGCACGGGGATCCGGGTCCGCAGGGTGTCGAAGACCTGCCCGCTGAGTTCGCCGTACACCGCCCCGCGCGGCGGGATCACCACCGCGGCCCCGCCGACCAGCCGCCGCGCCTGATGCATGGGCATGGCCGAGCGCGCTCCGAACACCCGCGCCTCGTAGCTGGCGCCCGCCACCACGCCGCGCCCGCCCATGCCGCCCACGAGCACCGGCCGCCCGCGCAGGGTCGGGCGGGTCAGTTGCTCGACCGAGGCGAAGAACGCGTCCATATCTATATGGAGCACCCACCGCCGCTGTCCCGCACCTCGGGACCCGCTGTCGATTTGCTGTGTGTCCGCGCCCGCCCCGGCGGGCCCGCCGCCCCTGCCCTCCGGCCCTGCGCAACCGACTTCACCAGGCATGATGTCCCGGTTCGCGGGGTCGGCAGACGTGTTCACACCGGGAAATCTACAAGCGACTACCGACAGGTACGACCCGCCGGATGTGTGATGATTCGTCCATGACGATTCGCAAGGCCGTGATTCCCGCAGCGGGTATCGGCTCGCGCCTGCTGCCGCTGACCAAGGCGATCCCGAAGGAAATGCTCGCGGTGGGTGACAAGCCCGTCATCGAACACACCGTCCGCGAGCTCGTGGCCTCCGGCATCACCGACATCACCATCGTGGTCAGCGGCGGAAAGTCGTTGATCCAGGATCACTTCCGCCCCAACCCCGCCCTGGTCGCCCAGCTGCGCGCCGACGGCAAGACCGCCTTCGCCGACGCGGTCGAAGAGGTCGGTGAGCTGAGCCGGCAGGGCCACATCACCTACCTGGACCAGCACGGCCCCTACGGCAACGGCACCCCGGTGCTGAACGCGGCCCGCCACCTGGGCAACGAGCCCATGCTGGTGCTGTGGCCCGACGACGTCTTCGTCGCCGAGGTGCCGCGCGCCCAGCAGCTCATCGACGCCTACGAGAAGACCAACGCGCCGGTGCTGGCGCTCATGCCGATGGATCCGTCCGAGTCGCAGCGCTACGGCGTCCCGGTGGTCGAGGAGACGGTCGGCGAGGGTCTGATGCGGATCAGCGGCCTGAAGGAGAAGCCCAAGCCGGAAGACGCCCCGTCCTCCTTCGCCGCCATCGGCGGCTACGTGGTCACCCCGGGCATCATCGACGAACTGCGCAAGCAGGTCGACAACTGGTACACCCACCGCACCGGCGAGGTGTATCTGACCGATGCCATCAATATCTTCGCCGCCGAGAATCCGGTGTACGGCCAGGTGATCCGCGGGCGCTGGTACGACACCGGCAACCCGGCCGACTATCTGACCGCGCAATTCGCTTCGGCGCTGGCGCATCCGGAGTACGGTCCGCTGTTGCGGCAGCTCGTCGGCGAGTAGTCCGCCGCCGCCCCACAGGCCGCCAGGTTCGGCGCACAGGTGCCGTGCGCCCGACCACGCCAGACCGAATTTGTCGAAACCCGAAACATGGGGGCATGTTTCGACGATCATGCCGATGGGTCGGGATACCCCTCTGGATCGAAGGTCGGTTTTGCTAGGCGGATTGGGCACCCGGGCGGCACTGCTCGCGGCGGCAAGTTGTTCTCTTGTCACTACGTTCACCATGGTCGTACCCGCTGGTCCGGCCTTCGGCGCCCCACCCGACCCGATAACCAGCACGGCGAGCCTGGCGGGCACCGCGGTGTCCGACGACGGCTCCGCCATCACCTCCTTCGAGGTGCACGACTCCCGCAACCTGACGCTGCACGTGCACTCGGCGGCCATGAACTCCGATATCACGGTCGAGGTACAGCGTCCCGCCGACACCTCCGAGCCGCGCCCGGTGCTGTATCTGCTCAATGGTGCGGGCGGCGGCCAGGACACGGCGACCTGGAAGCGCAATACCGATTCCACCCAGTTCTTCATGGACAAGAACGTGAACGTGGTGATGCCGATCGGCGGCGCGTTCACCTACTACACCGATTGGCGCAGCCCCGATCCCCGGCTGGGCCAGCCCATGTGGAAGACCTTCCTCACCGAGGAGCTACCCCCGCTGGTCGACGCGGCCCTGGCCACCAATGGGATTCACGCCATCGCGGGCATGTCCATGTCGGGCACCTCGGTACTGCAGCTTCCGATCGCCGCGCCCGGCCTGTACCGGGCCGTCGCCGCCTACAGCGGGTGCGCCCAGATCAGTGATCCGGTCGGCCAGAAGTTCACCGACCTGGTGGTCTCCATCGGCGGCGGCAATCCGGTGAACATGTACGGGCCGATGGACGATCCGGAGTGGGCCGCCAACGACCCCTACGTGCACGCCGAGGCGCTGCGCGGCCTGGGGATCTATGTCTCCAACGGCTCCGGCCTGCCCGGCCGCCACGACAATGTGGCCGATGTGCGCAGCCTCGGTCCGGCGGACGGCGGTCTGCCGCAACAGATCCTGGTCGGCGGCATCCTGGAGGCGGCCAGCGACTGGTGCGCCCGCAATCTCAAAACCCGCCTGCACCAGTTGAACATTCCCGCGACCTTCGATATCGCCAAGCCGGGCACGCACTCGTGGGGCTACTGGCAGGACGCGCTGCGCGCCTCGTGGCCGGTGCTGGCCGAGGGCCTGGAGCTGCCCGAAACGGATTGAGCCGCGGCCGGTTCCGGCCCTCGGTGTCTGTCCGGCGAAGCCGCTAGCCCTCGTCGGCGGCGTTGTAGCGCACGAGATAGGCCGCGAGCCGTTCGACATCCGCGTCGTCCCAGTCGGCGAAGCGTTCGGTGAACGCGGCGCTGCGGTTGCGCGCCGCGGCGCGGGCCACCCGTCTGCCCTCGGCGGTGGCGTGCAGCACCAGGTTGCGGCGGTTGGCCGGGTCGACCTCGCGGGCCAGGTAGCCGTCGCGTTCCAGCGCGGCCACCTGGCGGCTGACCGTGGACTTGTCGAGGTGGAAGTGCCCGGCCAGATCCGAGGCCAGGCACCCGTTCCGCTCGATCACCAGGTCGAGAATGCTGGAGGCCACCAGCGACAGCTCCGGATGCAGTTCGGCGGCGCGCCCGCGGGCGCGCCGGGCGAAGGCGGTGAGCTCGCGCTGTATGACCTCGATCGCAGCGGATCGGCCGGGGAATGCGTCAGCACTCTTCATAGTTGTAGACTACAACCTCGATTGGTTGTATTTACCAACTATTGGAGATGAACCCATGGCCCCGCATCAGATCCGGCATGTCGCCGTGCACCTGCTCACCCCGCTGCTCATGTGCCTCGGCATGGGGCTCGCGTACCTGGGCGCGTTCCATCAGCCCGAGCCCAACCACCTGGCGGTGGCCATCGTCGGCGACAGCCCGCAGGTCAAGGTGCTCGCGCAGACCCTGAAGGACAAGGGCGGCAATGCCCTCGACGTGATCACCGTGCCCACCCGCGACGACGCGGTGAGCCAGCTGCGCCACCGCGACCTGGCCGGCGCGTACGTCCCCGACACCGAGAAGCCCGAACTACTGGTCGCCAAGGCCGGATCCGACACCACCGCCATGGCCGCCGAGGCCGTCTTCGGCCAGGTCGCCGGACTGCAGAACGCGCCGCTGACCGTCACCGACGTCACCACCCCCAGCTCCGGCGACCCCACCGCGCAGGGCATCTTCTTCCTGCTGGTCGCCCTGAGCATCGGCTCCTACGGCAGCGTCGCCGCCATCGGCGCGGCGGGCGCGGGCCTGCCCATGTGGCTGCGCGGCGCGATCGGCCTGGTCACCTCGCTGCTGGTGAGCCTGATCGGCCTGGCCCTCGCCGGCCCGGTCTTCCACGTGGTCGACCACGACCTGGGCGCGATCTGGGGCATGTCGTGGCTGTACTCCGCGGGCATCCTGACCATCGGCATCGGCCTGCACACCTTCCTGAAGCGCTGGACCACACTGGCCCTGATGGTGCTGTTCGTCATGCTGAACTTCACCAGCTCCGGCGGCGTCTACAGCCCGTGGCTGCAGAACGACTTCTTCGGCACGCTGCACCACTTCTGGAACGGCGCGGGCTTCGTCGAGGGCGCACGCAGCCTGCTCTACTTCGACAGCACCGGACTGGGTGGCCGGATGGCG
The DNA here is from genome assembly GCF_053601595.1 of Nocardia sp. NPDC004711. NCBI lineage: Bacteria > Bacillati > Actinomycetota > Actinomycetes > Mycobacteriales > Nocardiaceae > Nocardia > Nocardia sp. NPDC004711. Next base: position 96,492 of record NZ_JBSGCB010000031.1, on the reverse strand, counting down.
AGCCTGGCGCTCTGGTTCGTGGCGGGCATGCTGCTCATGATCGTGGCGGGCCTGACCGAAAAGCGGCAGGCCGCAGCGCAATCCGCGCCGCGCCACGCCGCCCCCGAGCCCGTCGGGCAGGCCCCGTCCGCCGAGACCGCGGTGGCGGCCGAGGAGGAGATGGAGGAGGCGGTCGGCGTCTGAGGCCGGCCTACCGAATACCCAACTGCGACAAGGCGGTCCGGATGCCCACCCGGACCGTCTCGTTGTCTCCCATGCCCCCGCTGACGGCCACGCCGTCGCGGGTCAGCAGCAGCGCCCGGGCGGCATCGTCGATGTCGGTGCGCCCCGCAGCGCGCAACCGGTCGGCCATCAGATCCCGGAACCAGCCGCGATAGTCGTCGACGACCTTGCGCACGGCATGCTCCGGATTCGGGAACTCCACGGCCGCATTGAGAAACGGGCAGCCCCGGAAGCCCGGTCCGCAGCTGAGCTCGCCCAGCCGCTCGAAGATGCCGACGATGGAGTCGGCGCCGGCGCCGGGGATGGCCTCCAATACCTCGCGCTGACGGCCGTATTCGCGCACCAGGTAGGCGACGACCAGGTCTTCCTTGGTCTTGAAGTGCCGGTAGAAGGTGGCTTTCGCGATGCCCGCCTCGGCGATGATGCGGTCGATGCCGACGGTGTGGATGCCCTCGGCGTAGAACAGCCGGGTCGCGGTGTCCAGCAGGCGATCACGGGCTTCGCTCATGGCTGACCTGCACTCCTTCCCCTCATCGGGCTTCGGTATTGACGATAGCAGACAGGTCTGTCTACTCTGGGTCAGGTCTGAACAGACAAGTCTGTCTAGGGAGATTCGAAATGGCTAAGCTCTTCACCTCGTCCGCTACCTCCGTCGGCCGCGAGGGCCGCTCGGTCAGCTCCGACGGTTACCTCGACCTGAAGCTGGCCCAGCCCAAGGAGGTCGGCGGCAGCGGTGACGGCACCAACCCGGAGCAGCTGTTCGCGGTGGGTTACTCGGCCTGCTTCGCCGGCGCGCTGCAGGCGGTCGCCCGCAACCAGGGCATCGCGCTGGGCGACACCTCGGTGACCGCCGACGTCAGCCTGAACAAGGACGAGGAGACCGGTTTCGGTATCTCCGTCGTGCTGCACGTCGAGCTGCCGGAGGAGCTGCAGAACGACAAGGGCCGCGAGCTGGTCGAGGCCGCCCACCAGGTGTGCCCCTACTCCAAGGCCACCCGCGGCAACATCCCCGTGGAACTGGTTGTCGAGTAAGACGATTCAGTAGAAGCGGCGAATGGTGTAGATGTCGAACTGGCTCAGCGGAGTCAGGCCGACGGGCACACCCCAGTCGTACGCGTTCAGCACATTGCCGCCTCCCGCGTAGATGCCTACGTGGGAGGCGTCGTCGTTGAGGACGACGACGTCACCGACCTCAATAGCGCCGACGGGCACCTCGAGTCCGGCGTCGGCCTGCTGCCAGGTGGTACGCGGCATATCGATGCCGACGCTGCGAAAGGCCCACTGCACCAGGCCCGAGCAGTCCCAGGCGTCCGGGCCGGTGCCGCCCCAGCGATAGGGCTTGCCGGTCTGGGTGGTCGCGAGCGCGAGCGCGAGCATGGCCCGCGGACTGGCCACCGGCAGTTGCGCCGAACCACTGGCGCTGCCCGAGGCCGACCCGCTGGCGCTGCCCGAGGCGGACCCCGACGCCGAGCCGGTATCCGCGTGCGCCAGGCCCGCCCAGAGCGCGGCGCTCAGCACCAGCGCCGAGGCCGTGGTGACGAATGATGCGAAACGGTGAACCTGCCTTCGAGCCATATGCGTGCTCCTTCATCGGCGATACCGCAGCAACATCTCGAGCAAGAAAAATTAACTAACTGATAGCTGTTCTAGCGCACGCGCAACATACGTCACAAGAGAACCCGGCTCGGCGTGTCTCGAACCTCCGTCGCTAACCTCGAAAAATGCCTGTTCAAGCTATTTGACCCCGAAAAGCCGAGAGCGCCCGCCCGAACTTCGGGAAGGCGCTCAAAGTTTGCCGAAGGCCGATGATGCGGCGTTCGCCAGCGGTCAGCGGTGCAGCCGCTGGGTCAGGTGGTGGTTGGCCTTCAGCAGCATCGGGATCAGGACGTAGGCCGAAGTGGGCACCACGATCGCGGTCAGGACAAGGGTCCGCACGAACACCGGCAGGCTCGCCATCTCGGGGCCGAGCAGGGCCAGAGCGATGGTGATGGTCGGATACACGGCCAGCCAGGTGATGAGGGCGCGCCGATGCACTGACGGAACCACCATGGGCGCAGCGGCATTCGCGGCAGCGACAGTGGCGGGGGTGGTGGTGAGGGTGGTCATTATGCGCTCCTAGCGACCGTGTTCCCGATTATCGGCGAGACGGTCCGTCTCGTCTCATGGGTAAGTTAGCCCCCGCCGCGACACCTGTCAAGACGAGACGTTCCGTCTCGTTCGGCGGTATGATGGAGCCATGCCCCAGCCGCCCAATCCCGAACTGCGCAGCGCCAAGTCCCACCAGGCGATCCTCGACGCGACCTTCGAACTCGCCGTGCGCAATGGCTACGGCAAACTCACCATCGAGGCCATTGCCGCCGAAGCCGGCGTCGGCAAGCAGACCATCTACCGCTGGTGGCCCTCCAAGGGCGCGATCGCCCTCGAGGCCATCAATGACCAGATCGGTTCGGCCACCGACTTTCCCGACACCGGTGACATCGCCGCCGATCTGAAGGCGCAGATCGGCGGCCTCGCCCGAATGCTGGCCGGCGATGTCGGCTGCGTCTACCGCGGCGTCATCGCCGAGGCCCAGAACGACCCGAAGCTCATGCAGATGGTCCGTGAGACCTTCGTCGAACCCCGGGCCCGGAAGGGTGGGCTCCGGCTCGAATCCGCCATCCGCGCCGGGCAGATCCGTGACGATCTGTCAGTGCTCGCCATGACCAATATGCTCTACGGCCCGGTCTACCTGCGGTTCCTGCTCGGCGTCGGCGACGTCCTCGACGCCCCGGAACTGGTGGACCCCATCCTCGACGGACTCCGTCCCCGCTCCTGACGCAAAAGGGAAGGGGCGGAACCGGGTTCGGTTCCGCCCCTTGTCTCTTCGGCTACGCCTTGACGATCGAGACCTTCACGCCGCCGACGACCTCGGGGGCATCGGCACCCACCTCACCGAGAGACAGTGTGGTGGCGAGGATTTCGCCCGCGATCAGCTCGCGGTGGGTCTCCGCCCAGCCCAGGCGCTCGGCCGGGACGTCGAGCACGACCGTGATGCGGTCGGAGACGTCCAAGCCCAGGGACTTGCGGGTCTCCTGCAGGTCACGGATGAGGTCGCGGGCCCAGCCCTCGGCCTCCAGCTCCTCGGTGACCGCCGAATTCAGCACCACCAGACCGATATTGCCGGGCAGGGCGGCGGTGGATTCGGGTTCGGCGGCGACCAGGCGCTGGGTGTACTCCTCGGGCAGCAGGGCGATGCCGGCGGCGGACACGGTGCCGTCGGCGGCCTCGCTCCACTCCCCCGCCTTGACGGCCTTGATGACCGTCTGGACCGCCTTGCCCAGGCGCGGTCCGGCGGCGCGGGCGTTCACCACGAGCTCGAAACGGCCGTGCGCGGCCACATCGGTGGTGAGGTCGACCTTCTTGACGTTCACCTCGTCGGCGATCAGATCCACGAAGGGCCGCAGGCGTTCCGCGTCGGCGGCGGCCACGGTGACCTCCGAGAGCGGCAGGCGCACGCGCAGGTTCTGGGCCTTGCGCAGGCTCAGCACCGTGGAGCAGACCGTGCGGACCTCGTCCATGGCCGAGACCAGTTCGGCATCGTGCGGCAGGTCGGTGTCGCTCGGCCAGTCGGCCAGGTGCACCGAGCGCTCGCCGGTGAGGCCGCGCCAGATCACCTCGGTCAGCAGCGGCAGCAGCGGGGCCGCCAGCCGGGTGGTCACCTCGAGCACCGTGTGCAGGGTGTCGATGGCGTCGCGGTCCTCTTCCCAGAAGCGCGAACGCGACCGGCGCACATACCAGTTGGTGAGCGCGTCGGCGAAGGTGCGCAGCTCGTCGCAGGCCGTCGCGATGTCGTAGATCTCGAGGGCGTCGGTCATGACGTCGCGGGTCTGCGCCAGCTTGGCCAGGATGTAGCGGTCCAGGACGTTCGGCGAGTCCGTGCGCCAGGTACCCGGCTTGGAGGCGTAGAGCTGCAGGAAGGTCCACGCGTTCCAGAGCGGGCGCAGGGCCTGGCCGACACCCTCGCGGATGCCGCGCTCGGTGACGATGAGGTTGCCGCCGCGCAGCACCGGGGACGCCATGAGGAACCAGCGCATGGCATCGGAGCCGTCGCGGTCGAAGACCTCGTTGACGTCCGGGTAGTTGCCCTTGGACTTGGACATCTTGAGGCCGTCGTCGCCGAGCACGATGCCGTGCGCCACCACCGATTTGAAGGCCGGGCGATCGAACAGCGCGGTCGAGAGGATGTGCAGGTTGTAGAACCACCCACGGGTCTGGCCGTTGTACTCGACGATGAAGTCGCCCGGGCTGTGCGCGGCAGCGTCGGGGGTGCCCTCGAACCATTCCTTGTTCTCGAACGGGTAGTGCACCTGCGCGTACGGCATGGAGCCGGACTCGAACCAGCAGTCCAGCACCTCGGGCGTGCGCCGCATCATCGACTTCCCGGTCGGGTCATCGGGATTCGGGCGCACCAGCTCATCGATGCCGGGCCGGTGCAGATCGCTCGGCCGCACGCCGAAGTCCTGCTCCAGCTGATCCAGCGAGCCGTAGACGTCCACGCGCGGGTAGGCCGGGTCGTCGGAGATCCACACCGGGATGGGCGCACCCCAGTAGCGGTTGCGGCTGATGTTCCAGTCGTGCGCGTTCTGCAGCCACTTGCCGAACTGGCCGTCGCGGATGTGCTCGGGAACCCAGGTGATCTCCTTGTTGAGCTCCACCATGCGGTCGCGGAAGGTGGTGACCGCCACGAACCAGGACGGCACCGCCATGTAGATCAGCGGCTGACCCGAGCGCCAGCTGTGCGGGTAGGAGTGCTCGATGGTCTCGTGCCGCAACAGCTTTCCGGCGGCCTTGAGGTCCTTGATGATGACCGGGTTGGCGTCGAAGACCATGAGGCCCTCGTAGGGCGGCACCATGGAGGTGAACTTGCCGCCCGGGTCGAGGGGCTGTACGACCTCGATTCCATTGGCGGAGGCCACATCCATGTCCTCCTCACCGAACGCGGGCGCCAGATGCACCACGCCGGTACCGGAGTCGGTGGTCACGTAGTCGGCGTTGAGCACCCGGTGCGCGTTGGGGTGGCCGAGGAAGAAGTCGAAGGGCGGCAGGTAGTGCAGGCCCTCCAGCGCCGCGCCCGAATACTCGGACAGCACAGTCGGTTCCTCGCCCAGCTCGCGCGCGTAGTGCGAGACCCGCTCGGCGGCAAGCACATACCGCTTGCCGTCCTTGCCCTGGACGTGGGCGTAGGTGATGTCGGGGTGCACCGCGATCGCCAGGTTGGACGGCAGCGTCCACGGCGTGGTGGTCCAGATGAGGGCGTTGGCGCCGTCCAGCGCGTGCAGCGGGTGCTCGGCGGGGACCCGCAGCACCATGTCGACGGTGACCGCCGGATCCTGGCGCATCCGGTAGGAGTCGTCGAGCCGCGCCTCCTGATTGGACAGCGGGGTCTGCTCGTACCAGCTGTAGGGCAGCACCCGGAAGCCCTGATAGATCAGGCCCTTGTCGTACAGCGACTTGAACGCCCACATGACCGATTCCATGAAGTCGAGGTCGAGGGTTTTGTAGTCGTTGTCGAAGTCGACCCACCGGGCCTGGCGTGTCACATAGTTACGCCACTCGTTCGTGTAGCGAAGTACCGAGGATTTGCACGCGGCATTGAATTCCGCGAGACCCATGGCATCGATCTGTGATTTGTCCGTGATACCGAGCTGCTTCTCCGCTTCGATTTCCGCGGGGAGGCCGTGAGTATCCCAACCGAATCGTCGTTCGACCTTCTTCCCGCGCATGGTTTGGAATCGCGGGATCAAATCCTTGACGTATCCGGTGAGCAGATGGCCGTAGTGCGGCAACCCATTGGCGAAGGGCGGGCCGTCGTAGAAGACGAATTCCTCTGCATCGGAACGGTTCTCGATGCTGGCACGGAAGGTGTCGTCGGCGGCCCAGTAGTCCAGGACCCGCTGCTCCAGCTCGGGGAACGACACCTGACCGGACGTCCGGCTCAGGTCAACGCGCGGATATGCGCTTCGGGTGGTGGTCTCGTCCGCCATCGCGGCCTCTCAGCTCCTCGTGCCAGCACTGTGGGCACGGGGACGATGCCGGCGCTCGGTGCGCCGTAACCGCGGTACCACCCCGCTTGCCCGGCCCAGGATCACGAAAACCCTTGCAGGACCGAGCCTCTCGTTGTGAGCTGTGACGGGCTCACCCGTTCGGTTCTAGTGAGCGAGGCCCTGTCGTTCACTGCTGAACGCAGACGCCCGCCGTTCTTCCGAAAGCTCCCCGGTGATGGCCGGATCAACGCCGTATAGCTCTCTACAGTCTAGCGGGGCCGGTCCAGCGGATATTCCGCGGACCCGCCCCACTAATGCTTCGCATGTCTTCCGCCCGGCCGTGACGAGGTGTCCTCGTCATCGGTCCGCAGCGACAACGCACTGACGAGCAGCAGCACCGCGCCTATCACGCACACGATGATGCAGCCCCATGCCCAGATCACCGAACCGGTGGTCAGTGCGGTCACCAGCAGGCCGAAACCCACGGCTGCGAGCGCGAGCGTCACCACGAGCAAGTGCACCACCCCCTCGTTGGGCTTCGATAGCGATGGCTATCGGAGGACTCGAAAGGTTGGCGGCGATACCGCGCCACCCGGGAGTTCGTCCCGCGCGACCTGGCATCGCTGGCCGTATCTACGACTTTACTTGCTGCCCTTGAGAAGTGCGCCGTTGCCGGACGCATCCTGACCGAACTCGCCGCCGTCGACCGGGACCGCCGAACCACGGTTCTCCAGCTCCTCCAGCTGCGATTCCAGGTAGGACTTCAGGCGCACACGGTATTCGCGCTCGAAGGTCTTGAGCTGCTCGATCCGGCTCTCCAGCACGCTGCGCTGCTGGGTGATGGTGGCCATGATCTCGGTGTGCTTGCGCTCGGCGTCGGCCTGCAGGGCGTCGGCCTTCTCCTTCGCCTGGCGCAGCTGGGAATCCGAGCGGGTCTGCGCGTCGGACAGCATGGCCTCGGCCTTCTGACGGGCATCGGCGATCATCGCCTCGGAACGCGTACGCGCGTCGCTGACCAGGCGCTCCGAGTTGGCCCGGGCGTTGGCCAGCAGCTGCTCGGCCTCGGTCTTGGCATCGGAGGTGAGGCGGTCGGCCATCTCCTGGGCCAGCGAAAGCACCTTGGCGGCCTGCAGATTCGCGTCCGCGGAGGGCGCCTCCTGCTTGACGGCGGCCACCGGGACCGGAGCCGGCATGGGGGCCGGGGGCGGCGGCGGAGCGGCCTTGATGGGCTCCGGCGCGACGGGCGCCTTCACCGGCTGAACCGCGGGGCCCCGATTCTTCTTGGCGTCAGCCAGTTCCGCATCCAACTCGGCAACTCGCTGGCGAAGATCAGCGTTCTCCTCGATGAGGCGTGAGAGCTCCTGCTCGACCAGGTCGAGGAAGGCATCGACTTCATCCTCGTTGTAGCCGCGCTTCCCGATCGGCGGTTTGCTGAACGCGACGTTATGAACATCGGCGGGGGTCAGCGGCATGGAACGATCCCTTCACGCTTCGTATGGAGATCTAGCGGTAGATCTGGGCAAGCTTTCTTTCCGGCCATTCTGTCACACCTGAGCTATCGACTGCCCTGCCTGGCCCGTGATCGTCATCAAGATGAACACGATGAAAAGCAGGACCATAATGGACAGATCGAGCCGAATTCCCCCAAGATTCACTGGGGGTATCAAACGCCTCAGAAGTTTCACCGGAGGGTCGGTGACCGTGAAGATCACCTCCAGGATGATCACCACGAAGCCCGTCGGCCGCCAGTCTCGCGCGAAGCTGCGGATGAACTCGACGATGACTCGGCTGATCAGCAGCAGCCAGAAGAGGAACAGCAGTAGGTTCAACACCTGGAACAGGGCCACCGCACCACTGTGCCCTAGATTCCATGATCGGCAAAATAGAAACACTGGGCCCGGTTGCCCTGCGCTTCGCTCCGGGCGGGTTCGCGGCCCTGTTACCTCGGCCTTCCCTCTGTGTCCGATTGCCCTCCGCCTCGCTCCGGGCGGGTTCGCGGCCCTGTTACCTCGGCCTTCCCTCCTACGCTCCCCCGCTTCGCTCCTCCGCTCCAAGCGCGGCGAGGCGGAGCGCAGTCCAGGCCGAGGCGGGCCGCGAACTTCGAGTGGGACCGCGACAAGGGACACATGCAGAGCCCGAGTCCAGGCATGTGATTCATGACATGCCCATCTGAATGAGCGTGCGATACCCGACAACTCGGGCGCAAGACTCCCCCACGAATCCCCCGCGACTATTTCGCAACCCCCGTTGACGAACGCAATTCGTTGCCGCCGTTCAGTTTTGGCGCAACGGTCGAACCCCGGCTGCCGCCTCCGCGTACTCGCGGCCGCGGCAGCTCGTCACTTCTGGTTGTAGAAGCCGTTTTCCGCGATCCGGCGGCGCTCCTCGGCGGAGACGTCCACGTCCGCCGGTGAGAGCAGGAACACCTTGGTGGCGACCTTGTCGAATGAACCACGCAGCGCGAAGGCCAGGCCCGCGGCGAAGTCCACCAGGCGGCGGGCGTCGGAGTTGCTCATCTCGACCAGGTCCATGATCACCGGGGTGCCGTCGCGGAAGCGCTCACCGATGATGGCGGCCTCCGCGTAGGTGCGCGGGCGCAGCGTGGTGATCTTGGACAAGGTGCCTCCGTCCTCGAAGATCTGGGGACGGCGGGCCGCCTCGATCCGGCGCTCCTGCTCCCGCAGCTCCTCGATGCGCCGCTCCGCGTCGGTATCCATCGCGAGCGCGCCGCGGGTGCTGCCGCGCACCGAGGGCGCGCTGCCGCCCATGGCACGGGTGCGGCTGGACGGGGCGGTGTCGATGCGGGTGGGACGACGGGGCGCGTCGTAACGGTCGTCGGCGTCGTAGCGGTCGCGGTGGTCGCGCTCGCGGTGATCGTCGGCGTAGTCGTCCCGGCGGGACGCGCTGTACCCGGGCTTGTAGGGCGCCTTGTAGGACGGCTCGTAGGCGGGCTCGTCGTCGTAGCGGTCCTCGCCGTATCGGTCGTAGTCACGCTCGCGTTCGGCGTAGGGCCGGGGACGACGCTGGCCACGCTCATCGGCGCTCCGGGCGGCTCCGCGGTCGTCGACGTAATCGTCTTCGTAATCCTCGAGCGGAACCATCCCGAAGTACGCCTTGAACTTGTGCAGCGTGCTCATCTGGTCGACCTTCCTTCGGCCCCGGTTGGCCTGGGGTGTTGTCCTGCTCAGTCCTCGTCTGTCACCAAGCATATGTTTCGAATGTGACTGGTGAGGTTTCTTTGCTACGCCGAGGTTATCGGTCGCGTGCCCATCAGGGCTGTACCGACACGCACGCAGGTGGATCCATGGCGGATGGCCGACTCCAAGTCGCCGGACATGCCCGCCGACAGTTCTTTCGCATCGGGGTGGACAGTTGTTAATGCGGCGTGGATGCGGGCCAGTTGCTCGAAAGCGGCATCCGGTTCCACGTCCAGTGGCGGGATGGCCATCAGGCCCGCGAGCTGCAGGGATCGCGACGCGGCGACCTGATCGGCGAGCGCGTGCAGGGCCGCGTCGCGGGCGCCGCCGCGGGACGGGTCCGCGTCCAGGGACACCTGGAGCAGCACGCGCAATGGGGTGGTGCGGGATCCGTCGTCCAGTGCGGCCTCCGCGGCGGCGTCGAGAGCGCTCGCGAGCCGGTCGCTGTCCACCGAGTAGACCGTATCGGCCCAGCGTGCAACGGATTTCGCCTTGTTCCGCTGCAGCCGTCCGATGAAGTCCCAGCGTATCTGGGACAGGTGTCGCAGCTGCGCCACCTTGCCCGCCGCCTCCTGCTCACGGGACTCTCCGAACTCGCGGCAGCCCAATCCATAGAGGATCTCGATATCCGAGGCGGGGAAGAACTTGGTGACCGGTAGCAGGCGCACCGAACCCGGCGCCCGGCCCGCGGCCGCGCACGCTGCGTCGATTCGCTCGATGAGTGCCGACAGGGCGGTGGCGAGCTCGCCGGCGCGACCACCGCCCGACGTGACCTGCGCCGCATCGGATCCCTCTGCGGCGGTGAAGCTTTCGGTCATTCTGAAACTCCCTCGGATGACATCCAAATCACACCGGCGAGTCGCCCGGTCGGCGCGTCGCGGCGGTGCGAGAACAGCGTCCGGTCCTCGATGGTGCACCGCGGATCCACCGCGACCGCGCCCACGCCGGCCGCCTCCAGTTGCCGGCGGATGCCCGCGCGCAGATCCAGGCCGGGCGTGCCCTTGGCCGTGGTGGTCGCGCTGCCGGGCAGATGCGCCTCGACGTCGGCGCGCATGGCGGCGGGCACCTCGTACTGGCGACCGCTGGCCGCCGGGCCGAGGAACGCGCCGATGCGCTCGGGCTGCGCGCCCAGCGACATCATGGCCGCCAGCACTCTAGGCACGATCCCGATCCGGGCCCCGATCCGCCCCGCGTGGACGGCGGCGATGACGCCGGCCTCGTCGTCGGACAGCAGGATCGGCACGCAGTCGGCGGTCAGCACCACCAGCGCGAGATCGCGCCGGGTGGTCACCAGCGCATCGGTGGCGGGCACCGGCTCGGTTCGCGGCCCGTCCACGATCTCTACGTTCCGCCCGTGGATCTGCTCCATCCACACCAGGTGGTCCGGCGCGAGCCCGAGGTTCTCCGCGAGCCGAACCCGATTGCGCCGCACCGCCTCCGGATCATCACCCACGTGATCGCCCAGGTTGAACGAGTCGTACGGCGCGGCCGAGAACCCGCCCGCCCGCGTCGTCACAACCCGTCTGGTCCGAAATACCCGTGCCGCTGCTGTCATGCCTTCGAGGGTAGTAGTCACCGGCGGGCAACCCCGAACTCACCACCACGCTCCGAACGACAACAGCGCCCGGGAACGACATCGCGCCCGCTCCGGAGCCGGAGCGGGCGCGATGGATGAATCCGTCAGGGGCGCAACGTCAGCGGCGCATGAAGGAGGGGACGTCGACGTCGTCGTCATCGGCGTCCGGGGGCTGGATGTGGCCGCGAGTGTTGCTCGCGACCGTCGGGTCGACGGCCGGCCGGGGCGCGCTGTAGGACGGGGCCGGGCCGCGCTCGGCGACCGGCTGCGGCGGCGGGGCCGGCGCGGGCTCGGGGCGCGGGGCGGGAGCGGGCTCGGAGGTGCGGGCCGAGGTGTATTCGTGTGAGCGACCCACGCTTCCGGCGCTGGCGCTCGCGGTGCCGCTGGTATTGGTGAACCGGCTGACCGCGGGCTCGATACGCCGCGAGGGGCCGCTGCCGTCGAAGCCGGCGGCGATCACGGTGACGCGGACCTCATCGCCGAGGGAATCGTCGATGACCGTACCGAAGATGATGTTGGCCTCGATGTGCGCGGCCTCCTGCACCAGCGAGGCGGCCTCGTTGATCTCGAACAGGCCGAGGTCGGAGCCGCCCGCGATGGACAGCAGCACGCCGTGCGCGCCGTCCATGGAGGCCTCCAGCAGCGGCGAATTGATCGCTGCCTCAGCGGCCTTCACCGACCGGCCCTCGCCGCGGGCCGAGCCGATGCCCATGAGGGCCGAGCCTGCACCGGACATGACCGACTTGACGTCGGCGAAGTCGACATTGATCAGACCCGGGGTGGTGATCAGGTCGGTGATGCCCTGAACACCGTTGAGCAGCACCTCGTCCGCGGAGCGGAAGGCGTCCATCAGGCTCACGGCCGCGTCGCCGAGCTGCAGCAGCCGGTCGTTCGGAATGACGATGAGGGTGTCGCAGGACTCGCGCAGCGCCTGGATGCCGGCCTCGGCCTGGTTGCTGCGGCGCTTGCCCTCGAACGAGAACGGCCGCGTCACAACACCGATGGTGAGCGCGCCGAGCTTGCGCGCGATGGAGGCCACGACCGGCGCGCCGCCGGTGCCGGTGCCGCCACCCTCGCCGGCGGTCACGAAGACCATGTCGGCGCCCTTGAGGACTTCCTCGATCTCGTCCTTGTGATCCTCGGCGGCCTTGCGGCCCACCTCCGGATCGGCGCCGGCGCCCAGACCGCGGGTGAGTTCCCGGCCGACATCGAGCTTCACGTCCGCATCCGACATCAACAACGCCTGCGCGTCGGTGTTGACGGCGATGAACTCGACTCCCTTGAGTCCCTGTTCGATCATCCGGTTGACGGCGTTCACGCCGCCGCCGCCGATACCGACGACCTTGATCACAGCAAGGTAGTTGTGCGGGGGCGTCATGGGCTCTCGCCTTCCTTCGATCTGAAACAGCTTGTCGTCTTCGGCTACTCGCAAAATACCGGCACTATGGTCTCGGTCCGATAAACCCTCAACCATAGGTTCAGCGTTATGTCAAGTATCCGACTGGTGCCGAACGGTATTCGCAGCCACCGCGTTACGGGCGCAGGCGCGCCGAACCGAGCATCAGAATCTTGCGTGATTCGACTCGTCCGACCCACCCGAGCATCGTATCGTGGACGGTTGCCCTCCGGTCCTGGATCAGAACCGACGGTGCCCTTCCGGCAAACCACCGAAAATTTCGGCAGCCCAATGGGTATCGCTTACTTTACCGTGACCAGATTCGGACTCGAAACATCGAATACCTTGCCCGGCTGGGAAAGCAGGGGTCCGACCACCGCGGCCTTGCGCGCGGAGTCCGCGGTTCCGCCCCAGAGCACGGTGCGGCCGTCACGCAACTCCAGGGCAATATCCGAAACCGAGCGGGCCACAACCGCTCCCACGCCGACCTCGTCGCGCAGCGGAACAGGAATCGCGGCCATGACGGCCACCGCGGCCTTGGTCACCGGGTCCGATCCGCCCGGATGATCGGTCACCAGTTTGGGTATCCCCGGTCCCGGCGGCTCGATCGCGAATTCCACGCTGTCGCAATCGAGCAGATGGGCGCCGTCGGGACTGTCGAAGTACAGCACCGGGGTGCGCTCCACGACCGTCACCCGGACGGTGGACGGGAACACCCGCTGCACGCGCACGGAATGGACCTTGGGCAGGTGCGATACCCGTTCGGCCATGGCATTGGTGTCCAGCCGCATCATGGACAGACCGTCCGGTACTTCCAGCGCGTCCTGAACCTGTTGTTCCGGAACGGCACTCAGCCCTGACACCTGCACCGTACGCACCGACAGCAGCGGCGTGAACCAGGCGACCAGTCCGAACGCGATCAGCACCACGACGCCGGCCGGGGCGCCCCACCGCACCCAGCGCGACTGCCACGCCGTCACGATCCGCGATTCGCGGCGAACCCGCCCACGGCGCAGCCGGGCCCGCCGGGCCGCCGCGCTCTCGCCCGCGGATTCGGCGCTGTTGTCCGCTGCCGCAGCGGATTCGGTGTCGTAATCGTCCGCGTCGTAGCTATCGCCGGCGGCCGGAACCGGCCGATCCGCCGCTCCCCCACCCGAGCCCACGGTGGCTCACCGTCCGTGTGCGGGTCGTGCGCGCAGCCCATCCAGAATCTGGCTGCCCAGCATGGTCACATCGCCCGCGCCCATGGTGATCACCACGTCGCCGGGCCGCGCCAGCGCGCCCACCTGCTTGCCGACCCGGGACATATCCGGCTGGTAGTGCACGGGTTTGGTGACCGCGTTGGCCACCAGCGCGCCGTTCACACCCGGCAGCGGTTCTTCACGCGCGCCGTACACATCGAGCACCACCGCCTCGTCGGCCAGCGACAGCGCCGCGCCGAACTCGGTCGCGAAAGTGGCGGTGCGGCTGTACAAGTGGGGCTGGAACACCACGATCACCCGGCCCGGTCGCGAGCGCGCGCCGTCACGCGCCTCCTGCGCGACCAGTTCGGCGGCGGCGGAGAGCACCGCGCGCACCTCGGTCGGGTGGTGGGCGTAATCGTCGAAGACGCGCACGCCGTTCTCGCGTCCGGTGAGCTGGAAGCGGCGGTGCACGCCGCCGAAACCCTCCAGGCCCTGGATGATCTCGCCCATATCGGCGCCGGTCGCGCGGGCGGCCAGCAGCGCGCCCAGCGCATTGAGGGCCATGTGCCGGCCGGGCACCGACAGGCGCAGGGTGCGCGGGGCATGCTCGTCGGCGAGCTGGAAGACGACCACGCCGCCGACATCGCGCGGCTCCCAGGACAGCAGCTGCGCGCCGACCGGGACACCGGACGTGGCGAAATCGCCGGAGCCGTAACCGATCACCTGGATGCCGCGCGGATCCTCGGCCAGCCGGGCCACCGACCGCTGCGCCAGGCCCAGCGAGCCCGGATCGTCCACGCACACCACCAGGCGGCCACCCGGTTCGAGCCGGTCCACGAAGTCGTCGAAGACCTGGACGTAGGCCTCGTCCGTACCGAAGTAGTCCAGGTGGTCGGACTCGATATTGGTGACCACCGCGACGTCGGGCGCGTACTGCAGCAGCGACCCGTCGCTCTCGTCGGCCTCGGCCACGAAGATGCCGCCGGTGCCGTGGTGGGCGTTGGTGCCGGCCTCGTTGAGTTCGCCGCCGACGGCGAAGGACGGGTCGTACCCGCAGTGCTGCAGGGCCACCACCAGCATGGAGGTGGTCGAGGTCTTGCCGTGCGTGCCCGACACCAGCAGCGTCTTGTGACCCTGCATGAGCGAGGCCAGCACGGCCGGGCGCAGCAGCACCGGCACGCCGCGCCGATGCGCCTCCACCAGCTCGGGATTGGTCTTGGGAATGGCGGCGTAGGTGGTCACCACGGCGGTGGGCCCGCCGGGCAGCAGGTCCAGGGCGCCGGCGTCGTGGCCGATGCGCACCTGCGCACCGCGCGCCCGCAGGGCCAGCACACCGCGGCTCTCCTTGGCGTCGGAACCGGAGACCATGCCGCCACGCGACAGGAGAATTCGGGCGATCCCGGACATACCGGCACCACCGATGCCGATCATGTGCACGCGTTGCAGATGGTCGGGTAGGTCGGTGTGAGCCTCGGCGGTTCCCACATCGCTGTCCGGCCGCTCCACTGTCACCTCGAATTACCCCGTTCCCTGGCGTGTTTCATCGGATAGTTGGGCTCCCAGGCCCGGGTGCTGCGCCACGACTCCGTGGAGCGGCTGGTGCGCCGGGCCGAATCCGAATCTATCGACCGCCGCGCCGACGACTCCGAGCCGCCCCGGCTCCGACCCGAGGGTAGCGCGCTCCGCTGCGGGGCGGACTTCACCTTGGCCTTCACCTTGGCTTTCGCCTTGGCCTTGGTGCGGGCCCGGGAGGCCCGCGCCCGCGCGGGCGAGTACAGCTCGGGTTTCGGCAGGCGCAGCAGCCGGCTGAAGCGGCCGTCCTGGCCCGCGTGCAGGGCCGCCACCGCCTCGGGCTCGTGCCGGGCGGCATTGGCGATGATGCCGAACATGAGCAGCGTGATGGCCAGCGAGGAACCACCGGCCGACACCAGCGGCAGCTGCAGGCCGGTTACCGGCAGCAAACCGACGACATAGCCGACATTGATCAGCGCCTGACAGGTGATCCAGGTGGTGGCCGAGGCGGTGAGCAGCCGGATGAACGGATCCACCGAGCGGGTCGCGATCCGCAACCCGGCGTAGACGAAGAGTGCGAAAAGCCCGAGCACCAGCGCACATCCGAGGAACCCGAGCTCCTCGCCGATGATGGCGAAGATGAAGTCGTTGTGCGCGTTGGGCAGATAACTCCACTTGGCCCGGGACTGGCCCAGGCCGCGACCCCAGATGCCGCCGTCGGCCAGCGAGTACATGGCCTGCCGGGCCTGGTAGCCGATGCCCTGCGGGTCGTCGCCCGGGCTGAAGAAGGCGCGCATGCGGTCGGACCGGTAGCCGGCCGAGAGCGCCAGGATCGCCGCCGCGACACCGCCCGAGACCGCGATGGTCACGAACATGCGCAGCGGCAGCCCGCCGAACCACAGCAGCGCGGTCAGCACGATGCCCAGCGCGATGGTGGTCGACAGGTTGGGTTCCAGCACGACCAGGAAGCACACCAGCAGGCCCGCGGGCACCAGCGGCATGAGAATGTCCTTGTACCCGGCCTTTTCGGTCTGCCGGGAGGCCAGCAGGTGCGAACCCCACACCACCAGCGTGACTTTCACGATCTCCGAGGGCTGCACCGACACCACGCCGAGGTCGAACCAGCGCCGCGAACCCTGCACCTCGCTGCCGATGCCGGGGATGAGCACCAGCACCAGCAGCACCACCGACAGCGCGAAGACCGGGAACGACAGCCGGCGCATCACCCGCATCGGAATCCGCAGCGCGATATAGAACAGCACCGCGCCGAAGACGGCCAGCACCGCCTGCTGGATGAACAGCCGGTAGGCCGAGCCGCCGTCGGCGTAGGACTCCACGCTGGACGCCGAGAGCACCATGACCAGACCCAGCACGGTGAGCAGCACCGCGATCGCCACCACGAGGTGGAACGACGCCAGCGGGCGGGCCAGCCAGGCCCCGAACCATCCGATTCTCGGTCGCTGGGTCTGGTTCCCGGCCCGCCGCGGCGTCGCCGTCGTCATTCGGTTCTCCCGATGTCCTTCTCGTCCAGGGCCTGCACGGCGGCCGCGAAGCTGCGGCCGCGGTGCGTGTAGTCGGCGAACATGTCCAGGGACGCCGCGGCCGGGGCCAGCAGCACGGTATCGCCGCGGTGGGCGAAGCCGGCCGCCACGCGCACCGCGCGCGCCATCACCGCTTCGGGCTCGATCTCGGTGAAGGGGTCACCCATCCGAGCATCGTCCCCCGAATTCAGCTCCACGACCGGCACATCGGGCGCGTGTCGCGCGAGTGCGGCCGCGATCGCCGCCGCGTCCTGGCCGAACAGCACGGCCGCGACGAGATGGTCGCGGCATTCCTCGATGAGGTCCTCGACGCTCGCGCCCTTGAGCTGACCGCCGGCCACCCAGATCACGCTGGGGTGGGCCAGGATCGAGGAGCGCGCGGCGTGCGGGTTGGTGGCCTTGGAGTCGTCGACGAATTCCACGCCGGACAGCTCCCGCACGAAGGCCGCCCGGTGCGGGCCGACCTTGTGCTCCTGCAGGCCCTCCTTCACGAACTGCGGTGCCACGTCGATGGATCGGGTCAGGGCGGCGGCGGCCAGGGCATCGGCCACACCGGCCGGGCCCTGCGGGCTGATGTCGCCGACCTCGGCCAGGATGGCGGCCTTGGTGAAGGCGCGGTCGAGCAGCTTGCCGTCCACCACGCCCAGCTCGCCGTCGGCGGGAACGCCGATGCGGAAGCCGACGGTGCGGCGCGCCTTGGACTTTCGCGCCAGCGCCGCGGCGACGGCGTCGTCCAGGCCGACCACGCCGACCCGTCCGGTCAGCGCGCGCGCCTTGGCGGCGGCGTAGGCGTCCAGGCCGCCGTGCCAATCCAGGTGATCCTCGGCCACGTTCAGCACCACCCCGGCCTCCGGGCGCACCGACGGCGCCCAGTGCAGCTGGAACGAGGACAGTTCCACCGCCAGGATCTGCGGGCCCGGGGTGCGGCGCAGCGCGTCCAGGATGGGCAGCCCGATATTGCCGCAGGCCACCGAGGGAATCCCGGCGGCGCGCAGGATCGAGTGCGTCATCTGGGTGGTGGTGGTCTTGCCGTTGGTGCCGGTCACCACCAGCCACTTGCGGACCGGGCCGTAGATCCGGGCCTGATCGACCCACCAGGCGAACTCGACATCGCCCCACACCGGAATGCCCTCGGTGACGGCCGAGACCAGCACCGGGGAGTCCGGCCGCCAGCCCGGGCTGGTGATCACCAGCGCGAAGCGTTGCAGCGCATCGGGTTTGAGCAGGTCGGCACTGGTGGCGGTGCCCAGGCCCAGTTCGGCGGCCTCGGTGAGCGCCCTCTCGCCGCTGTCGGTGACCACCGGGCGCGCGCCGATGTCCTGCAGCGGCTCGATCAGCGAGCGTCCGGAGACCCCCCAACCGGCCACCAGCACATCACGGCCACGCAGGAATTCGAGCATGGGCCCCGGCGACCGCAGGACCCTCGGAGAATGTTCGGACATTGCTCACTCACCCTGCCGCAGAGAGGTATTCGCTGTAGAACAGGCCCAGTCCGATCGCCGAGGCCATACCGGCCAGCAACCAGAACCGGATGATGACCGAGGTCTCGGCCCACCCGCTCAGCTCGAAGTGGTGATGGAACGGTGCCATCTTGAACAGGCGATTGCGCGTGGCGCGGAAGACCGCCACCTGCAGCACCACCGACGCGGCCTCGGCCACGAACAGCGCGCCGATGACGACCATCAGCAGCTCGGTGCGGGTGGTGATGGACAGGCCCGCGAGCAGACCGCCCAGCATCAGCGAGCCGGTGTCGCCCATGAAGATCTTGGCGGGCGCGGCATTCCACCATAGGAAGCCGATACAGGCCGCGCCGCCCGCGGCGCAGACCAGGGCCAGATCGAGCGGATCCCGAACCTGGTAGCAGCCCGCGACCGCGTGCGCGGAGCAGGAGTTACGCCACTGCCAGAAGGTGATGATCATGTACGCGCCCAGCACCAGACTCATCGAGCCGGCGGCCAGGCCGTCCAGGCCGTCGGTCAGGTTCACCGCGTTGGACCAGGCCACCACCAGCAGGCAGACGAATGCCAGGAAGACCACCACGCTCATCGACAGCGTGTTGATGTCGCGCGTGTAGGACAGGCGCTTGTCGCCGGGGGTCAGGCCGTGAATGTTCTTGAACTGCAGGGCCAGGACGCCGAAGACGACGGCCGAGGTGAGCTGGCCGATGTACTTGCCGGCCGCGGTCAGGCCCAGGTTGCGCTGCTTGCGCAGCTTGATCAGGTCGTCGGTGAAGCCGACGAAGCCCAGCGCGGTGGCCAGGCCCATGACCAGCAGGCCCGAGGCCGAGGGGCCCGGCTCGCCGTAGGTCATGGAGATCAGGTGCGAGCCGAGGTAGCCGGCCCACATGCCGATCATGATGGCGACGCCGCCCATGGTGGGGGTGCCGCGCTTGGCCTTGTGGCTCTCCGGGCCGTCGACCCGGATCTCCTGTCCGAAGCCCTGTTTGGCGAAGTAGCGGATCACCACGGGGGTCAGCAGGATGGAGACGGTCAGCGCGATGGCCGCCGACAGCAGAATCTGGGTCATCGCGCGGCCTCCTGCTCCGCACCGATCAGGTGTTCGGCGACCGTCCACAGGCCGACCGACTTCGAGGCCTTCACCAGCACCACCGCACCCGGCTCCAATTCCTCGTCGAGCAGGGCGATGGCGGACTCGATATCGGGCACGTGGATGGCCTCCTCACCCCAGGAGCCCTCCTGCACCGCGCCCTGGAACAGGGCGCGCACCGGACGGCCCTGGCCGACCACGATCAGGCGGTCCACGTCCAGCCGCACCACCAGGCGGCCGATCCGGTCGTGTTCGAGGACGGATTCCTCGCCCAGTTCACCCATTTCGCCGAGCACCGCCCAGCTGGGGCGCGGCTCGGTCCCGGCCTTGGACATGGTGACCAGCGCCTTGAGGGCGGCGCGCACCGAATCCGGGTTGGCGTTGTAGGAATCGTTGACGACGGTGACGCCGTCGGCGCGAGTGCGCACGTCCATGCGGCGGGCCGAGACGGGGGTCGCGCCGGACAGCGCCCGCGCGACGGTCGCGAGGTCCGCGCCCTGGTCCAGGGCGACGGCCGCCGCGGACAGCGCATTGCCGACCTGGTGCTCACCGTGCACGGCCAGCTGGACCTCGATCGATTCGCCGTTGGCGTGCAAGGTGAATCGAGCGCGGGCCCGATCGTCGAGCACCACGTCGGAGGCGCGGACATCGGCCTGCGCGGCGTGGCCGAAGGTCACCACGCGGGCGGCGGTCCGTTCGGCCATCTTGGCGACCAGGTGGTCGTCGGCGTTCAGGACGGCCAGGCCGGAGGCCGGAAGCGCCTCGACGAGTTCGCCTTTGGTCTGCGCGATGACCTCGCGGCTGCCGAACTCGCCCAGGTGCGCGGTGCCCACATTGAGCACCACACCCACGCTCGGCGGGGCGATCTCGGTGAGGGCCTTGATGTGCCCGGGTCCGCGGGCGGACAGCTCGAGCACCAGGAAGCGGGTGCCGGCGTCGGCGCGCAGCGCGGTCCACGGGTGGCCGAGCTCGTTGTTGAACGAACCGGGCGGGGCCACAACGGGTCCCAGCGGGGCGAGCACCGCCGCCAGCAGATCCTTGGTGGAGGTCTTGCCCGAGGAACCGGTCACCCCGACCACCGTCAGGTTCCCGGCCCGGACCAGCCGGTCCACACTGACGCGGGCCAGGGCGGCCAGCGCGTCCAGCACCGCCGCGCCGGAGCCGTCGGTGTCGTGGGCCAGCGCGATGGCGCGCGTGTTCCCGGGACGGGGCGTCACCACGATGGCGGGCACCCCGACGGGCCGGGCGGCCAGCACCGCGACCGCGCCCTGCGCGACGGCCTGCGCCGCGAAGTCGTGGCCGTCGGCGCGCTCACCGGGCAGCGCCAGGAACAGGTCACCGGAACCGATACGGCGCGAATCGAATTCGGCCGAGCCGGTGACCTTCGCCTCGGGATCGGGGGCGTCGTGCAGCGTGCCGCCGACGACCTCCGCGATCTCCCGCAAAGTCATCTCGATCATGAAAGCGTCAGGTCCCTCGTCTTTTCCGACAGGGCGGCCGCGAGTACCTCGCGGTCGTCGAACGGATGCTTCACGCCTGAAATCTCCTGCCCTGTCTCATGTCCCTTGCCCGCGACCAGCACCACGTCGCCGGGCTGCGCCCAGTCGACGGCGGTCTTGATCGCGGCCGCCCGGTCCCCAACCTCCCGGACCTCACCGCGTTCCGCGACCGGTACCTGTCTGGCACCGGCGAGCACCGCGGCGCGGATGGCGGCCGGGTCCTCGCTGCGCGGATTGTCGTCGGTAATGATGGCCAGGTCGCTGCCGCGCGCCGCCGCCGCACCCATCAGGGGCCGCTTGCCGGCATCGCGATCACCGCCCGCGCCCACCACTACGGCCAGACGGCCCTCCCCCTTTTCGGCCAACCACGTGCGCAGGGTCGCCACGACCGATTCGATCGCGGCGGGCTTGTGCGCGTAATCGACCACGGCCAGAAACTCCTGACCCTTATCCACCCGCTGCATGCGGCCCGGCACATCGACAGTGCCGAGCGCCGCAGCGGCAGTCTCCGCCTCGACCCCGGCTGCCGCGCACACCGCGACGGCCAGGAGTCCATTGGCGATGTTGTACGCGCCCGGAAGCCGCAGCCGCACATCCACATTGACACCCGGCCCCGAAGCGGTGAACTCCTGGGTGCCGCCGAGCCCGGCGGTGGCCGTGCCGGCGGTCCAGTCCGCGGGCACGCCCGGCCGGGTCGCCACGGTGCGGAGGCGGCCGGTGGTATCACCGGATCCCGCTGCGAGACAGTCGGATACGTCGTCTGCCAGCCGCCGGCCCCACATGTCGTCGACGCAGATCACGGCCGTGCGCGCGGCCACCGACGGGCGCGCTGCGGCGGCCGAGTCCGGCCCGTCCGGAATGAACAGGCGGCGCTTGGCGGCGAAATAGTCCTCGAAATCGGAGTGGAAGTCGAGGTGGTCCTGGGACAGGTTGGTGAACGCGCCGACCGCGAAACTCACCCCGTCCACCCGGCCCAGCGCCAGGGCATGACTGGAGACCTCCATGACCACCGCGTCCACACCCCGCTCGACCATGAGCGCGAACATGGCGTGCAGCTGCGGAGCCTCGGGCGTGGTGAGCGCCGAGGGCACCCGGACGCCGCCGATGCGGGTCTCGATGGTGCCGATGAGAGCGGTGCCCAGCCCGGCCGCGGCGAGCCCGGCCTCCACCAGATACGACGTGGTCGTCTTGCCGGACGTACCGGTGATACCGACGATGCGGAGTTTGCGAGACGGATCACCGTAAAGGGCCGAGGACAACTCGCCGAGCACCGCGCGCGGCGCATCGTGCACGAGCACCGGGACGGCGATCTCGCCGATCAGTTCCGCGCCCGCCGGATCGGTGAACACCGCGACCGCGCCACGCTCGACCGCATCGTGGGCGAAGCGCGCGCCGTGCGCGTGGGCTCCGGCCAGACCCGCGAACAGGTCACCCGGCAGCACCGCATTCGAGCGCTGCTCGATGCCGGTGACCTGGATGTCCTCGAGAGCCGCTGCGAATTCGGCGGGCCGCGCACCCGTCAGCTCCGCCACCGCGCGCAGGGTGGTCGCCGGCGGCGCGGCGGGCCGAAGCACCTGCGGCTCCGCCGTTCTTCCGCTCGGCGGCTCTGCTCGATCACCGCTGTACGGAACCGACTGCGCGGGCACGAAGCTCCTCTCCAAGGGGCGGTCATATGCATGAATCGGTCCGGATGACCGGATCGACGTGTCAGGTTACCTGTGTTCGATCGCCGCGCGATCGGCACGGCGGGGTTCGGTCACCCGCCGGCGCACGCACCGGCGGCGATGGGCGTCACAACCATCCGCTCCCTGCTCTAACTCGCCTGCAGAATCAGCTGTTTGGCAGGCGGCGACGGCGGGATGCGGTCGCGCTGCAACAGCCACGAGGCGATGCTGTGGAACAGGGGTGCGGCCGAACCGCCGCCACTGCCGTCGGAGCTGCGCACCGGCGCATCCAGCATCATGCCGATCACATAGCGGGGATTGTCGGCGGGGGCCATGCCCGCGAAGGTGATCCAGTAGCGGTCGCTGGAATAGCAGCGGCACTTCGGGTCGATCTGCTGGGCCGTGCCGGTCTTGCCCGCGATCTGATAGCCCTCCACGGCGGCCGGGCTGCCGGTGCCGGTCTGGATACCGCGCGGATCCTTCTGCACGATGGCCTGGAACATCTGGCGCAGCGTCTGCGCGGTCTGCGGGGTGACCACCCTGACGCCCTCCGGCGGCTCCTCCTCGGTGCGGGTGCCGTCCGGGGCGATCTTGGCCTTCACGATGCGCGGCGGCATCCGCACGCCGTCATTGGCGATGGCCTGGTACATGGCGGTCATCTGCAGGGTCGTCATCGAAAGACCCTGGCCGATGGGCAGGTTGGCGAAGGTGGAGCCGGACCACTGGTCCCGGGCGGGCACCACGCCCGCGCTCTCACCCGGCAGGCCGACGCCGGTGCGCTGGCCCAGGCCGAACTTCTTGAGCATGTCGAAATAGCGGTCCTCGCCGACGCGCTGCGCCAGCATGAGGGTGCCCACGTTCGAGGACTTACCGAAGATGCCGGTGGTCGTGTAGGGGGCGACACCGTGCTCCCAGGCGTCGTGCACGGTGACACCGCCCATGAAGATGCTGCCCGGAACCTGATGTACCTCATCGGGAGTGGTGAGGCCGTACTCGATGGCCGCGGCCGCGGTGACGATCTTGTTCACCGAGCCCGGCTCGAACACCTCCTGCACCGACGGATTGCCCAGATCGGTGGTGGACCAATACTGCGGTCCCATGGCGGGATTGAAGGTGTTGTCATTGGCCATCGCCAGCACCTGGCCGGTGTGCACGTCCAGCACCACCGCCGAGGCCGCGCTCGCACCCGAGAGGTCCTTGGCCTGCTGCACCTGCTGCTGCACGTAGTACTGCAGATCCGAATCCAGGGTGAGCTCGAGGCCGTAGCCGTTCACCGCGGGCTGGCGATCACGCCACGAACCCGGGATCACCGCGCCGTCGGAGCCGCGGTCGTAGGTCTCCGATCCGTCGGAGCCGGCCAGCAGCGCGTCCATCGAGGACTCCAGGCCGATCTGGCCGTGCCCGTCCCAGCCGGTCGCGCCGATCACATTGGCGGCCAGGGATCCACCCGGGTACTCGCGCATATCCTGCCGATCCATCCCGACCTCGGGGAACTGCAGAGTGATGTCCGAGGCGACCCGGGGATCCACATTCCGCGCGAGGTACACGAACGGCTCGTCGCTCTTCAGCTTGGCCAGGATGTCCTTCTCGGGCGCGTCATTACCCAGCTTCTCGTGAATGTATTTGGCGATGGCCGCCAGCCGATCATCCGGATCCGGCGCGGTCTTGGGCGTCTTGTCGTGCGCGTCCGCCAAATCCTTGCGCACCCGCACCGGCTGAAAGCTCAGCTCCTTCGCCGCGATGGTGAATGCCAGCGACTTCCCGTACCGATCCGTGATCGGTCCCCGGTTGGCCGGATCGGCCACCTTCACGGTGCGCTGGCTGGCCGCCTCCGCCGACAGCTTCGGCGCGGAAACACTCTGCACCCACAGCAATTGGATGGCCGCCACCGCGAGCGCCACCAGCATGACCAGCCGGCCCACGCCGAACCGGAGGCGCGCGCTGGAGTCCAATCCCGGAGCGGGCCGTGGTCTGGACTGCCGGCCCGGCCCCGAACCGGCACGGCCGGAACCCGACCGGCTCCGGCCGGCGGCGGCGACCCGCCCTCGACCGGAATCGGACCGGCCCCGGCCGGAATCGCGCCCGCGCCCCGCGCGGGTAGGGCTCATCGACCAGCCCCGTTCGCCGGCGCCGCGGTGCGGCTCATCGGGGCGCTCCGTTCGCCTGCACCTGCGGGTTCTGCGGAATCGTGACCGGCGCCGCCGGAACGGGATTCGCGGCGGCGGTGGTCGGTGGGGCGGGCGTCGTGGTCACCGGGACCACCCGCTCACCCTGAGCCTGCTGCAGCTTCGACGGCGGCGGGGCGGGCGGCGGCGTCGTGTTGAGCGGCGGTGCGGGCGCGCCCTCAGCGGGCTGCGGATTGCCGACCACCGTGACCTGACCGTCCGGGCCGATCACCAGCCGGGCCGGATCCTTGGCCGGGATCATGCCCAGTTCGGCTGCACGCTTGGCCAATTCGGGGGCCGAATCGGCGGAGGCCACCTCGCGCTGCAGCGCGTCCCGCTCGTCGGACAGCTTCTGGTTGGCGCGGCGCTGATCGCCGAGCTGATAACTGTCCTCGGTGGCGCGGGTGGTGAGCAGCAGCGTCAGCGCCAGGCCGCAGCCCAGCAGCGCGATGATGGTGGCCACGAAGGACATGCGGCCGCGCGGCATCGAATCGCTGCGCCGACCGCGGCGCATGCCCGGCAGGTCGGCCCCGCCCTCCCGATTGCGCCGGCGCGCGTAGGCCCGTTGCGCCGCACCCGATTTCACCCGTTCGGCGGCCTGCACCCGGCGGGCCCCCCGGCCCGTCGCCTGCGTCCTGATCGTCACAGTGCGGCTCCGATCCAGCGGATGCCCGCTCGACGCGCCGTTCCACCCCGGAACCTCACGATTGCTCCTCCCCGACGATCCGTTCGGCCGCCCGCATGCGCACCGGAGCGGCCCGCGGGTTGTCCTCGATCTCCTGCTCGGTGGCCTTCTCCGCGCCGCGGGTCAGAATCCTGAATTCCGGTCCCATACCCGGCAATTCGACCGGCAGGTCCAGGGGGGTGCGCGACACCGACCGCTTGGCCAGCGCCGCCTTCACCACCCGGTCCTCCAGGGACTGGTAGCTCATGACCACGATGCGGCCGCCCGGGGCCAGCGCGTCCAGCGCGGCGGGCAGCGCGGCCTCCAGGGACTCCAGTTCGCGGTTGACCTCCACCCGCAATGCCTGGAAGGTGCGCTTGGCCGGATGGCCGCCCGTGCGCCGAGCCGCGGCCGGGATGGCGTCGTAGAGCAGCTCCACCAGCTGCGCGCTGGTGGTGAACGGGGTGCGCTGACGACGCCGCACGATCTCGGCGGCGATCTTGCCCGCGAACCGTTCCTCGCCATAGGTTTTCAGCACCCGGGCCAGCTCGCCGTGGCTGTAGGTGTTGAGCACGTCGGCGGCCGTGGGGCCGGTGCTGGAGTCCATCCGCATGTCCAGCGGCGCGTCGATGGAGTAGGCGAAGCCGCGATCGGCCTCGTCCAGCTGCATGGAGGACACACCCAGGTCCATCAGAATCGCGCTGACCGAACCCTTGTCGGGTAGCCCGGCCTGCTCCAGCGCGGGCGCGATGCCGTCATACCTGGTGTGCACCAGGGTGATCCGGTCCCGGAACGGGGATAGTCGCTCGCCCGCCAGCTTCAGCGCGGCGGTATCGCGATCCAGCCCGACCAGGCGGATGTTCGGATACGTCCGCAGGAAGTACTCGGCATGACCGCCGAGCCCCAGCGTGCAGTCCAGGTAGACCGCGCCCTCGGAATGCAGTGCGGGACCAAGGATTTCGTCGGCCCGATGGAGAAGAACCGGAACATGGCGGGGGCCGTCACTGCCTCGGTGCACCTCGACCTCCCGGAATTCCTGCCTCACGTTTCATTCGCACGGCCACCTGGGGTCGCTAGCGAAAAGGACCTTCGAATTGGGCGAATGCCCCGTGGTCTCTGACCGAAGCACCGCACCTGGCGTTGGGGAAGTACGTCAGGGTCGGTGTCGGGCAGAGGCCGCAGGGCACTCGCCTCGTTGCGGGCTAGAAGATCTCGCCCAGCGACTCGTCTCTGGCCTGCGAGTAATCCTCCTCGTGCTCGGCGAGGTAGGAATCCCAGGCCGTCTTGTCCCATATTTCGAGGAAGTCGACCGAACCGATCACCACGCAATCCTTGGACAGATTGGCGTAGCGGCGATGCTCGGCCGACAGCATGATCCGGCCCTGTGCGTCCGGACGCTGCTCATCGCTGGAAGCCGCCAAGGCCCGGACGAATGCGCGGGCCTGCGGATTGGACCGGGATGCCGCCGCGGCTCTCCGCGCCAGCGCGGTGAACTCGTCCTTGGGATACACGGCAAGGCTGTGGTCCTGTCCCTTCGTGACCATCAACCCTCCCGCCAGCTCGTCCCGGAACTTCGCAGGCAACGTCAGTCGCCCTTTGTCGTCCAACCGAGGGGTATAGGTCCCGAGAAACAAGCCTCGACACCTCCTGCCGGATCACCCTCTCGACTGTTCGGCCTCCTGTAGTGCGGGCTCCACATTACCCCACTTTCCCCCACTTTCAATCGAAAGCGTCGGTGATCTCGGTCCCCGCTTGGCGAACTTCGCAGGTCACACCAGCTATCACCGAGGTGGGGAAGATTTCGTGCAGTTCCCCCGACACGCGCGACGCGCGCCGGCGAGCATCCGACAACCGCCAGCAAACCCGCAGATAGCGTGCATTTCCGGCATTCGCGGGGCGCGGTGGGGATGCTCCGTGGGGAGGTGTGGGGAATCCCGGACGGCTCCCGACACGCCGAATCGGCACCAACGAGAAACGCCGTGGCGCCACACCCCAAATCGGTGTGGCGCCACGGCGTGTCGCTGAATCTTCAGTTAGCCGATCATCCGCTGCCGCGCGACGCCGAAAGCCTTCGGCGGCACGGCAGCCCGGTCAACTGTCCTGTTCGAACCTCTTGCGGAACCGGTCCTCCATCCGCGCGGAGAACCCGCCCTGCTTCCGGGGCTTCCCGCGGCCGGCGCCGGGAGCGCCACCCGCGTTGGGATGCGCATCGGCGCCGCGGCTGCTCGGCGCGCCCATCCGAGGGCCACCGATCAACAACAGCACACCCGCGCTGAACATGACGATGAATCCGACCAGACTGATGATCGGGAAGCCGCCCGGCTTGAATGGTGCGGCAATACCGGCCACCAATAGGAACAGACCGAGGACGAACAGGGCGGCCGCCTGAAGTCTGCGTCGACCAGTGGCAGAACGTAACCGTCCACCCCGAACAGTCGAGGCGAACTTCGGATCCTCAGCATAGAGCGCGCTCTCGATCTGTTCGAGCATGCGCTGCTCGTGCTCGGAGAGTGGCACGGTACCTCCCCCGGCACTAGGTGGTGGCTGTCGCCTCCGGGTAGACGACGGATAGCCGACCTTGGCGGCTGTCTGTCACCAATAATACGAGTTCGATCAGACCGCGACCACCTACTCGCCGATACTCACGCCAGCATTCCGGTTACCCACCCTGAACTGGGGCGCAGGCGGGCGGCGGCGGCCAGCAGGTCCGCCACGTCGTGCAGGAATGCGGTTACCCTCGAAGCGAACTCGTCCGCGCGGCGATCATCGATGGGCCGCGGCAACCCGGCCTCCAGGGCCGCTCTGGTCTCGGATTGACCGGTGAAATAGTCGGCCCACATCACGAATTCCGGTGCCGCGCGCTGCATCAGGACCCAGGCGTTGCGAGAACGCGCGCGGGGCGCGCGGTCTGCCCCCGTGAGGGCCAGCACGGCGCCCGCGCCGCGAAGAGCGGCGAGGTAGGCCGTACGGAAGCGCTCCGCCGGGTCGGTTTCCCCCTGGGCTGCCAGCAATAGACCGTCCGCCTTGCGCAGCAGATCGCCGGCGCGGCCGGGATGGCCCGGTCGTTCAGTTTTCCCGCTCATTTCGGGTACCTCCCCACTCGTACACCTGATTCACCTTCCAGGAGGACATCCGGTCCCGATCAGGCATTTCGCCCGCTGGAAAGATCGAACAGATATTCGAAGGTTTCTCGTGCGTTTGAATATAGAGAGACCCACCGACAAGTTGACGCCCCCGCGTGGCGCTACTGTCGACCCCATCCGTCCGCGCCAACGAGAGTTGCGTCCAGCCGATGACCGCAGTCACCCCCAAACCGACGCCCGCGCCCGTGGTGGTCGACCTGTCGGCCGCTACCCTGCGGCACCGGCTGCACGACGCCCTCTCGGTCTATGTAGCGGCGATGGACTACCCGCGCGGCACCGAACACCAGCGCGCGCCCATGTGGACCGAGCACACCACCCGGCCCGGCTGGCAGGCGGTGGCGGCGGTACTGCCCGACGACGACGGACGGCTCGACCTGCGTACCGCGCCCATCGTGGCCATCGCCTACGGGTATCACGGCGCGCCGCACCAGTGGTGGCACCAGCAGGTGTACAGCGGCATGCGGCGCACCGGATGGCCCGAACACGCCGCGCGAGAACTGCTTTCGGACTACTTCGAACTCACCGAGCTGCACGTGCACCCGGCGGCGCAGGGCCGCGGGCTCGGCGAAATCCTGCTCACCCGGCTGCTGCAGAACCGGCCCGAGCCGACCGTGCTGCTGTCCACACCCGAGGTGGATCGGGAATCCAACCGGGCCTGGCGGCTGTATCGGCGGCAGGGGTTCGGAGATGTGGTGCGGCACTTCATCTTCTCCGGCGACACCCGGCGATTCGCGGTGCTCGGCCGGCGGCTCCCCCTGTGAGCCGCGGCGACCTCGGTGCCCGCCGCGTCGTCATCGTCGGTTCCGGGCACAATGCGCTGGTCGCGGCCTGCTACCTGGCGCGGGCCGGGCATCGGGTCGACGTCCTCGAGCGCGACACCGTGCTGGGCGGGGCGGTGTCCACGGTGGAGCGGTTCCCGGGTCACCTGGTCGATCGGGGCTCGTCGGCGCACATCATGATCCGGCACACCGGGATCATCGAGGAACTGGAGCTGGCCCGGTTCGGGCTGCGGTACATCGACTGCGACCCATGGGCTTTCGCGCCCGCACCGCCCGGGAGCGGGCTGCCGCCGATCGTGTTCCATCGCGATGTGGACCGGACCTGCGCGTCCATCGCGGCGGCATGCGGGGAACGGGATGCCGAGGCGTATCGGCGGTTCGTGACCGTGTGGGGACCGCGCAGCGCCCGGGTGATGCGGGCGTTCTCGGCGACGCCGACGGGCGGGAACCTGCTGAAGGCGTTCTGGGGCATGGACCCTCGCGAGGCCGCCGGGGCGACCGGCCGCACCAGTGCCGGGGCCCTGTCGCGGGAGATGATGCAGACCGGAGACGCGCTGCTGGACAGCCTCTTCGACAGTGAACGGCTCAAGGCCGCGCTGGCCTGGTTCGGCGCACAGTCCGGGCCGCCCATGTCCGAACCCGGGTCCGCGCCCATGGTGGGATTCGCGGCGCTCATGCACACGCTGCCGCCGGGCCGCGCGGTCGGCGGCAGCGGGGCGCTGACCGCGGCGCTGGTGGCGCGGCTGGAGTCCGACGGCGGCATCGTGAGCGCCGGGGACGCGGTCACCGCCATCGCCCGGGCCGGGGACACCTGGGAGGTGCGCACCGCGGACGGGCGAAACGTGCAGGCGGACATCGTGATCGCGGGCACCCACATCCTCACCACGCTGAACCTGCTGGAGCGGGGGGGATTCGACGCCGGGGTGCTCACCGGCTGGCGGCGGCGCATTCGGGTGGGGCCGGGCATCGGCATGGTGGTGCGGGCCGCGCTCAGCGACCTGCCCCGGTATCCGGGTGCGGAGACCGCCGAATCCGCCCACGGCCTGCAGCTTCTCGTCACCGATCGCCGCGAGCTGCGCCGCGCGCACGGCGCCGCGCTGGCCGGGGATCTGCCGCCGCGACCGGTCGTGCTGGCCATGAGTTTCAGCGCCCTGGATCCGAGCATCGCGCCCGCGGGCGAGCATCAGGTCACGCTGTGGTCGCAGTGGCATCCCTATGACCTGGCCGACGGCACCGCCTGGTCCGCGCACGCCGACCGCGAGGCCGACCGCATCATCGCCGAAGTCGACGCACACGCACCGGGATTCGCCGGGACGGTGACGCAGCGCTTCGTCCAGACGCCTGCCGACCTGGAACGCGAGATGGGCCTGCTGGGCGGCAATGTCATGCACGTCGAGATGTCCATCGACCAGATGTTCATGTGGCGGCCGCTGCCCGAGCTCTCGGGGCAGCGGGTTCCGGGGGCGCCTGGGCTGTACCTCACGGGCGCGTCCACGCATCCCGGCGGCGGCGTCTCCGGCGCGAGCGGACGCAGCGCGGCCCGCCTGGTGGAGCGCGACCTGCGCCCGCGCCGACTCCTCGTGGCGCGTCGATGACGGACCCCGGACCATCCCGCTCCGCCGCGAATCCGGTTGCGGCTGAGCCGGAGCCGACGGCACCCGGCGGCGGTACCGCATGGCGGACCGGCGCGCGACCCGCCTTCGGCACGGTGCAGGCGGCGACGTGGCCCGCGCCGCATCCTCGATGGCCGGTTCGCAGATGCTGTCCCGTTTCGACCATCCGGCCGCCGAGCGGGCGCGGGTCCGATGCGGCGACCGGCCCGGACATCGGCTGATCGGGACATGGCGGGCAGCCGGATGCATACGTTGACCGCGGCGGCCGAGCAGGCCATGAGGATCATTGCGATCCCGGCGGTGTTGCTGGTGCTGGTCCAGATCACGTATCCGCTGGCGCACGGGGTCGGGCGGGATCGGGTGACCGTCGTGGTCGTACTGCTCTCGCTGGGGACCGCTCTGGTGCATGCCGGCGTGACACGCGGGGTGCGGTGGGCTGCGGGTTTGCTGGCGATCGTGTCCGGGATCGGGTTCGGTGCGGAGCTGCTGGGGATCGCGACGGGGTTCCCGTTCGGTAGCTATGACTATGCGGTCGGGCGGCTGGGGCCAGAGCTGCTCGGGGTGCCGCTGATCGTGCCGCTGGCCTGGACCGGTGGGCTGTATCCGGTGTGGGTGGTGGCCGGGATGCTGGTTCATGGTGCGGCCGGACGGATTTCGCTGACGGCGTTCGGGGCCGTCGGGTGGGATCTGTTCCTGGATCCGCAGATGGTCGCGGATGGGCAGTGGACGTGGCGCTCGACCGTAGCCGGACTGCCGGGGCTGGGCCAGATTCCGGTCACCAACTATGTCGGCTGGTTCGCGGTGGCGCTGGTGATGGCGGGATTGCTGGAGTGGTGGGATCGGACCGCTCCGGGTACCGGCGCGGCGCGGATGGTTCCGGTCGTGGTGTTCCTGTGGACCTGGCTGGGCTCGACGCTGGCGCACGCGGTGTTCCTGGGGCTGCCGATCTCGGCCGGCTACGGGTTCTGTGGGCTCGGTCTGCTGGGGATTCCGCTGGTTCGGACGCTGAGCGCCCGTCGAATCACCCTGGGGCCCGGGGCGCATGGCACGATGTGACCCGTGCAGCCGAGTCCCAACATGTCGACAGCAGAGGAAACGCCCGAATCCATGACACCGTCGGATCCCAGCGCATCGGGAGCGCGGCGACCGCGCCGGTGGGTGCGGATGCTGGCCGTGGTCCTGTTCGCGGGGCTCGCCGTCATGCTGACCGGATGCCTGCGGGTGCAGGTGTCGATGGGTGTGTCCTCCAATGACCGGGTGTCGGGCCGCATCGTCGCGGCGGCCGTGCCCCAGAACGACAAGGACAAGGGGCCGCAGCTGAAGGCGCCCGACGGGTTGCAGGGCAAGGTGCGGGTCGATTCCTACGCGCAGGACGGATACGTCGGCAGCCAGGTGTATTTCGACGACCTCACCTTCGGCGAGGTGCAGCAGCTGGGCGGCATGTCCGACCAGACCTCCGGCATGTTCAACCTGGTCTTCAGCCGTACCGGCGACCTGGTCACCCTGACCGGCCGGGTGGACCTGAAGAGCCTGCCGGCCCAGGGTTCCGACGTGCAGCTGACCGTGGCCTTCCCGGCCCGCGTCGCCACCACCAACGGCACCCGCGAGGGCGACTCCGTGGTGTCCTGGAAGCTCCCCGCCGGCGATGTCAGCACGCTGCGCGCGGAAGTCGGCTACGCGGACCCGAATACGCGCTCCTTCGCCGGCTGGGCGGGCATCGTCGGCGGCATCACCCTCGCGGTGGCGGCCGTGGTCGCGGTCCTCGCCTTCATGACCCGCAACCCCGACCCGCCGGCCTACGTCCGCGCGGCCCGCTGGCTGCGCCCCGATCGCACCAAGACTCGATGACCCTCGCCGCCAGGGCGGTGACGGCCGGTAGCGCCGTCGCCGCCCTCGGCGCCGCCACCGCCCTGGCGAACCGCCTCGGCGCCCGCCGCCTCCGGCCGGCCGAACGACCCGTCACCGAACCGGTCACCGTCTGCGTCCCCGCCCGCAACGAGGCCGTCCGTCTCCCCGCCCTCATCGCCGATCTGCGCGCCCAGCAGGGCATTCCGCGGCTCCGGATCCTCATTCTCGACGACGGCTCAACCGACGGCACCACTGCCGCCGCCCGCACCGCCATCGGCGACGACAATCGATTCCTGCTCTCCCGCAACGACATCGACCCCGCACCCGGCTGGACCGGCAAGACCGCCGCCTGCGCCCGCCTGGCCGATCTCGCCCTCGAACCGCCCGCATCCGGATCCCCCACCGGTGCGCTGATCTTCCTCGACGCCGACATCCGGCTCGCGCCCGCCGCGCTGGCGGCAGCCGTGCGCGAATTGCGCTCGGCCCCAGCCGACCTGGTGTGCCCGTGGCCCCGGCAGCGCGCTGAATCGCCCGTGGAGCGACTGGTCCAGCCACTCCTGTGCTGGTCCTGGGCCTCGACCTTGCCCATCGCTCTGGCCAACCGCACCCTGCGCCCCTCGATGGCCGTAGCCTGCGGCCAGTTCCTGGTCTTCGACGCCGCGGCCTACGCGGCCCTCGGCGGTCACACGGCCGTGGCCGGCAGCATGACCGAAGACCTGGCGATCGCCCGCCGCCTCCGCCGCAGCGGCCGGCACACCGCCCTGGTCACGGCCGGTCCCCTCGCCGAAACCCGGATGTACCGCAACACCACCGAACTCACCGAGGGATACGCCCGCTGGCTGTGGTCCGCCTACGGCGGCCCGGCCGGCAGCCTCGCGGTCGGTTCGATTGCGGCCCTGGCGTTCTGGGCGCCGCCACTGGCAGCGATCTGCGGGCGGGGACGCCTGCGCCGGATGGGACTGCTGGGTTACGGCGCGGCGGTCACCGCCCGGCTGCTGGCCCGCTCGACCGAGAGCGGGGGCACCCCGGGCGGCGCGGATCTCGTTGCCGCGCTGGCACACCCGCTGTCGGTCGCGGCCTACCTGGCGCTGTCGCTTCGCTCCCATCGCACGTACCGGGCGGGCGGGCTGAGCTGGAAGGACCGCCCGCTCGGAACCCGCTGACCGGGCCCGTCAGGGGACGGGGGTCATGCCGATGGTCGGGAGGAAGAAGCAGGTGGAGGTGCCGTTGCGGACGGTGCCGAAGACGGCGGCGAGGACGGTGCCGGAGCCGGTGGTGACGGGGACCGCGCGGACGCCCCCGACGGGGAGGGCGGCGGTGAAGTAGTCGTGGACGGCCTGTTCCACCATGGGGCGGAGTTCGGCGGGGATCTGGGGCGGGATCATGGCGTTGAGGACCTGGCTCAGGGGGCCCATGGGGACGAGGCCGCCGCGGCCGCTGGACAGGTTGAACCAGGCGACCTGCATGCCGGAGGTGTCGGCGCCGTCGGGGCTGATGCCGTAGGGGACGAAGGCGAACATGGTCTGGCCCGCCTTGACGGCCGAAAGATCAAGGCCGGGAATGGAAACCGTGTACTTGGGCCACGGTCCGGGGATGGCGCCCGCCACGCCGGGGGCGATGCCGAGGGTGGTGCCGCCGAGGCAGAAGGGAGCGGCGGTCGGGTAGAGGAAGGGCTGGATGCCCAGGGCCTTCAAGCCGTCGACGGCTTGATCGTAGGCCGAGAGCCAGTCGGATGGGCCGGCGGTATTGGATCTGGCCGATGGATCGGCCCCGGCGGTCTTGCCCGCGGCGGTGATGGCTGCCAGGGCGGCGGCCGCCTCCTGGGTCACGGCCCCCGCGGGCGAATCGGCGGGGGCAGCGGCGGCCGGGCCGGCCAGGGTTGCCGGACCGGCGGCAGTCAGCACGGCGCAGGCGCCGACAGCGCCTGCGACACGGACGAGACTGTGGAACACGGACATGGATAGCTCCCCTCGAGGTCACGAATCGAGGGCGACGCTACTCCGCTGACCAGCGCATACCGCGGATTTGATCCGGCATGCCGGGTAGGTTGGCTCAGGCGTTCGCCGGAGTCGCCGACATGGTGTAGCCAAGGTTTGCTAGAACTTCGCTGGTGGTCTTGGCGAAATTCAGGGTGATGAAATGCAGGCAGGGCGCGCCCTCGGCGATGAGGCGCTGAGCCATCTCCGTGGCGATCTCGATGCCGACCTCGCGGACCGCGGCGCGATCCTCCTCCGGCCCGTCGCCCGCGGCCTTCCGCAGCCGCTCCATCACCGCGGCCGGCAGCGGACGGCCCGACAGCTCCTCCGCGCGCTGCACGGTGCGCAGCGAGGTGACCGGCATGAGCTCGGGGATGATCGGCTTGGCGCCCTCGACCGGATCGCAGGCGATGGCCCGATCCCGCAGGCGCAGATAGTGCTCCACGTCGAAGAACATCTGGGTGATCGAATACTCCGCGCCCGCACGGAGTTTCGACACCAGGAAGTGGGTGTCCTGGTCGAGGTCGGTGGAGCGCGGGTGGCCCTGCGGGAACGAGGCCACACCCACGTGGAAGTCGCCCAGGTCGCGGACGATGCGCACGAGTTCGTCGGCGTACTCGACGCCCTCGGGGTGCTTGATCCACTCCCCCAGCACGTCGCCGGGCGGGTCGCCGCGCAACACCAGCAGATTCCGGATGCCGGCGTCGGCGTACGCGCCGACGATCGACCGCAGCTCGGCGACCGAGTGATCCACCGCGGTCAGGTGCGCGACCGTGAGCAGCGTGGTCTCGCGCGCCAGCTGGCCGGTGACCCGGATGGTGCGGTCGCGGGTGGAGCCGCCCGCCCCGTACGTCATGGACACGAAGGCCGGGTGCAGCCGCTCGAACTCACGTGCGGCCCGCCACAGCCGCGCCTCACCGGCGGCGTCGCGCGGCGGATTGAACTCGACCGAGAACGGGATCGACCCATCCGGGCGCGGGCCCAGCTGCTGGACTATGGAGCGAGTTCCGGACGCCCGAGGCGTGCGGGAAACTCGGCCTGGGGTCGAATATCCCCGTACGTTGTCGAAACTCACGCGGACATTTTACGAGCCCGTACCGGGTGCTGGACCGCGACCTGCGGTTATCCCAGCAGGTGAGACCGATTCGGACCCGACCGATTCCCGTCGGCGACCCGGTGGTCGGTAGAGTCGGACACAACCCCGCTGGCTGCGCATACGCCGCGCCGCGGCTCTCACCAAGGAGGCCCCCCTGTCCGCCGGACCCGGTACCCCGACCTGTCACCCGGTCGGCGCGGGATCACTCGTCGCCGCCGTGGAGGACCGTCTCGCCGCCTTCTTCCGCACCCGGGAACCGGTCGTCGCACCGCTCGGACCGGTGTTCGTGGACGCGGCGGCGGCCCTGGAGGACTTCGTCATTCGCGGCGGCAAGCGGACCCGGCCCTCCTTCGCGTGGACCGGCTGGCTGGGCGCGGGCCGCAGCGCCGACGATCCCGACGCCGACGCCGTGCTCACCGCGTGCTCCGCGCTGGAACTGGTGCAGGCGTGCGCGCTCATCCACGACGACATCATCGACTCCTCGCGCACCCGGCGCGGCTTCCCGACCGTGCACGTGGATTACGAACAGCGGCACCGGGATCAGCGCTGGGCGGGTGACAGCGACCACTACGGCGTGAGCGTCGCCATCCTCATCGGCGATCTGGCCCTGGCCTGGGCCGACGACATGACCCGCGACGCCGGTCTGCCCGCCGACGCCGCCGCGCGTTTCGCCCCGGTGTGGGCGGCCATGCGCACCGAGGTGCTGGGCGGGCAGCTGCTCGACATCCACGGCGAGTCCGCCGGCGACGAGACCGTGCAGGCCGCGCTGCGGATCAACCGGTACAAGACCGCGGCGTACACCATCGAGCGCCCGCTGCACATGGGCGCGGCGCTGGCCGGGGCCTCCCCCGAACTGGTCGCCGCCTACCGCGAATTCGGCACCGATATCGGCATCGCCTTCCAGCTGCGCGACGACCTGCTCGGCGTCTTCGGCGATCCGGCCGTCACCGGCAAACCCTCCGGCGACGACCTGCGCGAGGGCAAGCGCACCGTCCTCATCGCCGAGGCCCTGCAGCGCGCCGACGCCACCGCCCCGGCCGCCGCGGACCTCATCCGCTCCAGCCTCGGCACCGACGTCACCCCCGAGCAGGTCGCCGAATTGCGTACGGTCCTCACCGAACTCGGCGCGGTCGACGCCGTGGAGCAGCGGATCGGCTCGCTCACCGACCAGGCGCTCACCGCCCTGGACGCCAGCACGGCCACCCCGGACGCCAAACGGCAGCTGCGCGCCATGGCCCTGGCCGCCACCGCGCGCTCCTACTGACCGGCCGGGCGCGAGGGTGCGGGGCATGAGAACTGTTGGGGGACCGGCCGATCGGGTCGTGGTGATCGGTGCCGGACTGTCCGGGCTGGCCGCCGCGCTGCACCTGGTGGCGGCCGGACGGCAGGTGACCATCCTGGAACGCGATGATCGCCCGGGCGGGCGGGTCGGCGCGTATCGCGGACCGGACTACGAGATCGACTCCGGGGCAACGATTCTCACTCTGCCCGAGCTCATCGACGAGACGCTCGCGGTGGTCGGGCAGACGCGCGAGTCGGTCGGCCTGCGGATCCTCGATCTGGCCCCGGCGTATCGGGCCCGGTTCGCGGACGGCTCCGAGATCGGCGTCTACTCCGACGAGGAGCAGATGGCGGCCGAGGTCGCGCAGGTGCGCGGGCCGGGCACGGCGCGCCGCTATCGGCGGCTGCGCGGCTGGCTGAAAGACGTGTACGAGGCCGAGTTCCGGCAGTTCATGGACACCAACTTCGATTCCCCGCTGGACATGGTGCGGATTCCGGAGAAACGGGTGGCGCTGGCGAAACTGGTGCGGCTCGGCGCGTTCGGGCGGCTCGGGCCCAAGGTCCGGCGCCTGGTACGGGACCCGGAGGTGGCGCGGCTGTTCAGCTTCCAGGCCCTGTTCGCGGGGATGGCGCCGAACCGGGCGCTCGGGGTGTACGGCGCAATCCCCTACATGGACACCTGCCTGGGCGTCACCTACCCCGAGGGCGGGATGCGGGCCATCGCCGAGGCGCTCGGCCGCGCCTTCACCACCGCGGGCGGGACACTCGAACTGAACGCCGAGGTGGTGGGCATCGACTACGCGGGCCGGCGGGCCACCGCCGTGCGCACCGCCGACGGACGTGTCTTCGACTGCGACGCCGTCGTGGTGACCGCCGACCTCGGATCGCTGCCGCGCTTCGGGCTGCGGCGCCGGATCGGACTGCGGGCCTCGCCGTCGGCGGTGGTGGCGCACGGCACGATTCCCGCTGGCGTCGCCCAGAGTTGGCCCGTGCAGGCACATCACACCATCGACTTCGGCCAGGAGTGGGACCGGACCTTCCGCGAGATCGCCGCCCGGCGCGGCCACGGGCGGCTGATGAGCGATCCCTCGCTGCTGCTCACCCGGCCCGCGCTCACCGATCCGACCCTCTACATCGAGCGCGCCGAACAGCACATCGACCCGGACGGGCACCTGCGCGACACCGTGCGCTACGAGCCGCTCTCGCTGCTGGCCCCGTGCCCGAATCTCGACGCCGCGCCCCTGGCCTGGGAACAGCTCGGCCCCCACTACCTGCGCGAACTGCTCGCCACCCTGGAAGAGCGCGGCTACCAAGGTATTTCGCGATACTTCCGGATCGACCACCTCGACACCCCGCGCACCTGGCGGGACAAGGGCATGATCGCCGGCACCCCGTTCTCGGCCGCGCACCTGTTCCGGCAGACCGGACCGTTCCGCACCCGGAACCTGGTGCGGGGCCGCGCGAATGTGGTTCTCGCAGGCTCGGGCACCGTGCCCGGTGTCGGCGTGCCGACCGTGCTGTTGTCCGGGAAACTGGCAGCGGCGCGCCTGACGGGTGATCCACGACATGCCGGTATCGGATCCGCCGACTCCGGGGCTGTGGCCCCCGCGCCCACACACTAGACTGACCGCGTCCTGAACCAACGCGGCTGCCGCCGCCTACCTTTCCGGGGGGAACGACCGCCAATGCCGACCCCCTCTATGGACGCCGCCACCCCGGAGGCCGCGGGCGCCACGCGCCTCGCGCCGGCCGAACCGGCCATCCCGGGCGCCCCCGCCACCGACGGCACCGCCACGCAGCGCTGGCTGCGCCACGCCTCCGACTTCACCCGCAGCCCCGAGGGACACGCGGCGACGCTCGGATTCTTCGGCGCCCTGCTGATCACCTTCGGCGGGTTCGGCGCGGGCAGTGTGCGGCGCAGCGACCCGCTGCTGGAGGTCATGCACCTGTCGTGGCTGCGGTTCGGGCACGGGCTGGTGCTGTCGTCGGTGTTCGTGTGGCTCGGCGTCATCGCCATGATCACCGCGTGGGTCCGGCTGGGACGCATCGTGATCGGCAAGCAGCCGGGCGCCACCGTGTCGCTCAACGAGCTGCGCGCGATCGTCGGCATCTGGATCTTCCCGCTGCTGTTCTCGGTCCCCCTGTTCAGCCGCGACGCCTACTCGTATCTGGCCCAGGGCGCGATGCTCCGCGACCACATCAACCCGTACGTGTTCGGTCCGTCGGAGTTGAAGGCGAATGCCGCTGCGGTACTGGACAATGTGAGCCCCGTCTGGCTCAACACGACCGCGCCGTACGGTCCGGTCTTCCTGCTGATCGGGCGGGCCATCACCACCATCACCGGTGACAATGTGGTGGCGGGCACCATCGCGCTGCGGCTGGTG
Organism: Nocardia sp. NPDC004711; assembly: GCF_053601595.1. Classification (NCBI taxonomy): domain Bacteria; kingdom Bacillati; phylum Actinomycetota; class Actinomycetes; order Mycobacteriales; family Nocardiaceae; genus Nocardia; species Nocardia sp. NPDC004711. The sequence continues at coordinate 57,182 of NZ_JBSGCB010000031.1, read as the reverse complement.
ATGCTGCCGGGCCTGGTGCTGATGGTGTGGGCGATCCCGCATCTGACCAAGCACCTGGGCGGCAAGCCGACCATCGCGCTGTGGCTGGCGGTGCTGAATCCGCTGGTGCTGATCCACCTGATCGGCGGCGTGCACAACGAGATGCTGATGGTGGGCCTGATGGCCGCGGGCATCGCGCTGGTGCTCGAGCATCATCACGTGGCCGGCATCGTTGTGGTCGCGATCGGGGTGGCGGTGAAGGCGACCGCCGGTGTGGCACTGCCGTTCCTGGTGTGGATCTGGATGATTCACGAACGCGAGCGACGCGCGGCGCAGGACGAGGGCGATCTGCCGCATCCGATCCGGACCTTCGCCAAGATCACCGCGCTGGGCGTGGCCATCTTCGCGGCCGTGTTCGCGCTGGCCACCTGGGCCACCGGCCTGCGGGACCACCAGATCGGGTGGCTCACCGCGCTGTCCGGGTCCAAGAAGATCATCAACTGGCTGTCGCTGCCGACCATCATGGCGCACGTGGTCAGCTGGGTGACCCCGCTGCCGTTGGAGTCGGTGCTGCCGTGGACCCGCACCCTGTGCGCGGTGGTGATGGTGGCCGGCCTGGTGTGGGCGTGGTGGCGGTTCAGGAACAGTGAGCGGGAGGCCGTGCTCGGCATTCTCGTCGCGTTCGTGGCCATCGTGATCCTCTCGCCCGCGGCACTGCCCTGGTACTACTCGTGGCCGCTGGCGCTGGCCGCCGGATTCGCGCTGTCCACCCGGACCCTGCAGGTGCTGGTGGGGTTGTGCACCTGGCTCATGCTGGTGTTCCAGCCGGACGGTTCGCCCGTGACCAATTCCGTGCACGGCACGCTGGCCATCCTCGCGGCCGTGGTGGCGGCGCTGTCGCTGTGCACGATGGATCCGCTGAAGCTGCGGGCCGCCCGCCCGCAGACCGATCAGCTCGGCGTCGCGCCCGCGCCCGGCCCGGCGTGAACCAGCCCGCCGTGCCCGACCAGACCGTACTGCCGGATCAGTCCGGACGACTCGACCGCGCCTACCGCGACTGCCGCCGGATCGCGGCGGCCCACGGCCGCACCTACTTCCTGGCCACCCGGCTGCTGGAACCGGAGCGAAGACCGGCCGTGCACGCGCTGTACGCCTTCGCCCGGATGGTCGACGACATCGTCGACGCGAGCGACGCGCCCAGTCGCGCGGCGGAATCCGCGGCGCGGCTGGATCGGATCGAACACGAGCTGCGGGCCCGCCTGGTGGACGCGCCCATCGACACGGGCGACGGGCCCGAGGACCCGGCGCTGCTCGCGGTGTCCGACACCATCCGCCGGTATTCGATTGCCGCCGAACATTTCTGGGTGTTCCTGGACTCCATGCGCATGGACATCCCCGGCGGGCCGCAGTATCGCGACCGCTACCCCACCATGGCCGACCTGCGCGACTACATGCGCGGCTCGGCGGCCGCCATCGGACTGCAACTGCTGCCGGTGCTGGGCACGGTCGTCCCGGTGGCCGATGCCGAACCCGCGGCGGCGGCGCTGGGAGAAGCCTTCCAGCTCACCAACTTCCTGCGCGATGTCGGCGAGGACCTCGACCGCGGGCGGGTGTATCTGCCCGCCGACGAACTGGCGGCCTTCGGCGTGGACGCCGACCTGCTGCACCACTGCCGGGAATCCGGCCGCACGGACCCGCGGGTACGACGCGCGCTGGCCCACCTGATCGCCGTCAATCGCGGCGTCTACCGCCGCGCCACCCCCGGCATCGAACTGCTCAGCCCCCGCGTGCGCCCGGCCATCCGCACCGCGGCCACGCTGTACGGCGGTATCCTCGACGAGATCGAACGCGCCGACTACGCGGTCTTCAGCCGCCGCGCAGTGGTTCCCCAGCACCGCCGCCTACGCGTCGCGGCGCGGGAACTTGCCACTACCCGGCGCATCAACCAGAACTGACCGCAGGCCGATCGAAACACGACACGACCCGCAGGTGTCCCGATCGCTGGGCGCCAACTGATTTGGCACCGTGCGGGTAACTCGTCGGGTACGCCCAGAAGCCAACCCGCTCCCTACCGTCGGCCCGGCAACCTCCGTGAGGGGGCTCCCCGCGACCGGCAAAGGCGCGGAGAGGCGGATGAGCCGCGGGAGGCGGGCGAGCTCAGAAGGGGTCGGCCGCGGCGCGGCGCAGGACCTCACGGGCCAGCGGGCCGTGGATGGCGTCGATGGGTCGGCCGGGGAGGCTGTCGTCCTCGGTGTAGATCCACTCGAGGATTTCCTCGTCGGTGTACTTGCCGTCGCGCATCACCGTGATCAGACCGGTCAGATGCTTGGCGACGGCGCCCGTGGAGTCGAAGAACTCCTTCGGGATGCCGGCCACGCCGTCCCGGCGGACGGCGAGGATCTGGTGGTCGCGCAGCATCTGGTGAACCCGCGTGACCACCATGCCCAACTGGTCGGCCACGTCGGGCAGCGGGATCAGGGTCACCGAATCCGGCAGGACGTCTTCGCTGCATGGAAAGGCACTCACGCCGACCACGGTAGTCTCTCGCGTCGCGACCGTCGCATCACACCCCGACGCGACTACCATCGGGTGAGCCGCACCGGGCGGACTCGGGAAAATCGGAAGGGTTGCAGTTTGATCGGCCAGATGCTGGAAGGGCGCTACCGCATCGACGCGCCGATCGCGCGTGGTGGCATGTCCATGGTGTTCCGGGGGGTGGACACCAGATTGGATCGACCGGTCGCCATCAAGGTGATGGACCCGAAGTTCGCCAGCGACCCGCAATTCCTCACCCGCTTCGAGCTCGAGGCGCGGGCCGTGGCCAAACTCAAGCACCCGTCGCTGGTCGCGGTCTACGACCAGGGCGTGGACGGCGAACATCCGTTCCTCATCATGGAACTGGTCGAGGGCGGCACGCTGCGCGAACTGCTGCGCGAACGCGGGCCCATGCCCCCGCACGCGGTGCGGGCCGTTGCCGAGCCCGTGCTCTACGCCATCGGCGTGGCCCATGCGGCCGGGCTGGTGCACCGCGACATCAAACCGGAGAACGTGCTCATCTCCGACTCCGGCGAGGTGAAGATCGCCGACTTCGGACTGGTGCGCGCGGTCGCCGAAGCCAAGATCACCTCCGACAGCGTGATCCTCGGCACCGCCGCCTACCTCTCGCCCGAGCAGGTCACCAGCGGCACCGCCGATGCCCGCAGCGACGTCTACTCCGCGGGCATCCTGATCTTCGAAATGCTCACCGGCCGAACACCGTTCACCGGCGACAACTCGCTGTCGATCGCGCTGCAGCGGGTCGAGAAGGACGTGCCCAGCCCGGGCCGCCTGATCAACGGCGTGCCACCGGAAATCGACGAGCTGGTCGCGCACGCCACCGCGCGCGAACCCATGCACCGCTACACCGACGCCACCGAGATGGCGAACGACCTGCGCCGCATCGCCCGCGACCTGCAGCTACCCGAGTACCGGGTGCCCGCGCCCACCGAATCGGCCGAGCACCTCAGCGCCAAGTACCGGGTCGGGCCCACCCCCGCACCACGCGGACCGGTCTCGCCGCCGTCCCGGCCCCTGCCGGGCGCGGCCGATCTCACCACCCGGCTACCCGCGGACCCGCCGACCGTGCACATGCAGCCGCAGGCGCAGCAGACCCGGGTGATGACCGCGGCGCGGGAACTCCCGCCGGAGTACCAGCCGCAGCCCGAGTACGCGCCGCCGCACGGAGCGCCGGGCGGCCACGGCTACGGCTCGGACCTGATCGAGGACCGCGGCAAGTCGCGGCGCAAGGTCGTCATCTGGTTGAGCATCGTGGTCGCGCTGGCGGTGCTGCTGGGCCTCGGCGGCTGGTGGCTCGGCGTCGGCAGATATTCGGCGGTGCCGTCGATCGCCGGCATGGACACCCAGAAGGCCGTTTCCACACTGCAGGGCGCGGGCTTCAAGACCGAGACCCGGCAGAAGGCCTCGGACATGATTCCGGTGGGCAATGTGGTCGGCACCGATCCGCCCGCGGGAACCCGGGTCACCAAGGGCTCATTGGTCGCCGTGCTGGTCTCCAGCGGCAAGCCGAAGGTCCCCGACATCCAGCCCGGACAGGACGTCACCTCGGTCGACAAGGCCATCAGAGACGCCGGACTGACGCCGGTGGACGCCGGTGAGATGGGCAGTACCGCGCCGAAAGGCACGGTCGCCAAGGTGGATCCGGGGCCCGGCACCGTACTCCCGGCCAATGCCCAGGTGAAGGTCTACCGCAGCAAGGGTTCCCAGCCGGTCAAGGTGCCGGACGTGCGGGGCAAGACCGAGGACGAGGCCCGGACGGCCCTGCAGAAGGCCGGACTCACCGTCAGCTCCACCCGCGACCAGTACGACGCGAAGATCAAATCCGGGCAGGTGATCGGCACCGATCCCGCCACCGGCACCAGCACCGAATCCGGCAGTGGCGTGGTCCTCATCGTCAACAGCGCGATCGACATGCCGAACCTGCTGGGCGCCAACGTCTCCACCGCCCGCAGCAAACTGCAAGCCCTCGGCCTCTCGGTCACCGTCCGGCAGCTCGCCAACAACGACAGCTCGATCGTCATCTCGCAGAGCACCGCACCCGGCGACGCCGTCCAGCCCGGCTCCACCATCACCCTGGTAGCGATACCGTAGCCGCCTCCCCGCGCCTCCAGCAGGCGGCGGGGAGCCGTTGATGGCAATGCATCCGTGCCGGCGGTCAGGTTCCGAACCGCTTCTGGGCGTACCCGACGAGTTACCCCCACCGGTACGAAATCAGCTGCCGCCTTGAGCGACGAGATACGTAAAGCAAGAGCCCGGACCGCCTATCGCGGTCCGGGCTCTGAGCGTTCTTCACTTCGTTGCGAAGGGCGACAACTGATTTCGTGCCGGTGGGGGTAACTCACCGGGCACGGCCAAAATCGGCTCGGCAACCAGCCGCCGGCACGGGTGCGCAACCGGCAGCGGCTCCCGGCCGCCCGCTCGAGTCCCGGGGAGGCGGAGGAGCCCGCTCGGTCCCGGGGAGGCGGGGGGAGCCCGCTCGAGTCCCGGAGAGGCGGGGGAGCTACCGCAGCATCTCCGCTACCAGGAAGGCCAGCTCCAGCGACTGCTGGGTGTTCAGGCGCGGGTCGCAGGCGGTCTCGTAGCGCTCCTCCAGGTTGAGGTCCGAGATGTCCTGCGCGCCGCCGAGGCACTCGGTGACGTTCTCGCCGGTGAGCTCGATGTGCAGACCGCCCGGGTGGGTGCCCAGCGCGTGGTGCACCTCGAAGAAGCCCTGCACCTCGTCGACGATGCGGTCGAAGTGCCGGGTCTTGTAGCCGGTGGAGGACTCGTGGGTGTTGCCGTGCATGGGGTCGCACTGCCAGATCACCTGGTGGCCGGTGGCCTGCACCTTCTCGATGATCGGGGGCAGCACGTCGCGGACCTTCTGGTTGCCCATCCGCGCGACCAGGGTCAGGCGGCCGGGCTCGTTGTTGGGGTCCAGGCGCTCGACGTACTCCACGGCCTGATCGGGCGTGGTGGTCGGGCCGATCTTGAGGCCGATCGGGTTGGCCACCAGTTCCGCGAAGGCGACGTGCGCGCCGTCGAGCTGCCGGGTGCGCTCACCGATCCACAGGAAGTGCGCCGACAGGTCGTAGAGCACCGGCTCACCCGAGACCGGGTGCTCGCTCAGACGCAGCATGGCCCGCTCGTAGTCGAGCACCAGCGCCTCGTGGCTGGCGTAGAGCCGGGCGCTGGACAGGTTGGGATCGTTGACGCGACACGCCTTCATGAAGGCCAGCGCGCGATCGATCTCGGTGGCCATCTGCTCGTAGCGGGCGCCGGCCGGGGACTGGCTCACGAACTCGCGGTTCCAGTCGTGCACCTTGTGCAGGTCGGCCATGCCGGCGGAGGTGAGCGCCCGCACCAGGTTCATGGCCGCCGAGGCGTTCGCGTAGGCGCGGACCAGTCGCGACGGATCGTGTTCGCGCAGCGCCGCATCCGCGACCAGCGAGTTCACCATGTCACCGCGGTAGGACCGCAGGCCCAGCGAATCGATGTCGGCGGAACGGGGTTTGGCGTACTGACCCGCGATACGGGCCACCTTCACCACCGGCAGGCTGGCGCCGTAGGTGAGCACCACGGCCATCTGCAGCAGGGTGCGGATATTGCCGCGGATGTGCGGCTCGGTGTTGTCGGCGAAGGTCTCCGCGCAGTCACCGCCCTGCATGAGGAACGCCTCGCCGCGGGCCACCTCGGCCAGGCGCAGGCGCAGCTCCTCGACCTCGGCGGGCACGCAGATGGGCGGCACGCTCTCCAGGACGGTGCGCATCTTGGCGGCCTGCTCTGGATCCCAGGACGGCTGCTGCAGCGCCGGGCGGGCCAGCGCGTCGTCGAGACGCCGACGGAGCTCGGCGGGCAGCGGCGGAAGTTCCGGCAAGCGATCGATCGGTACATCGACGGTCCAGTTCACCAGTTCAGAATACGGATTGCTCTCCGTGAACCGGACCACCCCCAGGGCTCGAGTTCCCCACACCGGTTCGCCGCCTACGCTGGGACCCGATGATCTGCCCATCCGACCCGGACCTGAGCTGAGGAGAGACCCATCTCACTGCGGTACTTTTACGATTCGGAATTCATCGAGGACGGGACCGTCATCGACCTCGTGTCCATCGCGGTGGTGTGCGAGGACGGACGCGAGTTCTACGCGGTCTCCACCGAATTCGATCCCGAGAAGGCCGGGCCGTTCGTCCGCCGCAATGTCCTGCCCAAGCTACCGCCGCCGTCCTCGCCGCTGTGGCGTTCGCGCGAGCGCATCCGCGACGATCTCTACAAGTTCCTGGTCCCCCGCCCCGGCGTGGAACCCGAACTGTGGGCCTGGGTCGGCGCCTATGACCACGTGGCGCTGTGCCAGCTGTGGGGCTCCATGGTCGATCTCCCCAACGCGCTGCCCCGCTACACCAATGAGTTGCGCCAGCATTGGGAGCAGCACGGCCGCCCGCCTCTGCCGCCGGTACCGAAGGACGCGCACGACGCGCTCGCCGACGCCCGCCACAACCTCGCCAAATTCGAGGCCATCGAAGCGGCCCGGCGCCTGCGCGCGGTCTGAGATCAGCATGCGAAAGGCCCCGGGAGACTTGGTCTCCCGGGGCCTTCTCGATGGTCCGGCAGGCTAGCCCGCCATGGTCTCCGGAATGCGGTCCGCGTCGGGGCGGCTGCCCGACGGCACGCCCTTCTTCAGGCTCGCGGCGTACACGTCGACGTATTCCTGATCGCCCATCCGCATGAGCTCGTACATGATCTCGTCGGTGACGGCGCGCTCGACGAAGCGGTTGCCGCCCATACCCTCGTAGCGCGAGAAGTCGATCGGCTCACCGAATTTCACGGTGACCTTGCGCGGCCGCCAGCGGAACGGACCGGGCGGGCACACCTCGTCGGTGCCGATCAGGGCAACCGGGATCACCGGTACTCCGGTCTCCAGGGCGAGGCGTGCCACACCGGTCTTGCCTTTGTAGAGGCGGCCGTCCGGGGACCGGGTGCCTTCGGGGTACAGGCCCACCAGGCGACCCTCGTCCAGCAGCTTGCGCGCGGTATTGAGGGCGCTCTCCGCGGCGTCCGCGCCGGAGCGGTCGATCGGGTACTGACCGGCACCGGAGAAGAACCATTTCTGCAACCGGCCCTTGAGACCGGGCGTGGTGAAGTATTCGGCCTTGGCCAGATAGGTGATGCGGCGCGGGCTCATCAGCGGGGTGAAGAGCCAGTCGGTGAACGACAAGTGATTGCCGGCCAGAATCGCTGCGCCCTTGGCGGGAATGTTCTCGACGCCCTCAACGTGGGGCCGGTTGACGAGATGCATCCATGGACCCGGGAACACATACTTCAGCAGCCAGTAGAACATTGCGTCCTTTCCCCTGTTTTCGATACCCGGGACCGGCCTCGTTGCGGGCACCACCACTCGCTTGCATACCCTACTCCACCGCCTCCCCGAACCTTCAGCGGACAGCCGAGAGCCGTTGCCCGTCGTGCACCCGTGCCGGCGGTTAAGTGCCGAACCGATTTTGGGGGTACCCGACGAGTTACCCCAACCGGCACCAAATCAGTTGTCACTTCTAGTGACGAGACACCAAATCAGTTGCTACTTCGAGCAACGGGACGACCGAGCGGAATCGGTCGGGCGGTGATCAGCGGTGGGCCGACACCGGGTCCTGCTGGGCAAGCACCGCTGCGCGGGCCAGTTCGGCAGCGCCGATCATGCCGGCGGCCTCACACAGTTGGGCGGTGCGGATGCGGGCCAGCCGGCGGTGCCGGGCGCCGGTGATGGAGGCCGCGTAATGCTCACGGGCATCGTCGAGGAACAGTGGGGCCGAACTGCTCACGCCGCCCGCCACCACGATCAGATCCGGGTCGAAGATGTCGCTCACGAAGGCCAGGCCCAGGCCGAGCCAGCGCGCGAAATCGGCCATCACGTCGAGGGCGACCGGGTCGCCGTCCTGCGCCGCGCCCGCCACCCGGCGACCGGTCAGCGAGCCGGGATCGCGCCCGGACTCCCGGGCCAGCACCGTGGAGCGCTGCGGATCGGTGGCCAGCAGCTCGATCGCGGTGTCCACCAGAGCCGTTCCGCTGCAATACCTTTCCCAGCAGCCGCGCTTGCCGCAGGCGCAGGCGCGCCCGTTGGGCACCACCTGCAGATGCCCGAGTTCCGGTGCGACACCGAAGCTTCCGCGATACAGCTGGCCGTTGCTGAGCAGCGCCGCGCCGATACCGGTGCCGATGGCCACCAGCACCACATTGCGACCGCCCGCCGCCGCACCGAATCGATACTCCGCCCACAGTGCGGCATTCGCATCGTGCTCGAGGATCACCGGCAGGCCGAGGCGGTCGGTGAGCCGCTGCGCGACCGGGGCGTCCTCCCACGGCAGGTGCGGGGCGAAACGCACGGTGGCGCGGTCCTCGTCGACGAAACCCGCCACCGCGAGACCGACCGCGCCGATGGCGTGGCGGGAACACAGGTCATGCACCGCCCGGGCCAGACCGTCCTCGAGGGCGCGGGCGGAATGCGGGGTCGGCGCGGTCACGGTGTCGAGCACCTCGCCCGCACCGTCCACCACCGACGCCCGAATATTCGTGCCGCCCACATCGATACCCACGGTCAACGGCACGTCCTCACCGCCCGTCATGCCTTGATCGTCACGTCGATGGGCACGTACTTGGCGCGCTTGGACCGCCTGCCGGCACCGGGCTGCGCACCGCCGCGACCGGCGGCCGGGCCCGAATCGCGGGCGGGTGCGGGCTGTCCCGCGGATCCGGCGGGACCGGGCTCGGCGTCGGGGTGCGCGACCGGCGGGCCGAAAGGACGGTCGGGGGCGGGCTGATCACCTGCCACCCGTCCGCCGGCGGAGTCCGTACGGAAATCGTTGTGCGGCACCGCCTCCGAGTCACCCGGGTGACTGCCTCCGGGGCGGCGAGCCGCGCCCGGGCCGGGACCGAAGGGGTCGTCCGACGCCTCGGCGGCCGGGTGGGCGTGGGACCGATTCGGGGCCGCCGCACGGCCCTGCGCACCGGCGAGGAAACGCGCGAACACCGCAGCGAGGCCCGCCGCACCGTGCAGGTCGCCGGATTGCCCTCCACCACGGAGGAATTCGCTCTCAACATCCGGGCCGGCATCGCCGCGCACGTCGGCGAACGGCAGATCACCTGCACCGGAGCCGGTTTCGGCGACGTGCGAAAAGTGATGCCAGGCTTGATATTCCGGCGATTCAGGATCCAGGTCCGGCGGGATCACCGGATCCACCGGCACACCGGCGAGCGCCTCGCGCAGCACGGTCACGATGGCGGTGCCGTGTTCGGCGATGGCCGCCACCACATCGTGGTGCTCGCCGCGCACGATGGCCGCGGCCGCGCACACGGGACACCAGCTGCAGCTGGACCATTCGGTGCGGCCGTCGGCGGCGGTGCGGCGCAGCACCGGTTCGACGCGCTCGAGGACGGCCTCGGCCAACAGCCGTAGCTCCTCGGCGAATTCGCCGAGATTCTCGTCGGGGTGGCCGGGACGCGGGTGATGCGTGGTGGTCATTTCGGCCAGACCTGAGGATCGGGCCGGAAACGGATCACCAGGTGGTCGCCGTCGAGCTCGGCGGCCTCGACCGTGCACCGCCGCAATACCGGGGCCAGCCGCAACCGCCGCCGGACCCCGTCCGCTCCCACGATCAAATCGTCCTCCACTCGTCCCAGCCGCAGGGTCGACGAATCGACCACCGGCAGATGCATGCGCATCGCGAACACCGAGTGCACGCCCGCCCCGGACTCGAGCCGCACCACCGGCTCGGCGGCGGTACTTGTCTCGGGGCCGGGCAGCACACCGTCCGCATCTGTGCCAAGCATAGGGACCGGACGCCCTCCCACCCAGTTACCACTCGCGTCCACCGCGTAGGACAGCGCGGCCAGCGAGCCGATCCCCACCGGTTCGGCTCCCGCATGCGCCACGACCTGCACCGGAACCCCGTGCAACCGCTTGCGCAGCTCCCCCACGACATCGAGTTGCTCGCCGCGCCGGTTGAAGTACCACTGCACCGCCGGATGCGGCGGCTCGACCGGGGGCGGGGCGGGCATCTCGGGGAGCACCCTGTTCACCAGCACCTCGTCCAGGCGGAGACCCAGCAGCGCCGCCGCCGAGCGCACCCGCGCCGACTCGGCCACCGCGACCAGTTCCGCGGCGGTCACCAAGCGGGCGCCGGTGCGGGCCTGATCCGCCAGCAGGTCACGGGCTTCCGTCACCGCCTGCACGATCTGCTCGACGGTCACCGCGAGCACCGCCTTGCGGAAGTCCGCGCCGATCGCCTCCATCGTCCTGGCGTGCGCGGGCCACACCCGCTCCAGGTAACCGAGCACGGTGTCCGGCGCGGTGACGATGCGCAGCATGTCCGCCGACGGCGGGCAGTCCACCACGATCACATCCCACCGCGCGTCGTTGGCGAAACGCGTGATCTCCAGCATGGCCAGTAGTTCCTGCACCCCCGGCAGCCCGGTCAGCTCCGCGGGATCCAGTGCCCCCAGGTCGAATCCGTGCTCGTGCCCGGCCCCGGACGCCATGACCAGCACCTGCCGGAACCGATCCTCCAGCAGCGCAAGCGAATCCACCTCGATGACATCCAGCGCCGGCTCGGCGTCGGGGTCGCGGACGTCCGCGAAAGCCGGTGCCGGGCTGTGGAACATGGGCAGGGGCAGGGTGGCGACCGCGGGGGTCGCGCCGTGGCGCAGGCGGTAGCCCAGGGCATCGCCGAGGGAGTGGGCCTGGTCCAGCGAGGCCAGCAGGACGCGGCGGCCGTTGCGGGCGTAGGCGAGTGCGGTGGCGCAGGCCAGGGTTGTTTTTCCGACGCCGCCCTTGCCGATGAACAGCTCGACGCGGGTGGCGGGGTGCGGCGAGCGTTCGGTACCGCCGGCGGTCAGCCTTCGACCCGTTTCTTGAGTTCCTTGAGGGCGGTGTCGGTGATGACCTTCTCCGCTTTGCGTTTGAACATGCCGATCATCGGGATGTTCAGATCCACGGTCAGTTCGTAGACCACCTGGGTGGTGCCGTCGGGCAGCGCGATCAACTCGTAGGTGCCGTCCTGCGCCTTCTGCAGGTCACCCGAGATCAGGCTCCAGCTCACTGCCCGCCCGTCGGGCCGCCAGGTGTAGGACAGGGTGTAGGTGTCCTTCACGACGCCGGCGTCCAGCACGAAGCGGGCGGTGCGGGCGCGGCCGTCCGGCAATTTGTCCAGCACCTCGACCGAGCGGGCCGCGGAGACCCATTCCGGATACGACTCCAGGTCGGCGATGACCGCCATCACTCGATCCGAGGGGGCGTCGATCACGATCGACCTCTGAGTTCGATCGGCCATGGGCGGCAACGCTTCCTTTCTAGTGAGCGGCCGCGGGAGCGACCCCGGCCTTGCGCCCCGCCTCGAGGCGGGCCTTGATCTCGAAGGACATGGCCTTGCCCGCGACGCGGCGAGTCCGGTTCAGGGCCAGCAGCTCACGTCCGGACATACCGCCGATGCCGCCGCGGGGTTCAGCGTGCATGAAGTAGTGCATGATGACGCCGTCCAGCATGGGCTCCAGCCAGACCTCCATGGTGCCGTCCGCACCACCGCTGACGGTCCAGCGAATTCCCTTGTCGCCCCGGTCTTCCCGGACCTCCAACTGCAGGTCGGGCCACCAGCGGCGCCAGCGGGCACGATCGGCCAGCACCTCGGCCACCGCCGTGCCCGGCGCGGCGACGAATGTCTGGTCGGCAACCTGGATACTGCTCACGGGGCTGAGCCTAGCGCAGGTTGGGAATCGTCTCAGACCCGCGCCGACCGGGGAGCCGCGGGATCCAGCAGTTGCTGTAGTCGCGCGCCCATCAGGTCCCAGCGCCACTGCTGCTGCACCCAAGCGCGCCCGGCCGCGCCCATGCGAGCGGCGGCGTCCCGGTCGGAGAGGATGTCGACGATGGCGTCGGTGAGTTCTTCGGCGGAGCGGCCGTTCACCACCCGTCCGGTCTCACCCTCGCGCACGGTTTCGGGCGCGCCGCCGGAATTGCCCGCCACCACCGGCACTCCCGTGGCGGAGGCTTCCAGGAACACGATGCCCAGGCCCTCGACGTCCAGGCCGAAACCACGGGTGCGGCAGGGCATGGCGAACACGTCGGCGATGGTGTGGTGGGCGGCGAGCTCGCCCGACGGGACGCGTCCGGTGAAGACCACGTCATTGCCGAGGCCCATGACCTCGGCGAACTGCCGTAGCTTCTGCTCGTACGGCCCGCCGCCGGCGATGACCAGCACCGCCCCGTCGACCCGCCTGCGAATCTCGAGCATGGCCGTGATCAGCATGTCCTGGCCCTTGCGCGGCACCAGCCGCGACAGGCACAGAATGGTCGGCCGGTCCCCCAGCCCGTAGCGGGCCCGCAGTTCGGCGCGAGCGGCCGGATCCGGCTTGAACACCTCCGAATCCACGGCGGGGGGCAGGTATTCGAGCGCGGCCTGCGCCCCGAACGCGGACGAGAACCGCCGCCGCGTGTATTTGCTGACATAGGTGACGACATCGGTGTGATCGCCGATGACCCGCAGCGCCTGCCGCGCCGCCGGCAGCATCGACCAGCCCACCTCGTGCCCGTGCGTGGACGCCACGATCCGCTCCGCGCCCGCCTGGCGCAGCAGCGGCGACAGCAGCGCCAGCGGCGCCGCCGCCCCGAACCAGACCCGGTCGCACTTCTCGTCGCGCATGAGCTTCTTGGCGCGCCGCGCCACCAGCGGTGTCGGCAGCATCAGCGTCGTCGGATGCCGCACCACCTGAAAGGGCTGCTGCGCATCGAACTTCCAGTGGCTGTCGCCCCGCCACCGCGGCGCGTACACCACCAACTCGTCAGCGGGCAGCTGCCGGGCGAGCGCATGCAGATACGACTGAATCCCACCCGGTCGCGGCGGGAAATCATTGGTAACCAGCAGAGTTCGCCCCATGCCCTCAAACCTACTGCACCCGGGGCCCGCACTCCTCCCACCCCGAAACCTCGCACCCCCCTGGCCTCCGAGTGCTACGCGCCTTCGGCGGTGCGGGTGGCGAGCCAGGCGCGCCAATCGGTGACGAGGTCCTGGTAGCCGGTGCCGAGGGTGGCGCGCAGGGCGGTGTCGACGGCGGCGCGGTCCTTGGGGCCCGACGCCAGTTGGCGGTAGAGGGCGACGAGTTTCGGGTCGCCGTAGCGGTCGGCGATGAAAGCGCAGGCGGACCAGCCCTGTTCGTAGGCCAACGAGGCTTGGCCGCTGGTGGGCTCGAACATGGCGTCGGGCGGGAGGTCGGCGGGGAGGTCGCCGGCGCGGGCGCGGGTGGTGAGGGTGGGGGCGATCTCGGTGATGGGCCGGCGCAGGTTGCGATGGGCGGAATATTCGGCGAAGCCCTCGAGCGTCCACATCGGGGAGCCGTCGACGGTGACCGCGCGCGAGGCCATATGGGTGAGTTCGTGCCGCAACACCGAGCGCAGGCCGTCGGGTCCCAGGCGGCGTCCGGCGTCGGGGCCGAAAACCACGCGCTGGCCCGTCAGTTGGGCGCCGGGGCGGAAGGGGTCGGCGACGGTCGAAGCCGCGACCTCGGCGGGCACGTCACCGGCGGCGTGGGTGAGGGCGGCGAATTCGGAGACGCTGGACGCCACCACCACGACGGGGGCCTGATTCCAGTCCGCACCCCACAGCGCGGTGACCGCGGCGGTGCTTGCCGCGAGTTCGCCTGCCAGCACATCGATATCGGCGCGCTGCCCGGAATGACCGAGCACGACACCGATCCGCCCCGACCCGGTCGCCGTGGTCTCGGCGACCACCCTGCCGTAGCCCTCCATGGTCCGTTTCACCAGCGGCACCTGCGGATCGGAGGCCGTGGCCTGACCCGAGTCCTGCCCCGGCACCACCGCGCGCAGCTTGGGCAGCACCGAGTTCGGCAGCATGAGCAGCGCCCCGCAGGCCGCGGTCAGCGTGCTGACCATGACCAGGGTGGCGACGAACTGGAACCGCCGCCGCGCCGCCAGCCAGCCGCGCAGCTGCCGCAGAGCGCTCATCGCCACCTCGTCGTGATCATGTGCTGCATATAGGGCACGAGTGGGGACCCTACGTGGTTACGCAAGCTGCCTCCTCCGGGTCCTGACCACTCATGCCGGGTCCGCGAGAGCTCAGAACCGGCGCGCCGAATGGAACGGTGTGGAGCTCATCGGCGCGACCTGAACCGGTACGCCGAAAGTGGAAGCGTGCAGCATCAATCCGTTGCCGGCGTAGATACCCACATGCGAGATGTCAGAGTAGAAGAAGACGACGTCGCCGGGCTGGAGGTCCTTCTCGTCGACCGGCGTGCCGTAGCTGGACTGCTGCTGGCTGGTGCGCGGCACGCTCTTGCCGACCTGATGGAAGGCCCACTGCACCAGGCCGGAGCAGTCGAACTGGTCGGGACCGGTGGCGCCCCAGACATACGGATCGCCGACGCGGGTGAGTCCCGCGGCCAGCGCGCTGGTGCCGGAACCGGGCACCAGGCCCCGGAGCAGGCTGTCGCGATCGAAGCCGGGCGGGAACATGGAGCCCGCGAGCGCGGACTTGTCACCGGCGGAGAGCTGCCCCCAGGCGGCGATCACCTGCGCCATGGATCCTTGCAGCGCAGCGCGTTTGGATTCCAGGTCCTGGCGGACCGCGTCGGCGGCGGCGCTGGCGGCGCGCGCGGTGTCGGCGGCGGCGCGGGCCGCGGCCTCGGCGACCGAGGCCGCGTCGGTGGCCTTCTCGTACTGGCCCAGTTGATCATTCGTGCGCGCGCCCACGAAGTCCACGATGGACATCTGGTCGAGCAGCTGCTGCGGCGAATTGCTGACCAGTAGCGAAGTGAGCCGGTTGGTGCGGCTGCCGAGCAGCGCGGAGGTCGCGGCCCGATCGATGACCGGTTGGTAGCGACGGATTTCCGCCTTGGCCGCGTCCAGGGTGGCGGCCGCGTCGGCGGCCCGCTGGTCGGCGACACCGGCGGCGGCGGCCTTGGTGTCCAGATCGGACTGGGCGTCGAGCGCCTGCTGATTGAGCTGTTCGGATTGCCGCGACAGGTCGATGAGCCGCTGCACTGCTTCCCCAGCAGATGCCGGTGCGGAGACCGGATCGGCTGTCGCGGATCCGAGGCCCAGGGTGCCGTAGGTGCCGACCATGAGTGCGCCTACCGTGAGGGCTTCACCCACCAGTCGCCTGGTTCGCTGACTGTGTGTCCGATGATGTCGCTGCTGCGCTGCCACCGTTGGTGTCGTCCCGTTCTCTTACCCCGAGCCGGTTCAGAAGGTCTCGATAAGATTACGAAACGGCGACCGCTTGTGTCCAGCAGGCCACGGAATCATCACGGTCACCGCCTCTTCCACAGGTCGGCCGCCTGCGGTCGGCTACGGGGAAGACGCCCCGGTCGAGCAGCGGATCAGATGCGGCGCGCGCCCGTGAACGGCATCGAGGAGATCGGGGCGACCTTCACCGGCTGACCGGAGGTCGACGCGTGCACCACATTGCCGTCGCCGACGTAGATGCCGGAGTGGCTGCCGCCGTAGAACGACACCACGTCGCCGGGCTGCAGATCGTCGAACGACACCGGGCTGCCGGCATTGAGCTGCTCATAGCTGGTGCGCGGCAGGCTGACTCCGGCCTGCGCGTAGGACCACTGCACCAGACCGGAGCAGTCGAAGGCGTCCGGGCCGGCGGCGCCGTAGACGTAGGGGTCGCCGACGCGGCTCAGGGCGGCGTTGACCGCGGCCTGGCGCGGGCCGCTCCGCGGTCCGGGGATGGCCGGGCCCCACGGGGTGATGATGCCGGGGATGGCGGGGATGTTCACCGGGAGGGATTCCGGGAGCCCCGGGATGCCGGCGGGGAGCTGGATCAGGTCGGGCACGTCGATGGTGCCGACCGGTGTGTTCACCGGCTGGGCCGACGCGGGGGTCGCTGGCAGCAGCAGCGCGCTCACCGCGGCGGCGCCGACGGCACCGGCCGCAGCGGCACGACGCGCAGTGCGCTGCATGCCCCGGACCTGTCGCTTGACGGTGGTGGTCGCCATGATGAGGTACTTCCAATCTCCCCCGCGACGCTGCACCGGGTGGTGCGTCGGACTCCGCGAGGTCTCAGGAAGATTACGAGTCCATAACGGTGCTTTGTAAAGCCGAGACGGCCGGGCCGTCACTCAAAATTGTTACGCGCCCCCATTTCGGTGCGATAAACGTCACACCAATCACGAAACGATAACAGCGGTCATTTTCCGGAGAGCGCACCACTAGCTACCGGTGAGTAGCCAGCGCTCGCCCGAGGCCCTCCCGACCTCGACAAATTACGCATAACACAAGGTCAGAGCCATGACAGCCGACCTGGGCGATTTCGACACGCCAACGCGACACGCCCGACCGCAGGACAGCGGGGCGGCACACGCCGGAGGCCGGTGCGAACCGACCACCCTCACACCCGAGATTGATACGCTTTCCGAATAATAGTGACCCTGGTCACAATCGCGCATATTTCCGCAATTCGAGGATTTCATCTCGAGAATCTCCACCACATATTCAGACTTTCCCCAGGTCGCGCGAAGCAACTCCCCGGACCTCGCCAAAGTTCCCGGCCCGACCTGCGGAAAGTGCCGGATCACGCGTTCTCGGAGACGGTCACGACCCCCGGAGCTGCGGTGAACGCCTTGGCGGGAAAGGTTGTCGGACCCTGCGCCTAGGCTTCCCGTCCGTGTCCGGACAGCTGGCCTTCGACGAGCTCGAAACCCCGCTCTATGACACGACGTTCGTGGTGGTGGACCTGGAGACGACCGGCACCAGCCCCGAGGGCGACTCGATCACCGAGATCGGCGCGGTGAAGGTGCGCGGCGGCGAGGTACTCGGCGAGTTCGCGACCCTGGTGAATCCCGGCTGTGCGATTCCCCCGCAGATCGTGCAGATCACCGGGATCACGACCGCCATGGTGGTGGACGCGCCCCTCATCGAGCAGGTGCTGCCCGGGTTTCTGGAGTTCGCGCGCGGTGCGGTGCTGGTCGCCCACAATGCCCGCTTCGATACCGGATTCCTGAAGGCCGCCGCGGCCCGGTGCGAATTGCCCTGGCCCGCTTTCCAAACGCTGTGCACGGTCCAGCTGGCGCGGCGGGTGCTCGGCAAGGACGAAGCGCCCTCGGCCAAACTCTGGTACCTGGCTCAGCTGCTGGGCGCCGAGACCCGGCCTACGCACCGCGCCCTCGACGATGCCCGCGCCACGGTGGACGTGCTGCACGCGCTCATCGCCCGGGTGGGCAATCAGGGGGTGCAGAGTCTCACCGAGCTGCTCGACTATCTGCCCGAGGTGACACGCCGCCAACGCGCGAAACGTGTGATGGCAGCGGATCTTCCGGCCACGCCGGGGGTGTATCTGTTCCGCGGGCCCTCGGACGAAGTCCTCTATATCGGGACGGCGGTGAATCTGCGCC
The DNA here is from genome assembly GCF_053601595.1 of Nocardia sp. NPDC004711. Classification (NCBI taxonomy): domain Bacteria; kingdom Bacillati; phylum Actinomycetota; class Actinomycetes; order Mycobacteriales; family Nocardiaceae; genus Nocardia; species Nocardia sp. NPDC004711. Next base: position 39,272 of record NZ_JBSGCB010000031.1, on the reverse strand, counting down.
GGCGTGTCCGCACCTACTTCACCGGTTCCGACACCCGCCCGCGCATGCGCGAGATGGTGCAGCTGGCCACCCGGGTCGACCATGTCGAGTGCTCACACGGCCTGGAGGCAGGGGTGCGGGAGCTGCGGCTGCTGCTCGCCCACACCCCGCCCTACAACCGGCGATCGAAGTTCCCGCAACGCGCCTGGTGGCTGACGCTGACCGACGAGCCGTTCCCGCGGTTCGCGGTCTCGCGCACCCCGGCCCGGGACGCGCTGGGCCCGTTCACCTCTCGCGCCGACGCGCTGGAGATCGCCGCCACCGTCGCCGAGCAGGCGGGCCTGCGCACCTGCACCACCCGCATCCCGCGCACCGGCCGCCATGATTGCCCGCCGGCGGTGGTCGGCGGTTGCCCCGCGAGCGCCCACAGCAGCCCCCTCTATATAGAGGAGTACGAGCAAGCTCCGGCCATGGTCCGCGCCCTGTTCGCGGGCGCCGACGACGCCCTGCTGCACGCGATCGCCGAGCGGCTCGAAAGCCTGTCCACCGCAGAACATTTCGAGGCCGCAGCCCGGCTGCGGGATCGCACCGTGACGGTGATCCGCGCCCTGCGCCGGACCCAGCGCCTGGTCGCGCTGGCCGCCATCCCGGAACTGATAGCTGCCCGCCCCGACGGCGCGGGTGGCTGGGAGTTCGCGATCATCCGCCACGCCCGCCTCGCCGCCGCGGGCACCGCCGTGCGCGGCATCTCCCCCATGGCGGTGGTGGATCGCCTCGCAGCTGCCGCCGAAACCGTCATACCGCCCCGCCTTCCCGGCCCGGACGACGCGCCCGCCTATCCCCCACTGCGCGGGGCACTTCCGGAGGAGGCGGGCCTGCTGGTCCGCTGGCTCGAACAGCCCGGCACCCGCATCGTCCGCACCACCGACGGCTACGGCGAACCCCGCCGCGGCGCGGGCGCCTGGCTCGACTGGGTCGCCCGCGCCGAAGCCGCCGCCCAGATCACCACCCCGGATCAGTCCCCGCCGGGCTGATGACCAGCGCGGTGAAAACGCGCGGCTTCGAGGCCATTCCGGGGCAGGTGCGGAGGTGAGTACCGGAACGTACGGGCGGCGGGAGCGGCGCGCTGCCAGAATGGCGGGATGTATGTGCCAGATGCGGAGCGCTGGAATCACAACATCGAGTACCACCCGCTGCTGGCGGCGGCGGTCGCCGGGGCGCGGGACGTGCTGGACGTCGGGTGCGGGGAAGGCATGCTGGCCAGGCGGATCCGGCAGGGCGGGGCCGCAGTGACCGGGATCGATCCCGATGCGCGGAGTATCGAGCTGGCCCGGGACCAGTCCGGGGCGGGCGACATCACCTATCTCCAGGCGGATTTCCTCGAGCACCCCTTCGAGCCGGAGTCGTTCGACGGGATCGTGTCCATCGCGGCCCTGCACCACATGGACACCGTCAAGGCGCTCACCCGGATGCGGGAGCTGTTGCGGCCGGGCGGGACCCTGGCCGTGGTGGGCATGGCGCGCAACGACTTTCCGGCGGATCTACCGTGGGAGGCCGCCGCCCTGCTCACCAGTTTCAAGGATCGGCTGTTCCGGGCGCAGTGGGCGCACCCCTCGCCGGTCGTGTGGCCGCCACCGCAAACCTATGCCGAGACGCGGCGGACGGCCGCCGAGATCTTGCCCGGCGTGCGCTACCGACGGCACGTACTGTGGCGGTTCTCGCTGGTATGGACCAGGCCGAATCCGGCTGCACCGCAGGGTTAGCCGCCGAAGTGGGAGGTCGGCGCCGACCGCGAGTGCGGCACGTCGGCAGGACGCAACCACGCACTGTCGGCGCCATCGCTAGCGCGGGATGTCGTGGGTGCGGCCGGGCTGGGTGCCCGGGCGCCCTCGGTAACCGGGGCCGAAAACCGGCTGGGCAGATGCGCCGACCATGCGGGCGACGGTCTCGCCGGTGAGCCCGAGCTCCAGGAGTTCGGCGGCGAGCTGCTGCCGGATCTGATCGACCAGGCCGCGAAAGCTGATGTGCTGGTCGGCGAGTCGGCGGTGCAGGCCGCGTTCGGACAGTGTGAGTTCCCGGGCGACCTCGGCGAGCGACGGCGCGGTCGCGGGCGTCCGCAGCAGCACTCGGCGCACCTGCGCTGCCGGACCGGTGTATCGATGCCGGCGGTCCAGTGCCAGCTCGCACTGCTGGATGCACAGCGCGTCCGGCGGCCGGGCGGGCTGATCGAGCACCTCGGGCGGCACGGTGAACCTGCCTCGGCCGGGCTCGAATTCGAGGTCCAGCAGCACATCGGTGTCCGAGGCCAGCGCCGAGACCAGCGTGCAGGCGGCCGTCAGATCGCGGGCCAGCAGGAACGCCCGCACGTCGCCGCGCACCGCCCCGTCCCCGGCTGTGACCGCCAGCCCCGCCCGGGTCTCGGTGAACGACGGCCCGAATCGGACGGAGGTCACCGCGAAGTACCCGGGCAGCAGCCGGATCGCCTCCCGCACGGTCGGACTCGTCATCATGGCGTAGCCCACGATCCCCGCGCCGGGGAGCGCGTACCGCCGCCCGGTCGCGGCCCCCAGTTCGGCCGGGTCTCCCCCGTGCGCGATCAGATTCCGGATGACCCGCAGTTCCTGGCCCGACCGCACCTGTGCGCCAGGTTCTTCCAGGTCACTGCCGCGCAGCCCCGTCCCGGCCAGGCAGGCCGAGGCCGGAATCCCCTGTGCCCGACCGGTCTCCACCGCATAGCGGGTCGCCACCGCGGGCCGGGCGACCGCCCGTCGATCCGGCTGGACAGCCATAGTCCGGAAGCTAACAGGTCCCGGTCACCTTGTCATCCGATCGGCCGAGTCCCGGGAACGGGGAAGGCCCCGAGTCGAATTCGACTCGGGGCCTTCCCGTGTGACGGCGAGGATCAGTGCTCGTGCTTGCCGGCGGCGGCGTTCTGCGCGTCCTCCAGCACCTCGAGCATCTTGTGCTCTTCCTCGTGGGCGACGGCGACCAGGTCCGCCTGCTCCGACGCGGGGTCGGCGCGCAGGAAGGAGCCGGTGCCGGGCTTGCCCGCGGAACCCAGCTTGGCCATCTTCTTGGGCACCGGGGCGCCCTGGTACTCCAGCGGGATCGGGTGGCCGTGCGAGTCGACCGGGCCCAGCGGCTGGTGCACCTCGATGTACTCACCGTGCGGAAGCCGCTTGATCACACCGGTTTCGATGCCGTGCTCGAGCACCGCACGGTCACTGCGCTGCAGGCCGATGCAGAACCGGTACGCCACGAAGTACGCGAGCGGCGGAGCCAGCAGCAGCGCGATGCGGAAGAACCAGGTCGTCGCGTTCAGCGAGATGTCGAACTTCAGCGACAGGATGTCGTTCACACACGCCAGGGTCAGCACCAGGTAGAACGCGATGGCCATGGCACCGATGGCGGTGCGGACCGGCACGTCGCGCGGACGCTGCAGCAGGTTGTGGCGGGCGGTGTCGCCGGTGAGACGCTTCTCGATCCACGGGTAGGCGATCAGCACACCGAACACCGCACCCATGATCAGCGCGACCCAGAACGGCGCCGGGACCGTGTAGCGGCCCAGGTACAGCTCCCACGGCGGCATGAGACGCGCCATGCCGTCGGTCCACATCATGTAGAAGTCCGGCTGCGAACCCGCCGAGACCTGGGACGGGTTGTAGGGACCCAGGTTCCAGATCGGGTTGATCTGGAACACGCCACCCATGATGGCGACGACACCCAGGGTGAAGGCGAAGAACGCGCCCTGGTCGGCGGCGAACACCGGGATGATGCGGGCGCCGACGACGTTCTTCTCGGTGCGGCCCGGTCCGGGGAACTGGGTGTGCTTCTGGTACCACACCAGCGCGACGTGCGCGGCGATGAGCGCCAGGATGATGCCCGGCAGCAGCAGCACGTGCGCGATGTACAGACGCGGAATGATGATGGTGCCCGGGAAGTCACCGCCGAAGATCAGCCAGTGCATCCAGGTGCCGATGACCGGGATGCCCATGGTGATACCACCGAAGGCGGCGCGCAGACCGGTGCCGGAGAGCAGGTCGTCCGGGATCGAGTAGCCGAAGAAGCCCTCGAACATGGCCAGGATGAGCAGCAGCGAGCCGATCACCCAGTTGGCCTCACGCGGCTTGCGGAAAGCGCCGGTGAAGAAGATGCGGAACAGGTGGATGATGATCGACGACGCGAACAGCAGCGCCGCCCAGTGGTGCACCTGGCGCACGAACAGACCGCCGCGCACCTCGAAGGAGATGTTCAGCGCGGTCTCGTAGGCCCGCGACATCGTGACACCGCGCAGGGGCTGGTAGGCACCCTGGTAGACGGTCTCCGACATGGACGGGTCGAAGTACAGCGTCAGGTAGATACCCGACAGCAGCAGGATGATGAACGCGTACAACGCGATCTCACCGAGCAGGAACGACCAGTGGGTCGGGAAGACCTTGTTGATCGATCGTTTGGCGAACGCCGCGAGGCGGTAACGCTCGTCCATCTCGTTGGCCTGGACGGCCACTTTGCTAGGGCTCATGAACGACGCTCCCAGTAGGCCGGGCCGAGGGGCTCGATGAAGTCGTGCTGGGCGACCAGGTAGCCATCGGCGTTGACGGTGATCGGCAGCTGCGGCAGCGCACGCGCGGCGGGACCGAAGACCGGCTTACCCCACTCGGTCGCGGAGAACTGCGACTGGTGGCAGGGGCACAGGATTCGGTTGGTCTGCTGCTCGAACAGCGAGGTGGGGCAGCCGAGGTGGGTGCAGATCTTCGAGTAGGCGAAGTAGTCGCCGAAGTTGAAGCTCTCCTGGCCCTTGCGCTTGATGGCGTGCTCGGCATCGTGGGTGCGCAAGCGAATCAGCATGACCGCGTTGCGAATACCGCGCAGCGATTCCAGCGTCTTGTGCTCGTCACCGCGCCAGGATTCCTTCCAGGGGAAGACGGTCTCCATGGCACCGGCGTCCAGATCCTCCGGCTTGACCAGGACGATGTCCTCGGGGCGGCCGGTGTCGCGACGCAGATAGATGGTCTCACCCGGGTAGTCCGGGGTCCAGCCCGAGACCCACAGCGGCGACTTGTCGCGCTTGGCCCACGGGTTCTTGATCATGCCGCCGACGAAGACGAGCAGCGCGCCGACGCCCATGACGCCCACGCCCAGGCCCGCGGTGCGGGTGATGAGCTTGCGGCGGCCCAGGGTCGAGGTCTCGGCGGCGTCCTGCAGCTGCGCGACCAGGGTGCGCCGGTCGACCTCCTTGGACGCGCCATCGTGGCGGTCCTGGATGGAGATCTCGGCGGGGATGAAATGCTTGCGGATCAGCACCACCGCGACGCCGACGGCCAGCACGGCGATGCCGAGGGTGAGGCCGTAGAGCGGGGTGGTCAGCGTGTACATGCCGTTGCCGTCCTGGTGACGGCCCTTGTACTCCCAGGGCCAGAACAGGAAGACACCGATCAGCGCGGCACCCGCGAGCGCGGAGATGCCGAACCAGAGCGCCACCCGGCGCTCGGCGCGCTTCTCGGCCCGGGTACCCGGGACCGGCCAGCGCGGGGCACGGTAGGCGACGTCGACGCCGTCCAGCTCGGTGCCGAGCTTGACCAGCTCGTCCCGCGACATGGCGTCGAGCTGCTCATCGGTGGGTTCGGTGGGGTTGTCCCCCATGCTGTTTCGCTCCTGTTCACTCATGACCGGGAACCGATCCACATCGCGGAGCCGACCAGGACCACGATGCCGACGACCCAGATGGCCAGGCCCTCGGTCGCGGGACCGAAGCCGCCGAGGCCGTAGCCGCCCTCGGACGGGGTCTCCATGCGGTCCTTGATGTAGGCGACGATGTCCTTCTTCTCGTCCGGCGTCAGCTGCCGGTCGGAGAACCGGGGCATGTTCTGCGGGCCGGTCAGCATGGCCAGGTAGAGCTGCTGCTCGGTGGCCTCTTCCAGCGGCGGCGCGAACTTGCCGGACGACAGCGCGCCACCCTTGCCGGTGAAGTTGTGGCAGGAGGCGCAGTTCATGCGGAACAGCTCGCCACCGCGGCCGAGGTCACGGTCCTCGACGATGGACTCCTGCGCGATCTCGCCGTTGCTGTCGCGCAGCACGGTCGGACCGCCGCCCTGGGACTGGACGTACGCGCCGAGCGCGTCGGTCTGGTGCGCGTCGAACTTCGGGGGCTTGCGCTGGATCTGCGCCTCGTTGCGGGCGGCGGGCATACGACCGGTGGAAACCTGGAAGTAGACCGCGGCCTCACCGACGCCGATCAGGCTGGGGCCGCGATCCTGGACACCCTGCAGGTTGGCACCGTGGCAGGTGACGCAGGAGGTGTCGTAGATCTGCTTGCCCTCGCGGATCAGCGCGGACTGGTCCTCTTTCGCGGTGGCGACCTGAGCCTGCGGGGTCAGGGCCGACGCCGCGAAGCCGGCTCCGACGAGGCCCATCAGGAGGACCAGACCGCCGGCCAGCTTCCGGCGCATCCGGCGCTGCTTGCGGATCTTGGTGGCCTGGCCGATCCCCTCGGGATCTGGCGCTGACGGGGGAGATGAACTCATCTGTGTCCCTTTGGAGTAGACGGAACCGACTTGTACAAGTTTCTGGGTTGCCGACGCGGGCTGGGCCTCGGCGCGTCCGGTGTTAGCGGACGAAGTAGATCGTGGCGAAGAGGCCGATCCAGACGATGTCGACGAAGTGCCAGTAGTAGGAGACGACGATCGCCGCCGTGGCCTGCGCCGGGGTGAACTTGCTGAGCTTGGTGCGGATCAGCAGGAACACGAACGCGATGAGACCGCCGATGACGTGCAGACCGTGGAAGCCCGTGGTGATGAAGAACACCGAGCCGTACACGCTGCTGGAGATCGAGGTGCCCTCCGAGTACAGGGCGTGGTACTCGGTGGCCTGGCCACCGACGAAGAACGCACCCATGAGGAAGGTCAGCAGGTACCAGCGGCGCAGGCCGAAGACGTCACCCTTCTCCGCCGCGAACACGCCCATCTGGCATGTGAAGGAGGAGGCGATCAGCACCGCGGTCACCGGCACGGCGAGCTTCATGTTCAGCTCGGTCGGCTCCGGCGGCCAGTTTCCGTGCGCCTGCGCGCGAGCAACGAAGTACATGGCGAACAAGCCGGCGAAGAACATCAGCTCGCTCGACAGCCAGATGATGGTACCGACGCTGACCATGTTGGGCCGGTTCAGCGAATGCACACGCTGGGTAATGGCCGATCCTGGGGTCCCTACTGCGGTCGTCACGCCGGTAAGTATGACTTGTCGTAGTACGACAGGCGTAGGCGGGTACGAAACTTTGTCGTACGTGTCGGAAAGCCCAGCGCGAGCGCTCGTCTGGCAGGGCGCTCGGCGTGTCCCGGAGAGCCTAGATTGCGCAGGTAAGAGGAAGCTGAGCCCTGTGGAGAGGGATATATGAGCGTGAAATCGTGGTGGCGGCGGATAGCTGGACGCGGCGGGACGACCGAACTGGATCCGAGGCGGCCGGATCTGGTGGTGGTGGCATCGAGTTTCGATGATGCCGAAGCCTGTTCGGCGGCCCTGGGCAAGGCTCTGCAGTGGACATCGGACGATCCAGTAGTCCTTCGGCACCACCTCCGGGTTCCCGCCGACCGCGTCGGTGAGGTGCAAGTCATCGCCGCGCAGATCGGCTATGACACCGCCTCGGTGGACGCGGCCGACCCGGCGAACCTGGTGTTGCAGCGCGTGCAGGTGCTCGACGCCCTGCACTGCTCCCAGGAGCGTTCCCGCATGACGGGAATCGCCCATCGCTACGACGGCCATGTCCTCGGCTGGGATGCCCTGCAGCCCGCCGCCGGTCCTGGCGGAAAGAACTAGCCCCGCACACTAGGCTTGCCGCAACAACACTGGTGTCCGGCGTGGACCGGCAACGGGAAGAGAAGGCAATGAGCGCGCGCAGCTGGAGAGAAATTCTCGGCATCCTCACCGACGGCAACGATCTGTCCTCGGATGAGGCCGCGTGGGCGATGAACGAGATCTTCTCCGACAACGCCACCTCCGCGCAGATCGCGGCCTTCGGCGTGGCCCTGAAGATGAAGGGCCCGACCCCGACCGAGCTGAGCGGCCTGGCCACCGGCATGCTCTCGCACGCGAAGCGGGTGCCGTTCGAGGGCGCGGCGGTGGATATCGTCGGCACCGGCGGGGACCGCTCGGGCAGCGTGAACATCTCCACCATGTCCTCGATCGTGGTGGCGGCCAGCGGGATTCCGGTGATCAAGCACGGCAATCGGGCGGCCTCGTCCAAGAGCGGCGGCGCGGACGTGCTGGAGGCGCTGGGCGTGAAGATCGCGCTCGGGCCGGAATCGGTGGCCGAGTGTGTGCGGCAGACCGGCATCGGGTTCTGCTTCGCGCCGGTGTTCCATCCCTCGCTGCGGTTCGCGAGTCAGGCGCGCGGTGAGATCGGGATTCCGACGGTCTTCAATATTCTGGGGCCGCTGACCAATCCGGCCCAGCCCAGCACGGGCCTGATCGGCTGTGCTTTCCCGGATCTGGTGGCGGTGATCGCGGGTGTGTTCGCCGAACGCGGCGCCTCGGCGCTCGTGGTCCGCGGCAACGACGGCCTCGACGAGATCACCACCGCCGACACCACCGATGTGTGGGTGGTCGCGGGCGGCCGGTTGCACGAAACCACCATCGACCCAACCAGACTCGGCATCGAGCGGGTGCATCCGTCGGCGCTGCGCGGCGGCGACGCGGTGATGAACGCGGAGATCGCGCGCGCCATGTTCGCCGGCGACCCGGGCCCGGTGCGGGACGCGGTGCTGCTGAATTCGGCGGCGGCGCTGGTGGCGTTCGAACTGACCGCCGCGGGGGTGGACGGCGATCTGCACACCAAGCTGGCCGCGGCTTTGAAGCGGGTGGCCGAGACCGTGGATTCGGGTGCGGCCTCGGCGCTGCTGGATCGCTGGGTCACCGTCTCCAACGGGCTCGGCGCGAACTGACCCCGGGGGACTTCAGGCCCCCGGTTCGGCCGCGGAGTCCACGGCCTGTTTGAAACGGCTCATGGCATCGAAACTCTTGATGCCAGGGGCGGTTTCGACCGAACTGGAGACGTCGACGCCGAACGGCCGATGGGTCGTGATCACCTCGGCGACATTGCCGGGGCTGAGGCCGCCGGCCAGCACCACCTGTCCGGGCACCTGCTCCAGCCAGTCCGGGAATTCGGCGAAGACGCCCGATCCGGTGCTGGCGTCGTAGAAGAAGTATTCGCAGACCTGTTCCGGGGTGGGTGCGGCGGCCGAGCAGTAGGCCAGATTCGGCAGGTCGGTCCAGTTGTAGAGCTGGATGACGTCGAAGTCGCCGATCACCTCGGCGACCTCGGTCCGGTCGAACGCCACCACGAACGAGCGGATCCGGCCGCGCGCGTACGCCGCCAGCTCACGCGCCCGGGCGGGCTCGACATACCGCTTGCTCTTGGCCGTGCCGACCACGCCGATGGCCGAGTAGCCGAGCTCGACGGCCCAGTCGATCTGTTCCTCGGTGGTGAGCCCGCACACCTTCACGAACATGGTTCCTGCCCTCTCATGGAAGAGTTCCTCCGAGTGTCCTGAGAGTTCGGGTCACCCAGCTGTGTGTTTGCTGTTCGGGTCACCGGGGCGGCGTTACAGTTTCGACATGCGATACGGAGTGGTGCTACCCGGCCTGGTGGCCGTGTTCCTGGGCATCGGCATCCCGGTGAGCGCCGCTCACTGGGCTCACGACGAGACCGCCGATCCCGGCACCCTCAGTGTGGACGGCCGCAGCTACGGCATTCCGGGCGACTGCGTGACCATCCGCGGTGTGCCGCGCCGGCTCAGTGTCGACAATGAAACCACCCTGCGCGCCCAGGTCTACCTGTTCCCCGGGTGCAAGGGCGGCGTCACCCACACCATCGAGCCCGGTCACACCGGCACCGCGCTGGGCGCGTCCGTTCTGACCCGCTGACCCGGGCGGCTATTCGCCGATCGAGAAGCCGGCCTCCACGTCCGCGCGCGAGTAGGACTTGAACGCGATGTGGGTGGCCGTGCGCAGCACGCCCGGCGTCTTGTTGATCCGGCCGGTGACCACGTCGGCGATCTCCTCGTGGTCGCGCACCCGGACCACGGCGATCAGGTCCACATCCCCCGCGCACGAATAGACCTCGGCCACCCCCTTGATGTCGGCCAGTTCCTGCGCGGTCTCCGGAATCCGATCCGGTTCGGCGGAGATCAACACGATCGCGGTAATCATGAGCCCAACTCTAGGTGATGGCCGGGGCGGCAGCGCCGGTCCGGGATCGAACGGCGCGGGTCCGGGTCAGTCCGGGATCGCGTCGGTGTGGTCGAGCGGTTCGCCGAGGAGGTCGGCGGCGGCGCGGTGGATTTTTTCCAGCGCCGACATCAGGTGGCGGCGTTCGGCGTCGGTGAGGTCGGCGGTCACCTTGTCGGACAGGGTCTTCCGGTCGGCTTCGACGGGGTCGCGGAGGTCGCGGCCGCGGTCGGTGAGCCAGAGCCGGACCAGGCGGTTGTCCTTGTCGTCGCGGCGGCGGGTGAGCAGGCCGGCGGCGGCCATGCGGGTGGCCATCTTGACGACGGTCGGCGTGGTGACGTTCAGCGCGGCCGCCATCTCCCCCGGTGTGCGGCCGTCCTGTTCCCACAGCACGGCCAGCACGTGATTCTGGCCGAGGTGCAGGCCGAGGCGGCGCATATCGCGATCGGCCAAGGCGCGCAAGGCTTTCGAGGTGCGGCCGTGCAGGTCCAGGAAGTCGGCTGAGCCTGGGGAAGACATGGGGCCTCCGGTCGGGTGCGGGTATTGACCGTCGATCGTTAGCCGTCTAACGTTTTTCGGTAGACGGCTAACGATCTGGAGATGCCATGCTACTGCTGACCGGAGCGACCGGGAACATCGGCCGCGAACTCACCCGCATCCTCGATGCCAACGACCTCGATTTCCGTGCCCTGGTGCGTGATCCGGCACGGGCGGCGACCCTGCCCGCGCGTGCCGAAACCTGCCTGGGCGACCTCGACGATCCGGCGAGCCTGGACCGGGCCATGACCGGAGTCACCGGCCTGTTCCTGCTGGTCCCGGGCATCGGGCTGGACCACACCCGCAACCTGCTGCACGCCGCCGCCGGGGCGGGAGTGAAGCGGATCGTCATGATCTCCTCCGCCCACGTGCTGGTCGAACCGCTGCCCGCCATGGGCAGCTGGCACCACGAGCGCGAGAATCTGGTGCGCGCCAGCGGAATTCCGTGCACGATCCTGCGTCCGGGCGGGTACATGTCCAATGCCCTGGAGTGGATTCCGGCGTTGCGGGCGGGCGACCCGATCCTCGACCCCGCCGGCCCGGGCCGGTTCGCCCCGATCGATCCCGCCGATATCGCCGAGGTGGCGGCCCGCTGCCTCACCGAGCCCGGCCACGCCGGGGCGGCCTATCACCTCACCGGACCGGAGAGCCTGACCGTCGGCGAACAGGTCGCGATCCTCGCCCGAATCCTGGACCGCGACATCAAGATTCGTGAGGCCGCGACGCCGGAGGAGGCGGTGGCGGCCCGCTTCCCGAACGGCGCTCCCCCGCCGCTGGCCGCGGCGATCGTGGCGGGCTTCGCCCTCATGCGCGCCGACACCGTGGGCGCGCGCACCCACACCGTGACCGAACTGCTCGGCCGCCCGCCGCGTACCTTCGCCGAATGGTGTGCGGCCCACCGCGCCGCCTTCGAGAACTGACCGAGCCTTCGAGGACCGACCGGCCGCACCCGGCCGACATCACCTGCACCAGTGACGGGATTCGAACCCGCGGTTTCTTCCTTGACGGAAGCGAGGACTCCGGACTCCTCCACACCGGCTGGACCACCCCACGACCTGCGCGCCAGGGCGTCGGTGGCGACGATGACAGTAATGACACGTCGTGGAAAGCGGTACCGATTTTCCGCGGCGGGGTCAGCCGAGGTCGGCGAGGAGGGCGCGGGCGTCGTCGGCGTCGGGATGGCCGCCCGTCCTGGAAGCTCGAGCCCTGCAGCCGAATCGCGGGGTTGGTTGCGCGGCCCGAATGCCGAGTGGCACACCGCCGCGGGGATTCGACCGATTCCCCTCGGTGGTGTGCCACTCGAGAAATGCCTGCCCTTGCGCCCCAGGGTGATTGGGGCGCGGGCAGGTGGTCACCACTGGCCGGGGACGTACTGGCCGCCCAGCTGGCCGGAGATGACGTTCAGGCGGTTCCAGGCGTTGATGGTGGCAATCAGGGAGATCAGCGCGCCGATCTGGTCGTCGTCGTAGTTCTTGCGGACCAGGGCCCAGGTGTCCTCGGAGATGTCGCCACCGTCGGCGAGACGGGTGCCCTCGTCGGTGAGGGCGAGGGCCGCGCGCTCGGGCTCGGTGAAGACGGTGGATTCCTTCCAGGCGGCGACCATGGCCAGGCGGACCGCGGTCTCGCCGGCGTGGGCGGCGTCCTTGGTGTGCATGTCCAGGCACATGCCGCAGCCGTTGATCTGCGAGGCACGGATCTTGACCAGTTCCTGGGTGGCCTTGGGCAGGCTGGACTCGTCGACGACGCGGGCGGCGGTGACGAGGCGCTTGTTGAACTTGGCGGCGACTTCGTTCTCGTACAGGGCGAAGCGGGTCATTGTTCTCTCTTTTCTCTGTGTCGTTCGTTGCCTTCGTCAGGTTGACGACGGGGCCCACGCGGGTGTGACATCGGGCGTGATGTGATGCCGGTCATACCATCTGAAGCGGTCCGAGCGGTCGCGCCGACCTCACGACAATGCCGGTCCGGCTTGATATTTCCGCTGTTCGGACGCTGTCTCGCGACGATGTGAATCTTGATTTCGCGAAATCGCCTCCATAGAAGTGGATCCGGCGCGATCATGATTCGGACGATTGTGAACCGACCGGTAGTCACATCCCGGCTACCTAGGGGGTTGCGATGCTCGACGCAGGCAGACATCGGAGAATCTCACCCAGTGGTCAGTGGCAAGGAGTCCGCCCCCAGCTGGGGCGCGTCCGGCCCGGCCGCCATCACCGCAGGACATCGAATCAGTTCCGCACCAAGGCCATCCAGGCCCTGCTGCCCGGCGCCACCGTCATCGCACTGGCGGCGGCCGCCGCGCCGGCCCACGCCGACGCGCCGCCGCAGCCGGTACAGATCGATTCCATCGCCGGGCTGTCCCAGAACATGCTGGCGACCATCAACGCGTTGCAGACCTTCAATATCCCCGGCATGGACCTGCCGGGCCTGAACCTGCCCGCGCTGTTCACCCCGGACACCGCGATCGTGGTGCTCGGTTACGGTCTGCAGCCCGACGGCTCGATGCGCCCGGAGCTCATGGCCCGGCTCTACGCCGGCTACGTCTCGGCCCTGCTCTCGCCGCAGGCCCCGGTCATCGTGACCGGCGGCAATCCGCAGAACGGGGTGACCGAGGCGGACGCCATGACGGACTGGCTGGTCGAGCGCGGTATCGACCGCACCCGCATTCATGCCGAGACCAAGGCGAATTCGACGGTCCAGAACGCGGCGTTCTCGGCGCAGCTGATGGACGCCATCGGCGCGCACGCGGCGATCCTGATCACCTCGGCGAACCATATCGCCCGGGCGCTGATGAATTTCCAGGCGGCGGGGATCTCGGTGGTGGCGACCATGACGCCGGACGCCGCCCCGCTGTCGGCGGTGCCGTTCGGACCACGCGGGTAGCCCGCGGAACACCGCCGGTCCGCGAAAAGCCAGGGCCCGCCGATCGATTCGATCGGCGGGCCATGGTCTGCGCGCCTCAGGCGAGGTAGCGGGCGATGCTCTCCGCGACGCAGGCGGGCTTGTCCTGTCCCTCGATCTCGACGGTGACCGTCCGCACGGCCTGCACGCCACCCGGGATGTCGGTGACGGCGTCGAGGGTGAAGCGGCCGCGGATGCGGCAGTCCACCGGCACCGGGTTGATGAACCGAACCTTGTTGAGCCCGTAGTTGATCGCCATGTTCGCGGCGCTGACGGTCATGACCTGCGCGGTCATCGGCACCACCAGTGACAGGGTGAGGAACCCGTGGGCGATGGTGCGCCCGTAGGGTCCGGCGGCCGCGCGGGCGGCGTCGACGTGGATCCACTGGTGGTCGTCGGTGGCGTCGGCGAAGGTGTCGATGCGCTGCTGGTCGACGGTGATCCAGTCGCTGACACCGATTTCGGTGCCGGCGGCGGCGCGCAGGTGGTCGAAGTCGCTGAAGTCGATCATGCGGTGTTCCTCCGGCTAGGCGTAGCGCTGCTTCAGTTCGCGCTTGAGGATCTTGTGGGTGGGCCCCATGGGCAGTTCGGTGACGAACTCGACGCGGCGCGGGTACTTGTACCGCGCCACATGTTCTTTCGCGTAGTCGATGACGTCCTCGGCGGTGAGCGGTCCGGACGGCACGACGACCGCGAGGATCTCCTCGCCGTAGTTCTCGTCCGGCACACCGATGATCGCCACCTGCGCGATGTTCGGGTGCCGCAGCAGCGCGGCCTCCACCTCGGTCGGGTACACGTTGAACCCGCCGCGAATGATCATCTCCTTGATCCGGTCCACGATGCGCAGGTAGCCCTGCTCGTCCTTGACGCCCAGGTCGCCGGTGCGGAACCAGCCGTCCACCATGACCTCCGCGGTGGCCTCGGGCTTGCCGGTGTAACCGCTGAACACATTGTGGCCGCGCACCACGACCTCACCGATGGTGCCGGTCGGCAGGAGTTCGATGCGGTCGCGCACGTCAGTGGCGGCGATCTCGACGTCGACGCCCCACACCGGGTGTCCGACGGTGCCGATCTGCGGGCCGAGCAGCGGCTGGTTCACCGTTGCGGTGGGCGAGGTTTCGGACAGGCCGTAGCCCTCGAGGATGTGCGCGCCGAAGACCTGCTCGAACTCCTCGATGATGACCGGCGGCATGGCCGCGCCGCCGCTGATGCACAGCCGTAGCTTCGGCAGTACCGCCGCGCCCCCGGCCGCCGCGAGCAGCCCGTGGTACATGGTCGGCACACCGTGGAAGGTATTGATGTTCTCCTTCACCATGAGCTCGAGCGCCTGCGCCGCATCGAATCTCGGCATGAGCACCAGGGTCGCGCCGAGCCGCCAGTGCGAGTTCATGGAGACGGTCTGGCCGAACACATGGAACAGCGGCAGTGCGCCCAGCGCGATATCCTCGCGCTTGACCTCGTTGGCGTCGAAGGCGTTCACCGTCGCGCACATGACCATATTGAGGTGGCTGAGCTCCGCGCCCTTGGGGCGGCCGGTGGTGCCGCTGGTGTAGAACACCACCGCGGTGTCGAGCGGGCTGCGCGCCACATACGCCGGAATCGCCTCGCCGGAAAGCTCTTTCGGGCTCAGGCAGTCGATGCCGGCCCGGCCGGCCGCCTCCTTGCCGACGACCTCCACCATCGGATGGCAGATCATGACGGTGGCCCCGCTGTCGCGCAGCACGTATTCCGCCTCGTCCGCTGTGAGCAGCAGGTGCACCGGCACCACGGTCGCGCCTGCCGCCAGGATGGCGAAGTACGCACGCGGGAAATCAGCGGTATTGGGTCCCATGAGCGCGACCCGGTCACCCGGCCGCACCCCGAGTTCGATGAGGGCCCCGGCCTGTTCGCGGGCCTGCCGCCACAGGTCGCGGAAGGTGATGCGCTGGTCGCCCTCGATCAGGGCGATGTGGTCGGGTCGCCGCCACGCCGGTTCGGCGAGGATGCCGGCCAGGGAGAGAGTCGCGTTCATCGATACCTCGGTTCGATCGGTTGGTCAGAGACCCATGTCCTTGGCGATGATCATCTTCATGACTTCGCTGGTACCGCCGTAGATCCGGTTCACGCGGTTGTCGGCGTAGAGGCGGGCAATGGGGTACTCGTTGATGAAGCCGTATCCGCCGTGCAGCTGCAGGCAGCGGTCGATGACTCGGTGCGCGACCTCGGTGCAGAAGAGCTTGGCGGAGGCGGCATCCGCCGGGGTCAGGGTGCCCTCGTCGAGGGCCTCGAGGCCGCGATCCACCACGGCCTCGGCGGCGTCCACCTCGGCCTGACAAGCGGCGAGTTCGAACTTGGTGTTCTGGAAGCCGGAGACCGGCTGGCCGAAGACGTTGCGCTGCCGGGTGTATTCCTTGGCGAAGCGGATCGCGGCCTTGGCCTGCGCGTACGCGCCGACGGCAATGGACAGCCGCTCCTGCGGGAGGTTCTGGCCCAGGTAGGAGAAGCCCTTGTGCTCCTCGCCGAGCAGGTCCTCGACCGGCACCTCGACGTCGGTGAAGTTGAGTTCGGCGGTGTCGGAGACCTTGAGGCCCAGCTTGTCCAGCTTGCGGCCGACGCTGTAGCCCGGGGACTTGGTGTCCACCACGAACAGCGAGATGCCGTGGCGGCGATCGGTGTCGCCGGGGGCGGCGGTGCGGGCGCAGACGATGACGCGGTCGGCGAGCACGCCGCCGGTGATGAAGGTCTTGGACCCGTTCAGCACGTAGTGGGTGCCGTCCGCGGAAAGCTTTGCGGTGGTGCGCATTCCGGCCAGGTCGGAGCCGGTGCCGGGCTCGGTCATGGCGATGGCGAACATGATCTCGCCGGTGACGAAGCCGGGCAGCCAGCGCTGCTTCTGCTCCTCGGTCGCGAGATTCTTGAGGTAGGGCAGGCACAGCCCCACGTGCACGCCCGATCCGCCGAGATGCACTGCGGCACGGGCGACTTCCTCCATGAGGATGGCCTGGAACTTGAACGACTCGATGCCCGCGCCGCCGTACTCCTCGGGCACCTCGATGCCGAAGACACCGAGCTCGGCCAGCTTGTAATAGAACTCGCGTGGCGCGATACCGGCCGAATACCACTCCTCGTAGACGGGGACGACCTCGGACTCGATGAAGGCCCGCACGGTCTCGCGGAAGGCGTCGTGGTCCTTGTCGAAAACTGTTCTCTGCATGGTGACGATCTCTCTGAGCCGGTGACAGCCCGCGCCGGGAGCGAATCACCCAGCACGGACCGAAGTTTCGTGATTAAAGGCGGCGTCCGCCGTCGACGTAGATGGTCTGGCCGGTGACGAACGACGCGTCATCGGAGACCAGGAAGGACACCACGTTCGCGATGTCGGCGGGCTCGCCGACCCGGCGCAGCGGGGTGATCTTGGCGGCCTCGGCGCGGAACTCCTCCGGCGAGACACCCACGCGGGCGGCGGTGGCATCGGTCATCTCGGTGACGATGAAGCCCGGCGCGACGGCATTGACGTTGATGCCGAACGGCCCCAATTCCATGGCGAGCGTGCGGGTCAGGCCCTGGATGCCCATCTTGGCGGCCGAGTAGTTGGCCTGGCCGCGGCTGCCCAGCGCGGACACGCTGGAGGTGTTCACGATCTTGCCGGACTTCTGCTTCACCATGTACTTCTGCGCCTCCCGCGAGCACAGGAACGTGCCCTTCAGGTGCACGGACATGACGATGTCCCAATCGTCCACCGACATCTTGAACAGCAGGTTGTCGCGCAGCACGCCGGCGTTGTTGACCAGCACGTCGACCGAACCCAGTTCCGCGGCAATGCGTTCGAACGCGGCGGCGACCTGCGCCTCGTCGGTGACATTGCAGCCCACCGCGATGGCCGTGCCGCCCTGGGCGGCAATGGCGTCCACGGCGTCCTTGCAGGCGGCCTCGTCGAGATCGACGATGGCGACGGCGAAACCGTCGGCCGCCAGGCGGGCCGCGGTGCCCGCGCCGATTCCGCGGGCCGCACCGGTCACGACTGCGACTTTCGACATGACTGAATCTCCCTGTCTGTGAATGACGTTCAGAGGAAGGCGTTCACGCCGGTGAGGGCGCGCCCGATGAGCAGCTTCTGGATCTGGCTGGTGCCCTCGTAGAGGGTGAGCACGCGGGCGTCGCGCAGGTACTTCGACACCGGGTACTCGTCGATGTAGCCGTATCCGCCGAACACCTGGATGGCATTGTTGGCGGCCTTCACCGCGGCCTCGCTGGCGAACAGCTTGGCGACCGAGGCCTCGGTGCCGAACGGCTTGCCCTTCCCGACCAGGTCGGCGACCCGCCAGGTGAGCAGCCGCGCCGCCTCGACATCGACGGCGATATCGGAGATGAGTTCCTGGACCAGCTGATAGGAGGCGATCGGCTTGCCGAACTGCTCGCGCTCCCGAGCGTATTTCACGGCGGCCTCCAGGCAGCCGCGCGCGACGCCGACACACCCGGCGGCCACACCCATGCGGCCCTTGTCCAGGGCGGCCATGGCGATCTTGAAGCCCTGGCCGAGCTCGCCGAGCCGGTTGGCGTCGGGCACCCGGACCTGGTCGAGGACGAGTTCGGCGGTGGCCTGGCCGCGCAGGCCGAGCTTGCCCTTGATCTCGGTGCGCGCGAAGCCGGGGGCGTCGGTGGGCACCAGGAAGGCGGTCACGCCCTTGGGGCCGGGGCCGCCGGTGCGGGCGAAGATGATGGCGACGTCGGCCCAGGTGCCGTTGGTGATGAACATCTTGGTGCCCGACAGCAGCCAATCATCGCCGTCGGCAACGGCCCTGGTGGTGAGGCTGCCCGCGTCGGAGCCGGTGCCGGGTTCGGTGAGGCCGAAGCAGCCCAGTGACTGCCCGGAGCACAGGCGCGGCAGCCACTCCCGCTTCTGGGTCTCGGTGCCGTAGGTCTTGATCGACTTGGCCACCAGGCCGAGCGAGACGGATACGATGCCGCGCACCGAGCTGTCGCCGCGACCGAGTTCCTCGAGCAGGACACAGTAGTCCAGGGCCGCGCCGCCGGAGCCGCCGTACTCCTCCGGGATCTCGATGCCGAGAAAGCCCATCGCACCGAGCTTGCCGACGATCGCGGTATCGACCGCCTCGGCCCGATCCCAGGCGGCCGCGTGCGGAACGACCTCTTTGTCCACCCAGGCCCGGGCCAGCTCGCGCAGTTCGCGCTGCGACTCGCCGAGTTCGAAGTCCATGGTTGTGATAGCTCCTAACCAAACGTTGTTAGGTTTATGACGCGAAAGTTATCCTAACAGTGTTCGGTTAATCAAGGACCGGGTGATAAATTCGACGTCCGCCGGGGGATCGCCGAGGTCTTCCATCGAAGGAGGTGAGCCGGATGGCCAGGCCGAAGGTGCCGCTGCTGAGTCGCGAACGGATTCGCGACGCGGCCCTGACCCTGATCGATCGCGACGGGCTCGCCGAGCTGTCCATGCGCAAGCTCGCCGCCGAACTGGGTGTGCAGGCCGCCTCCCTCTACACCCACTACCCCACCAAGGACGCCGTCCTCGACGACATCGCGGGCGGTCTCATGGCGCGGGTCGATGTGTCGGCCTTCGACCAGGGCTGGCGCGCCGGCCTCATCTCGTGGGCCCACTCCTACCGCGACGCCCTGGTCCGGCACCCCAACTTCGTCGCCTACCTGGCCGCCGGGCCCGGCACCCGCGACGAGAACCTGCGCGCCGCCGACGCCGTCCACGGCGGCCTGGTCTCCGCGGGCTGGCCCCCGCGCGACGCCACCATGATCGGCGCGGCCACCCGCTACCTGGTCATGGGCGCCACCATGGGCTCGTTCTCCCGCGGTTTCGTCGACGACGTCCAGGTCTACCGCGACCGCTACCCGCATTTGGAGCAGGCGCATCTGCTGCGCGCCAAGGCCGACGAGATCGATTCGGAGAGTTTCGAATTGGCGCTGTCGGCCTTCACCGACGGCCTGCAACTCCGCTTCGACGCCATCGAGAAGGAGCGGGCCCGGCGGCGGCAGACCCGCTCGAACCCCCGCTCCGACTAGGGGATGCGACCCGCTGGCGTTTCACTCAGCGGGACAGTTCTGGTCAATTGTCCGAATTTGCTGCGGAAGTGCCGAACCCCGGCTAGGTTGCCGCGCATGTCTCGTACTCGTGCACTGGTGGCCGCCGCCGCGCTGGCCGCACTCCCGCTGGCCACGGCCGCCCCGGCGACGGCCGCACCCGTGGTGAACAAGGTCGTGGTGATCGGCATCGACGGCACGCTGTGGAGCGAGGTGCAGGCGGCCAATGCCCCGAACCTGGGCCTGCTCGCGGCCCAGGGCACCCTGGCGCGGACCTCCATCGCCCCGCACACCACCATGTCGTGCGTCTCCTGGGCGACGGCCCTGACCGGGGTCTGGGATACCAAGCACGGCATCAAGGACAATGACTCCACCTGCACCCCTGCGCCTTTCGCACAGTATCCGACGGTGTTCACGCAGCTGGAGCGCGCGAAGCCGAGCCTGGCCACCGCGTCGCTGGGTACCTGGGACAAGATCGGCATGATCGCCCGGACCGGAAATCCCGCGGCGGACAGGGTGTCCGTGACGCAGGTCGATCCGACCGGCGCGGGAGTCTGTGAGACGACCGCGGATTCGAATGCCGCGGCGCAGGTGGTGTCCGCCATCACCGACGACGGCACGGATTTCGTGTTCACCCACCTCGATCAGGTCGATATCGTCGGCCACACCCTGCGCGGCATCTGGCCGCAGGCGTACCGGGATGCCATCGGCCGGGTGGACACGCTGGTCGGCAAGATCACCAAGGCGGTCGACGACCGCGCCCGGACGCACGCCGGCGAGCGCTGGACGATCCTGGTGACCACGGACCACGGGCACAAGCCCGAGGGCGGCCACGGCGGTCAGAGCGCCTACGAGACAGCGAGTTTCATGATCGCGCGGGGGCCGGACTTCGCCGCGGGGGCGCAGAACAACGGCTACACCCTGGCCGACATCACCCCGACGGTACTGGACCTGCTGGGTGCACCGGCGGATCCGAACTCCGACGGCCGCTCGGTGCGACTCGGCGGTTCCGGTGATCCCGCTGCTACACCGCCGAACACACCCGCCATCGACTCCGGCATCACCGGTTCGTCCTCGGGCTCGGCGCAAATGCTCATGGTCAACAATCCGCTCTGCCTGGTCGCCAGCGGCTCGGCCGGTGGATCCTTCGGCAAGTAACCGGTCGGAGCGCCACTGCCCGACAAGGAGCGGGCCCGCCGTCGGCGGACCCGCTCCCACCCTTGACCTCCGCCGCCGTGGCGCCCCGGAATCCGCCTCCTCCTACGGTTGAATTCCAGCCTGTGGAGCCCAAAGCGAAGCGCCTGCTATTCCTCGCCGCCGCGATCATCCTCGCCGCGTCGACCTACACCTACGCCCTCGCCCCCGGCCACTACGGCGCGGCAATAGCCCTGGGCGCAGTCCTGACCATGTTCTTCGTCGGCAAGGCCATGAAGTAGCCCCGGGCCCGGCACCTACTTCGGCGCAATCAACTCCAGTGCGATGTTGTCCGGGTCCCGGAACTCCAGGATGTAGCTGGCGCCGATGTCCTTGATGTCCTCGTGCGCGACCCCGCAGGCATCGAGATGCGCTGCGGCAGCCTCCAATTCGGCCAGTGACCCGACCGGGAAGGCGAGATGGTCGAGACCGACACGGTCCTCGTCGAACCGATCGGTTCCGACCGGCCGCAGACCGATCAGCCCCTGCGCCATCCGGTAGATCACCCCGCCGTGCAGGAAGCTCAGCCGCCGTCGGGTGTCGTCGTCCGCGTCGGCCGCGATCTCCAGCGCCACCGGCCACCCGAAGACCGCATCGTAGAAGGCTCTCGACCGCCCGATGTCACCCACGGTGAGCCGGATATGTGCAACAGACTCCACAGAGATCGCCATGCGGCCGATGCTGGCACACCTCTGACCTACTCGCTGGTTCGGGGCCGCGCGGCTGCTCAGGCGAGGTGCGCTCGCGCGTCCTCGTAGCCGGCCTCCTCGGGAGCGTCGGCGGGGCCGTAGATCAGGTGCAGCACACTGGTTTTGAACGGCGTGGCCGACAGCAGCCGCAGCGGGACGGGAGTGCCCTCGTCGAAGAGCCGCAGGCCGTCGCTGCGCAGGGCGATGGGGTGCACGAACAGGTGCAGTTCGTCGATGAGCGCGGCCGCCAGCAGCTGGCGCACGATCGAGGTCGAGCCGCTGAGCGAGATGTCGCCGCCCGGTTCGGCCTTGAGGGCGGCCACGGTCGCCACCAGATCACCTTGGGGCTGTTCGGAATTGCGCCAGGTGAAGTCGAGTTCGCGATGGGAGAACACGATCTTGCGCAGATCGCCGAGCGCCTTCGCGAAACCCGCGTCCTCGGCTCCGGCGGCCTCGCGTTCGGGCCACGCGCCCGCGAACGAGTCGTAGGTGACGCGGCCGAACAGCAGGGTGTCGGCGGTGGCGACCAGGGCCGAGACGGCCTCGCCCATCTCGTCGTTGTAGTAGGGGAAGTGCCAGTCCTGCGGGTCGGCGACGATGCCGTCGAGGGAGATGAACAGTCCTGCGGTGATCTTGCGCATCGGTGTGCTCCTTGCGAATGGGTCGAGGTGGGCCGCGCGGTTGTTCATAGGACGTGGCGACAGTCTCGGATTCATCGGTCGCGCACCCTGATTCCCCGGTGACCGCTGCCCCGTTTCCACCCCGACGCGCCCGGTTCGGGCGGTTCGGGCGGGCCGCTGCCACTGCGCTGCCTTTCACCCATTACGCTGTGGCACAACCGAATCCACCGCTCGTACGGTTGGGAACGAGCCTGTGGGGGTCTGTGGTGAAGCGCTTTCTTTTCCTGATCATGACGATCGTCGTCGCCGCCTCCACCTATGACTACGGCCGGTCGGCCGGCCACTACGGACTGGTCGTGGTGATGGGCATCGTCCTCACGCTGTTCCTGATCGGGAAGACCATGGAATAGCCGCATCTCGCTCAGGCGGAGGCTGCCGATGAGCCCGGGGCGGGCGAAGGGTGGTCCGGGCGGTCGGCCGCCGGGCGCAGTTCGACGCAGCATTCACCGGGGGCCGGAGCCAGCACGGCTTCGACGGTGTTCGCACCCAGACCGTCGAGGATGCCGGAGAGGTAGGCATGGTTGAGGGTGCAGACGAGTTCGGGGGCGGAGGCGGCGAGGGGGTGGAAGGGGCAGTTGTGCAGGCGGATGCAGGACGGGGCCGGGCGGCCGGGTTCGAAGCCCTGGTCGGACAGTAGGGCCTGGAGGAGGGTGAGGGCGCGTTCGGGGCCGAGCCGGCCGGGTTTGCGGAGGTCACGTTCGGCGGCGCCGAGGGCGGTGCCGCGCTCGGTGGCGACGCGGACGGCGACGTCCCGGGCGGTCTCGTCCGCGCCCTCGCCGAGCACCGCGCTCATCAGGATTTCGGCCAGCACCTCGTAGCGGCGTTCCGGAATGCTCACGCGCACATCGGTTTCGGCGGGTTCGTAGACCTTGGGGGTACGGCCGACGCGACGGGGGGCGCCGACGGCCTCGTAGCGGGCGCGCAGCAGGCCGGCGTCGACGAGCTTGTCCAGGTGGAAGGCGGCGAGTTTGCGGGAGATGCCGACCTCGGCGGCGGCCTCGTCGCGGGTGACGGGGCGGCGGGCGCGGCGGATGTACCAGTACATGCCGCGCCGCAGGTCGTCATCGAGGACGGCGACGGCACCGATCGCGGAAGCACTGGTCACGCGACCACAATAGCGCCCATCATCTTGGCCGAAAAGTATTGCGCACCGCTCCAGCGTGTAGTCCTTGACCAGTCCGGGTAATTACGCCAAGAATTATTTCCTGAATTCAAGGCTGGTTGGGAGGTTGTCGTGACGGCTGATCCGCAGCAGGCCGAGCCTGATCCGTACCAGGCCAAGCGCCCGGTGAGCGCGGCGCTGACCGGGCCGTACGGCCATCCGTTCCATCCGATCCTGGTCACCGTGCCCATCGGGACCTGGGTGGCGAGCCTGATCTTCGACTTCGCCTCACACCTGGTCGGTGATCCGGAGTTCCTGGCGCGCGGCGCGCTGTGGCTGATCGCCATCGGCGTGCTCGGCGCACTCGCGGCGGCCACCGTCGGATTCCTGGACTTCCTGGCCATCCCGGCCGGAACCCCGGCCTTCCGCACCGGCCTGGTCCATCTGAGCCTCAACCTCGCGGTGACCGTCGCCTTCGCACTGGATTTCGTCTGGCGGCGAGCCGAGGGCACGCCCGGTCCGGTGCCGTGGGGTCCGCTGCTGCTGTCGGTGGCGGCCCTCGCGGCCCTGACCGTATCCGGCTATCTCGGCGGCAAACTCGCCTATCGCTATGGCGTCCGGGTCGCCGACGAGACCACCCAGGCCACGGGTTTCCAGCGCTGAATCCCCGTCCCTCTCTCGACAGGAGTTGATCATGGCCATCGCGGCACTCATCACCTGGCTGCTCACCGCGGCCGGCGGTTTCGTTCTGCTCGGCACCTGGATCGCCAAAGGCGGTGTCCGGCAACCGAGTTCCAGCCATCTGCCCCCGCCCGTCATCTTCGGCCACTTCCTGCTGGCCGTGGCCGGGCTGGTGCTGTGGATCATCTATCTGGTGGTCAGCACCAAGGCCGTCGCCTGGGTCGCCTTCGCGCTGCTGATTCCGGTGGCACTGCTCGGCTTCTTCATGCTGCTGCGCTGGCTGCCGGTCTATCGGGGCCGGGCAGCCGGTGTCCCGCAGTCCGAACCGGCCGAACGCCACTTCCCCGTCCTGGTCGTGGGCGGGCACGGGGTCTTCGCCGTCGTCACCGTGGTGCTGGTCCTGCTCACCGCGCTCGGTGTCGGCGCGAGCTGACCCCGGCGACGAGCCTGCCCCGGAAAAAGCGTGAGCCCCGAGCCGGAATCGACTCGGGGCCCGGGGCTTTCGCGGGTTACTTCAGGCGGAGGCTGCCGAAGAGGCCGTCCTTCTCGTCGTTGGGGCCCGCGGTGAAGTAGAGGGCGTCGGCGTCGCCGAGGCTCTCACCGTTGCCGAACATGAGGCCCCAGAGGCCCTCGATCTCGGCGGGCTTGCCGTCGGCGTCGCGCAGGTAGTCGACGAACTTGCCGGACTGGTCGTCGAGGGCCAGGATGTGGCCCGCGCCGCCGAAGTTGCCGACCAGCAGCTTGCCCGACAGCGGGCCGAAGCCCTGCGGGGCGATGGTGACGGCCCACGGCGCGTTGAGGCGGCCGTCGGCGTCGAGGGTGCGAACCAGCTTGCCGTTCTTGTCGAATTCGGCGACCTGGCCCTTCTTGGCCTTGTTGCCGGCGTTCTTCTCCTGGTCCTTGTCGAGCTTGTCCTCTTCGCCGGCCTTCAGCTTGTTCGGGTCGCCGCCCTCGGACTGGGTGACGGCGTAGCTGACGAAGACGCGGTCGCCGATGGTGGCGACATTGAAGGGTGCCGGGTCGCCGACCTTCACCTTCTTCCCCTTGGACGCGTCGGCCGGGTCGATGGCGTCACCGGTGGCGAACGGGTTGGCGAAACCGGTGGTGGGCACCAGCTTCCAGTCCTTGTCGAAGGTGCGGACCTGCGGGTCCTTGCCGAAGTCGGCGGCCAGCAGCTTGGCACCGGACGGGTCCAGGGCGATGCCCTTGAACTTCATACCCGCGGCGGTGCCGTCGTATTCGAGCACGGCCGGGCCGTCGTGGCGGACGATGGCGCCGCCCGCGCCCTGCTCGGTCCAGCCGGAGATCTTGCCGGAGTCGGTGGCGAAGATGAATCGCGCGGAGCCGGTGAGCTTCTCGTTCTTGCCGTCGTAGCTGACCGGCTGGTCCTTCACCGCGAAGATGTCGGAGGTGATGGGGGCCGAGTTGAAGACGACGCCGGTGGTCTTGCCTTCACTGTCGTCGCCGTCGTCGTCCGGGATGGAGTCCGCGCCCGGGATGGTGACCAGCTTCAGCGGGTCCTGGAACATCTTCTGGTACTTGGCATCCGGCGACTTGGTGACGTCACCGACGAACTGGTAGGAGTAGCCGCCCGCGCCGACCCAGAAGTGCCCGCCGGCGCCCTTGGGACGGTCCGCGATGCCCCAGGCGTTGATGAACTTCGGGTCGGTGAACTGCGCCTTGTCCGACTCCTTGCTGGAGGCGATATTGACCTGGGCGTAATGGTTTCCGTCGAGCGCCTTCACGTCGTCGTTGTTCGACTTCGTATTGCTGCATGCCGCCGCGACCACCAGCGCTGCGCCCAGTGCCGACACGCGCAGCAGGGTCTTGCGCACCGGCGGCATGCCGCTCGAGCGTCCGTTCATTTCAGGTCCTTCCAGCAAACGCCCAGGTGCGGCGTTAGGTGATGCTAACCATAGCTGGAAGAATCGGCGGCGTCGTTAGGGGACCCTCATTTCCATTCGGAAACGACATCTCCGCTGGTCCAGGGCGCAATGAGCAGTTTTCGGGCGGTCTCGGAGCCATCCAGCGCCCGGGTGATCCGCTGCGCGATCCGCCAGCCCTCGGAAGTGCGGACCAGGCGGAAGTGATTCGCCCCGGCCCGCCACACGAAGAATCCGCCGTCCCGCCGCCGGACCAGCAGCGATTCGCACACCGCGTCCGCGGTGTCCCCGTCCACGGTGACCGACACCGGACCCAGGAAGTGCGCCGATCCGGCGGCGATGAGCGATTGGTGCGCCTGCGATTCGACCATGTCGCGGACCTGCCCGCGATCGCGCATGTGCCAGCCCTCGACGTCGTATTCGCCGTCCTCGGTCCACAATTCGGCGACCGCCTCGGCGGCCCCGGCATCGACCAGCGGGCCGTAGGACGCGATCAGACGGGTGATGGCCAGCTCGTCCTCGACCCGGCGCAACCGGTCCTCGAGCACGGCGAGACGCTCTTCGATCATGGAAATCCTTCTGCTACAGGAGATGACGGTCGACCAGATCGCGCAGCGCGGCGAGCTGATCGCAGTAGTGGACGGCATCGGTGGCCCGGACCGTGCAGGTGAGGTGGGTCGCCCCGGCCGCCCGCAGCGCTGCCAGCCGGCGCACGGAATCCTCGGCGTTCCCTTGCGGATCCAGCGGCACGCCGGGCGTGAGCACCACATCGAAACCGTCGGGCACGGTCACCGTGGCGAGCAGATCCGCGATCTGGTCGGCGGGCAGGCCGAACGGCACCCAGCCGCTCCCCAGCGACACCGCGCGGCGCAGCGACCGGCGAGTGCGCCCGCCGACCCAGATCGGCACGGTGGTGGCGGTGGCGTGCGGTTCCAGCACGAAGCCTTCGACATCGCGGCGACCCCAGGCCCGGCGCAATCGGGTCAGCGCCGCATCGGCCCGCGCGCCCCGGTCCTCCCAGGCCGCGCCGAGCAGGGCGAATTCCTCGGCGAGAGAGCCCACTCCGACCCCGAGCACTACCCGGCCGCCACTGAGCCGGTCGAGGGTGCCGTAGCTCTTGGCCAGCGCCACCGGATGGTGGTAGCCGAGCACCAGCACCGAGGTGGCGAGCCGGATCCGGGTGGTGTGCGCCGCCAGGTACGCCAGGGTGGCCAGCGGGTCCCAATAGGTCGCGCCGCGCACCGAGGCGGCCGCCGCGGGCACACCGACGTGGTCGGAGCAGGTGAGGTGGTCGAAGCCGAGTTCATCGGCGGCCGTGGCGATCCGGGTCAGATCCTCGGGGCCGGCGGTGGCCTCCCAGGGCGAGGCGACGCCGGGCACCTGCACCACGATCGGCGTGGACAGACCGAGCCGGATACTCATCGCACCACCCGTTCCGGCAGACCCATGAGCCGCCGCATGCCCTTGTCGGCGCGCAGCACGGCGGCCGCCCGATCCGGGTCATTGCGCTGGGCGGCTCCCGCCTCGTTGCCGGACATGATGTGCACCGGCCCGTGCCCGAGCCGCGAAAGTCCTTCGCGCGCCACGTCATCGGGCTCGGACACCGTCATCCCCGGCACGGTGAAGTCGAGTCCGACGCGTTCCATGGCCGGTGTCCGGGTCACGCCGAGCACCAGTTCGAGCACATCCACCCCGTACTCCCCCAGCTCCAGCCACAGGCTCTCGGCGAAGATCCGCCCGAACGCCTTGACCCCGCCGTACACGGTGTGGTGCTGCGAGCCCAGATACCCGGCCAGCGACCCGACCAGCAGAATCCCGCCTCGTCCACGGGCTTTCATGGCGCGCCCTAAGTGGTGGATCAGCCCGAGCGGCGAGGTGATGTTCAAATCGATGACCTGCCCGAACGCGGTCAGATCCCCATCCACGAAGGGCGCGCTGTGGGTATTGGCCCCGGCGTTGAGAACCAGCAGGCCGACCTCCACGTCGGCGACCGCGGCGACGATCTCGCCCACCGCATCGGCGGCGGTCAGATCGATTGCGAGCGTGCGTACCTCGACCCCCAGCTCCCGACATTCCGCGGCCGTCGCCTCGAGCGGTTCGAGCCGCCGCGCCACCAGCAGCAGCGCGATCCCGGCCCCGGCGAGCTCCAACGCGAACGACCGGCCGACCCCCTCCGATCCCCCGGTGATGACCGCCCACGGCCCATAACGTTGCGGGTCCACACCGTTCATCGCTACTTCCTCACCTGTGAGATCGAACTCGGTCCCTTCCAGTTCTACAAACTTCCGCCCGGAAAAACTAGAGTGAATTCTAGTTATCGGACAGAAGGTGGTTTCATGCCGCGCATTCAGGACTCCCGCGCCCCCGGCCGCGTCTCGACGGCCCGGCAACTGGAGCGGCAGCGCGCGATCCTGCGCGCTGCCGCCCGGCTGGGCGCCGAGCACGGCCTGGAGCGGGTGCAGATGAGCGAGGTCGCGCAGTCCGCAGGGGTCGCGCTGGGCACGCTGTACCGGTACTACCCGTCCAAGAACCACCTGTTCGCGGCGGTCCTCGATGGGGCGGTCCGCGAATTGCCGCACCCCGCAGCGGTTCCCGGCGACCCGGTCACCGGTGCCACCGAGTTCCTGAGCCGTGCGATCGGTGAGCTGCTGCGCCACCCCCTGCTGGCCCGGGCGATGATGGTGTCGATGAACGCGGTGCGTGCCGAAGGCCACGCCCTGCCGCACGATCCGTCGTCCCCCGAGCCGGCTTCCGCCGCGGCAGCTCTGGTCACGGATCAGGTGATGCCCGAACGCATCCTGGCCGCCGCGGGCATCACGAACCCGGCCGACGAGGACCACCGCCTGGCACGTCTGCTGGAGCAGTGCGTCTACGGCATTCTCACCTGGACCATCGCGGGCCGCCTGACCATCGACCAAGCCCTCGCCGACGTCCACCGCGCCTGCGAACTCCTCCTCGCCCCCTGGCGATCGGCACGATAAGCGGCGAACCGGGGGCGACCACCGGTTCACGTTCCGGTCACCGAGACCCCATGGAGGAGTTTTCTCCACTCTTCCAGTCAGTGAAATCGTCTGTGCGGCATGAGTTTTTCCACCGTTATAACGGGAAATATGCGGGATCGGCCCCGATGACGGGCCCGTGAGTTGGTGTTCCGCATCCACACCGAGCGAGGACGGTACCTATGACAACGATGCGTGACGAGTTCCGCCGGGTCGAAGCCGAACCGGCACCGGCCCGCTTCGCGCGAGGCTGGCACTGTCTGGGGTTGGTGCGCGACTTCGCCGACGGCAAGCCGCATTCCATCCGGGCGTTCGGGACGAAGCTGGTGGTCTTCGCCGGGGCGGACGGCACCCTGAATGCGCTGGACGCCTACTGCCGGCACATGGGCGGGGATCTGTCCGACGGCGAAGTCAAAGGCGACGAGATCGCGTGCCCGTTTCACGACTGGCGCTGGGGCGGGGACGGCCGCTGCAAGCAGATTCCCTACGGCCGCCGCGTCCCGCCGCTGGCACGTACCCGAGCGTGGAACACACTGCAGCAGGACGGGATGCTGTTCGTGTGGAACGACCCCGAGGGCAATCCGCCGCCACCGGAGGTCGCCATTCCCCGCATCGAGTCGGCCGGCAGCGAAGGGTGGACCGATTGGCACTGGTACACCACCGTCGTCGACACCAACTGCCGTGAAATCGTCGACAATATCGTCGATATGGCGCACTTCTTCTACGTGCACGGCTCGTTGCCCACCTACTTCCGCAACGTGTTCGAAGGGCATGTAGCGACCCAGTACTTCGACAGCGGTGCGCGTGCGGATCTGCCGGGACCGGTCGGCGAGCCGAAACTGCTCGGCACACAGTCGGTTGCGTCGTACTACGGCCCCTCGTTCATGATCGACGACCTGCTCTATCGCTATGAAAACGGCGACCACAGAACAGTTTTGATCAACTGCCACTATCCGATCGACGCGAACTCCTTCGTCCTGCAGTACGGCATCATGGTCGAGATCCCCGCCGGTCTCGACGCCGAGGAAGCCATGGCCGGCGCCCGTGCGATGGGCGACTGGGTCAAGGTCGGCTTCGAGCAGGACGTGGCGATCTGGAAACGCAAGGCGCGCATCGACAATCCGCTGCTCTGCGAGGAAGACGGCCCGGTCTATCAGTTGCGCCGCTGGTATCAGCAGTTCTACGTCGACCAGGCCGATATCGAACCGGCGATGGTCGATCGATTCGAATACGAACTCGACACCACCCGCCCGGCCGAGGCCTGGAATGCCGAGGTCCGAGCCAATCTGGCCCGCGCAGCCGCCGCGCAGATGTCATGAGCGCAGCCGCCGCGCCGATGTCATGAGCGCAGCCGCCGCGCAGATGTCATGAGCACGAATCGAGCACGCCCGCACCGGAGGCTTTCCCGGTGCGGGCGTTCGGCCGCAACCCCAGCAGGCGTCGCCGGATATCGACCGCGGCGCTTCGCACTGCGGCCGTAGCGTTTTCGATGGATACCGACCGGGTCGGACCCGACAGCGATACCGCGGCCGGTGCGCTCTCGCACAGCCCGCCGATGGCCGCGGCCACGACCGTGACACCCAGTACGCAGCCCTGCGAGTCGACCGCGACACCGCCACGGTCGTGAACGGTGCCCAGTTCCCGCGCCAGCTGTCGCGACGAGCGCACGCTGTAGCAGGTCGGCGCCTGCTGGAACGACAGTTCGGGCCACCGCTGCGGGTCGAGCCCGGCCAGCAGCGCCCGCCCCGGCGCGGTCAGGGCCGCGGCCTGGCGCGCCCCGACCGACCATCCGGCTCCCGGCCCGGGCGGTGGACCCAATCGCTCGAGGTGCAGCACATCCGGCCCGGTCAGAATGCTCAGGTGCGCGGTCAAACCCGTGCGTAGATGTAGTGCGGTCAGCACCGGTGCGGCGGTCTCGCGCA
This sequence comes from Nocardia sp. NPDC004711, assembly GCF_053601595.1. Classification (NCBI taxonomy): domain Bacteria; kingdom Bacillati; phylum Actinomycetota; class Actinomycetes; order Mycobacteriales; family Nocardiaceae; genus Nocardia; species Nocardia sp. NPDC004711. Next base: position 8,460 of record NZ_JBSGCB010000031.1, on the reverse strand, counting down.
ACCGGCGCTGCGGGGCCACCTGCGCACCGAGTTCGAACATTCGCAAGCCGAGCCCGTACTCGAAACCTTCACGCTCCACCCAGCCCAGTTCCACCAGACGCCGCAGAATCCGATGCGTCGACGACCGTGGCAGCCCGGCCCGCTGCGCGATCTCCGCCAATGTCAGCGATCTCGGCCCGTCGAAGGCATCGAGCAGCGACGCCACCCGATCGATCATGGCCGCTGGGCCGTCGTGAGTTCGTGTCGTCGTTGCCACGGTCCACCTGCCTTCGAACATCAATGTCAGGATCTGCCATTTGTGGCAGAATATGACACGCAGGGCGTGAGCACGACCACATTGCCCGGAAAAGGCACCACTCGACCCGTTTCTCCGGATTCCAGCCCGTCGCCCCAGGGGCTGCCGGTACGGCGTTACGGTTGGCGCCACCAGGAATGAGGAGGACCCGTCGTGAGCAACCCGGCCAAGGCGAAGCTGGCCACCAAGCGGGCCGAAGACCTACGCCTGACCATCGCGCTCGCGGCCCACACCCTGTTCGTCGCCGACGGCGACACCTCCGCGACGGTCGAACGCATCTGCGAGACGGTCGGAATCGCGCCACGCACCTTCCACCGCTACTTCGCGACGAAGGAGGACGTGGTGCTCCCCTTGTTCCGTCGCAGTGAGCAGCTCGTGCGCGAGGTGCTCGCGAAGGCGCCCATCGACGCCGACCCGGCCTACGTCCTGACCCACGCATTCACCACCGAGGTCCATCAACGGCAGTCGTTCGACTTCGATCGGACCTTCATGACGCTGATGATCAACACACCCGAATACCGGCGTCGATGGCTGGAGTGGGGCGAATGGCTCTACGAGCCCATCACCGAATTCCTCTCCGCGCGTATGGATCTCGGCACCGATCCGTTCCTGCGCGAACTGCCTGCCCAACTGGTGGTACAGACCAGCCGCCAGGCCTATACGCACTGGATCCTCAGGGCCGAGTCGACCGATTTCGCCGAGGTCGAGGCGATCATGCAGCGCGGCTTGACCGTACTGTTCGCCGGACTGAGCGCGGTGACCTCCCCGGTCGCGCACCCGACGTGAGGGCCAGAGGTTGATCACGGTCGAATCGACCGCGGCGACAGACCCGCCACAGCGCGGACGGCCGGGTGCGCGAGGTGCGCACCCGGCCGTCCGAGATGGGTTGGTCAGAGCTCGAATTCGGCTCGGACCTGGTCTTCGGTGAGGCCATAGTCGGCCAGAGAATACTTGTGGACCGGTTTGCGGTCGCCGGACTTGCTCTCCTCATCGAGGGTGGTCATGGCGGTGCGGGCCGAATCCGTGTAGTCCAGGCGGAATTTCGAGTAGATCTTCTCGACCGTGGCGAAGGGGTCGGCGCGGAGTTCGTCGAATTCGATGTCGAGGAACTGGTCCGGGTTGTACCGGGCTCGCGCGGTATTGAATTCGCGCAGGCCGCGGGACCACAGTTCGAGCTGTGATTCACCGATCTTCTCGCCGACGAAGGTCGTGGACCAGCCCGCGGTGGCCTGCTCGGACAGGCTGCACGAGGAGCCGACGATGGTGACCGGGTCGCGGTGGGTCTGGATGATCAGCGCGTCCGGGTACACCTTCATGAGCGCGTCGAGGGCGAACAGGTGGCTGGGGTTCTTCAGCACCCAGCGCCGGTTGTCACCCAGGCCGATGAGCTGCAGGTTCGCCTTGTGCCGCGCATAGGCATCCGTCCAGTCCTGCTTGCGCAGCCACTGCGAATAGCTCGGCAGGTAGGCCAGCGACTCGTAGGAGATGGATTTCACCGTCTGGCGCAGCAGCTGCCAGCACTCCTCGACCTCGGCGGCGGTCATGTAGTGCACGCCCATGAATTCCGGGTTCTCGATCCGGTGCTGGGCGAACCCCTTGTCGACCGCCTGGTAGACCGGATTGTCGGCCCAGGTCTCGCGCGGCGGCCGCGGCTGCGGGAAGTCGGCGAGCCACATCTCCAGCGCCTGGTGCTGCGGGTCGGCGGCGAGCAGCCGGTGCAGGGCGGTGGTGCCGGTGCGGGGCAGCCCGGTCACGAAAATCGGCCTGGTGACCTGGGTTTCGGTGTAGGCCGGGTTGGCCTGCCAGGAGGCTTCGCTCAGGGCGCGGGCGACGAGCGCCCCGCGCAGGAAGTACCGGCTCATCTTGGAGCCGAGCTCGGTGAGCCCGGCGTCACGCTGGTAGGACTCCAGCAGGACGCCGAGCGCCTCCAGGTAGTCGTCGGACCCGAAGTCGGTGAGGCCGCAGACTTTCGACGCCGAGTGGTGCAGATCCTCGACGGTGCCGACGTTGGTACGTCCGCTCATAGTGGTGAAACTCCTTGCTCAGACGTGGTATTCGCCGCAGTTGACGTCGATGGTCTGCCCGGTGATGGCATTGGCCCACGGCGACATGAGGAAGACGATGGTCTGGGCGATCTCATCGGGCAGCGGCAGCCGCTTCAGGTCGGACTTGGACGCGGTCTGCTGGTAGACCTGTTCCTCGGTGATGCCGTACTTCTTGGCGATCTCGCTGAAATACCACTTCAGCTGGTCGGTCCAGATGTAGCCGGGCAGCACGCTGTTGACGCGAATCCCCTTCTCGCCCAGCTCGGTCGCCAGGGTCTGCGACATGGCCAGCAGGGCCGCCTTGGCGACCTTGTAGCTGCCGTAGCGGGGTTCGGAGTGCCGCAGCACCATGGAGTTGACCATGACGACCGAGCCCTTGGTCTCGGCCAGCCCGTCGGTGAACGCCTGCGTCATGCGGAGATTGCCGAGCACGGTCAGGTCCACGCTCTCGCGGATCTGCTCGAAGTCGGTGCGCGCCAGCGGCTTCATGGACGGCACCTTGAAGGCGTTGTTCACCAGGGCGTCGACCCGGCCGAAGGTCTCCAGGGTCTGCTTCGCCAGGTTCTGGACCGTGGCCTCATCGGTGATATCGGTGGGCACGCAGAGGGTTTCCGCACCGCCCTCGGCCGCGATCTCGTCGGCGACCTCCTTCAGCCGCGACTCGGTGCGCGCCGCCAGCACGACCTTGGCCCCGGCCGCCGCGGCCTCCAGCGCGATGGAGCGACCGAGACCGGGCCCAATGCCGCTGACCACCACGACCTTGTCGGCCAGCAGACCCGTCTTCAGGCGGCTCATCCCAGCATCCTTTCCGCGAAGGCGCGCTGGCGAGCGGCGATCCGCTCGCGCCATCCGGCCTCGTCGATCCGATTGTGTTCGAAGTTGGGCAGTCGTTCAGCCACTTTGTCGAAGGGAACGAGCTCGATGGTCGGCCCGTCCTCCGGCGTCATCGGCCGCGAGACCCGCTGCCAGCGGAACTGGAGGATGCCGAGCTTGCGCCCGGTGGTCTCGATCCAGTTGGCCACGCCCGGGTTCCGCGCCGAGACGACCATGCGGATCATCCCGTCCGGATCCACCTGCGCCTGCTGATGATTCAGCGAGGTCTGGTGGTTGACGTAGTCCAGGGAGATGTACCAGCGGCTGCCCAGCTGGAAACCCTGATACGGCGCATTGGATTTCGGCACGGTGATGATGAGCGCCTGATCGTCGTCCAGCTCGAAATGCCCGACGGAGGAGTACTGGGTGCTCAGCCCGCCCGGCGTGAGCCGAGGCTCGGTCAACGTATTGACCGGCAGGTTCAGGTAGAACCACTTCGGGAAGTTGAACCAGGTGTGCACCCGGGTCAGCAGCATCCGCCCCGCGGCCCGGTACCGCTTGCGCAGCTGTTCCACGCCCGCCTCGACCGGCGCGGTGCCGATGGTGTCCACCCGCTCGATGCGAATGCTGCCCTTGCGCTCGGTATTCCAGTCGCCGTACACCTCGCGCACGGCCAGCATGGACGCGCCCTCGGGGAGCACGAAGTAGTTCGGCTCCGGATTCTCTTTGGGCGGCCCGAAACGCAGCTGGTAGCTGCCGTCCGCGTCGATCTGCAGCCGCCGGTCGTCGAACGCGTCGTCACCGTTCGGGACGTCGGATGCGGTGTAGTCGCCCTTGAGGACCTGGAAGCTCAGGTCGACGGTGCTGCCGCGCACGCCGGTGAGCAGGTATTCCGCGTTCGGCTCGATATTGGCGCTGTAGTACAACGTGTCCGGGTTGTCGAGGCCCATCTTGGTGTAGGGCCCGGTGGCGGTCACCAGGTACGGGTGCGAGGTGCCGTGCGCCCGCGACAGCTGCAGCACCGCAGCGATGCCGGCCTGCAGGTAGTCGTAGCCCTCCGCCAGGTCGTGCGGGTCACGGATGAAGTCGGCGCCGGCGATGAGCTTCTCGGCCTCGGCAACGGCCGCGAGGAACGGCTCGGTGAGAGGCAGCTCGGCCTTTTCTATATCTGTCATCAGCTTTCAGCGATTCCTAGGATCTCTCGAATTCGATGGGCGATCTCGGCCGGCGTCCCGGCCGAGGGGGTGATGGTCAGGTCGGCGAATTCCGGCCGCTCGTAGGGCGAACTGATGCCGGTGAATTCGCGCAGCTCCCCGGCGCGGGCCCGCTTGTACAGGCCCTTCGAGTCGCGCAGCTCGCACTCCTCGAGCGGGGTGTCCACGAAGATCTCCCGGAACGACAGATTCCTGGAGTCGTGCAGCTTGCGCGCCTCGCGCCGTTCGGCCCGGAACGGGCTGATGAGCGAGACGATGGCGACCACGCCGGCATCCGCGAACAGCGCCGCCACCTCGGCGACGCGGCGAATGTTCTCGCGGCGGTCCTCGTCGGTGAAGCCGAGGTTCTTGTTCAGCCCGTGCCGCAGGTTGTCGCCGTCGAGCAGGTAGGCGGGCTGCCCGGATTCGATGAGCTGCCGCTCCAATTCGACGGCGATGGTGGACTTCCCGGAGCCCGACAGCCCGGTCAGCCACACGGTCGCGCCGGTGCTGAGCCGCTGCCCGCGCTCCACGGCGGAGCTGTGCCACACCACATTCGAGGCCTTCTGCCCGACCCGCGGTGCGCCCGTGGAGCGTCCGGTGATCATGCCCGCGGCCACCGTCTGATCGGTGGTCTCGTCGATGAGGATGAAGCTGCCGGTGGCGCGGTTCTCCCGGTACGGGTCGAACAGCAGCGACTGCCGGCTCTTGATCGTGACGCGCCCGATGTCGTTGAGCCCCAGCCGATCCGCGTCCGTCTGCCGGTGCAGGGTGTTCACGTCCAGCCGGTAGTCCAGCTCGCTCACCTCCACCTTGGAGGTCTGGGTGGCGGTGCGGATGGCGTAGGAGTTGCCGGCCCGCAGTTCGGTGTCGTCGGAGAACCAGCACACCATGGCGTCGAGCTCACGATCGGCGTGCGGCTGGTTGCCGGGCCGGGCGAGCATATCGCCACGGCCGATATCGATTTCGTCGTCCAGGGTCAGCGACACCGCCATACCGGTGAAGGCCTCGTCGACCTTCCCGCCGCCCGGCCCCCAGATCTGGTTGACCCGGCTGGTGCGCCCCGACGGCAGCACCACGACCTCGTCGCCCGGTTTGAAGATGCCGCCCGCGACGGTGCCCGCGTAGCTGCGCTGGCTCTGCCCGTGCGGGCGGATGACGTACTGCACCGGCAGCCGGTTGTCGATGAGGTTGCGGTCTGAGGCCACGTGCACCTCTTCCAGGTGCCGCAGCAGCGGCGGGCCCGGGTACCAGTCGGCGGTGCGCGCGGACGGATCCACCACATTGTCGCCGTGCAGCGCCGACACCGGGATGAAGCTCAGATCGCCGACATCCAGCTTGGTGGCGAAATCCGCGAATTCCGACCGGATCTCCTCGAACCGCTGCTCGGACCAGTCGACCAGGTCCATCTTGTTCACGCACAGCACCAGGTGGCCGACCCCCAGCAGCGAGGACAGGAAGGCGTGGCGGCGGGTCTGCTCGGAGACGCCCTTGCGCGCGTCGACCAGGATGAGCGCCAGGTCGGCGGTGGAGGCGCCGGTCACCATGTTCCGGGTGTACTGCACGTGCCCCGGCGTGTCGGCGATGATGAATTTCCTTCGCGGCGTGGCGAAGTAGCGGTACGCGACATCGATGGTGATGCCCTGCTCGCGTTCGGCGCGCAGGCCGTCGGTCACCAGCGACAGGTCCGGCCCGTCGCCGCCGCGCGACAGGCTCGCGCGCTCGATGGCATCCAGCTGATCGCTGAACAGGCTCTTGGAGTCGAACAGCAACCGCCCGATGAGGGTCGATTTACCGTCGTCCACGCTGCCCGCGGTGGCCAGTCGTAACAGGTTGCGACGCATCAGAAATAGCCCTCTCGCTTGCGATCTTCCATGCCGGACTCCGAGATGCGGTCGTCGGCGCGGGTGGCGCCGCGCTCGGTCAGCCGGGTGGCGGCGGTTTCGGCGATCACCTCGGCGGGGTCGGCCGCGGTGGATTCCACGCAACCGGTGCAGTCGGCATCGCCGAGGGTCCGGAAGCGCACGGTGGCCTCGAAGCGCTTCTCCTCCGGGCCGAACTCCAGAAATCGGTTGTCCGCCAGCAGCATTCCGTCGCGCGCCACCACGGTGCGCCGGTGCGCGTAGTACAGCGACGGCAGCTCCACCTCGGCCTGGTCGATGTACTCCCAGATGTCGAGCTCGGTCCAGTTCGACAGCGGGAACACCCGGATGTGCTCACCCTTGCGGTGCCGGCCGTTGTAGAGGTTCCACACCTCGGGGCGCTGGGCCCGCGGTTCCCACGCGCCGTACTCGTCGCGGAAGCTGAACACCCGCTCCTTGGCGCGCGCCTTCTCCTCGTCGCGGCGCGCCCCGCCGAATACCGCGTCGAAGCGGTGCTCGCGAATGGTGCGCAGCAGGGTGGTGGTCTGCAGCCGGTTTCGGGTCTCACCCGGCCGTTCGGTGACCCGGCCCGCGTCGATATCGTCCTGCACGCTGCCGACCAGCAGTTGGGCGCCCAGCCGCGCCACGGTGCGGTCCCGGAAGTCGATGACCTCGTCGAAATTGCGCCCGGTGTCGATGTGCAGCAACGGGAACGGCAACGGCGCGGGCCAGAACGCCCGCCGCGCCAGCTCCAGCATGACCGCCGAGTCCTTACCACCGGAGAACAGCAGCACCGGCCGCTCGAAGGTGGCCGCCACCTCCCGGATGATGTGCACCGATTCCGCCTCCAAGGCGTTCAGGTGCGACAGCTCATATCCCGTGCGCATCTCTCGTCCCATTCGCCGCGTCATCCGATCCGTCCGGTCATTCGACCTTGCGGTGTCGAATATTCGACGCTATTGTTCGATAATGTGACACTGACGATAAGTCGGTACCGGGCGACGGTCAATACCCGCGCCCGAATTGCCGCGCATCGGAGTAGCTCGGGCACACCGGATCCGGGCCACTCCGGTGCGGATGACCGATACCCCGGTCGATACGATCGGGCGCGAACCTCCCGCAGCGCCGGGACCGACACCAGCAGGGATCGAGTTGCCTGAATCCACCACCGCCCCTGTGGCTTCCGAACCGGGAACGGCGGCCGGAGCAGGTTCCGCGCCCGCCTCACCGCCGACCCACCGGGTCGTGCAGGCGATCGAGTTGCTGTCGCGGCATTCCGGCGAGCGCCTCTCCCTGGCCCGCATCGTGCGCGCCACCGGCATGTCCCGGGCCACCGCGCACGCCGTGCTCGCCCAGCTCACCGCCGACGGCTGGACCGTGCGCGACAGCGAGGGGAACTACAGCCTCGGCCTCGGACTACTGGCCGTGGCACGGCGGGCCGACACCGCTTTTCCGCTGCGCCGTCTGGCCGTGGAGCCCATGCACGCGCTGGCCGCCGCGCACGGCGTCCCCATCTTCCTGGCCGAGCGGGAACAGGAGGCCATCGTCATCACCGAGGTGCTCGGCACCCCATCGGTCCCGTGGATCCGCCCCGCCCGCCGGATGCCGTTCGCACCGCCGGTCTGCCGCGAATTCATCGCCTGGGCACCGGAATCCGAGCGGGAGACCTGGCTGCAGGCCGCCGACCCGCGCCACCGCCCCCGCCTCACCGCGGTCCTCGACGTCATCGCCGCCCGCGGCTATTCCGTCGAACGCCTCGCCGACGAGTCCGCCCCCATGCTGGAAGCCCTGGGGGCGCTTCGCCATTCCCCTGTCACCGATCCGCTGCGGCACCGTCTCAGCGCCATGATCGCCGACCTCATCACCATCGACTATCTCCCCGACGAACTCGGCGACCACAATGCGGTCGTCTCGGTGGCCGCCCCGATCTTCGCCTCCGACGGCTCGGTCATCGCGTCGATCGTCTCCTGCCCCGACACCAATCTCCCCGCCGCCCGCCTGCACGAGCTGGCCACCGCCACCATTGCCGCGGCCGATACCGTCACCACGTCCCTGCGCGGCTGAGGCGTTCTCCGCGTCCCGGGGCGGCCACTGATCCCTGCGACGGCCACTGATCCCTGCGACGGCCAACTGACCGACGCGGCGTCATCGTCGAATCCCACCCGGCAGGGGGGGGGGCCCCCCCCCGGGGGGGGGCCCGCCCCTGAAGGGACCAAACGCGCAATTTGCAGAGGAAGAAAGTGATGTTGGGT